>CAYZFR010000079.1:0-7038 GCA_964477875.1 uncultured Myxococcales bacterium
TGGGGGCGACCGCGTCCGTCCGTCGTGCGGCGACGGCGGGCTCGGCCGGCGGGGACGGCGGCACCGGGGCTGGATCGGCCGAGGCCATGAGGCTCGAGGGCTCGGGGGCGCCGGTCAGGCGGCCGCTCCACCAGGCGAGGGCGGCGCCGGCGACGAGGACGAGCACCATGAGCGCAGCGAAAAAGCCGCCGTAGCGTGGGACCACGGGCGGCGGGTCGCCGGTGATCTCGTCCGGAATGGACACCGGAAATCGAGGCGGACCGATCTGCGAGGGCGGCCGAGGCGGCGCGCCGTCGGGCTCGGTGTCCGGCCGCTCGCCTTCGCGTCGCGCGGCCTCCCGGACCGGCTCCAGGTCGGCGGGGCTATAAATGTGGCTGCGCAAAGAGCTCGAGCGCTCGCTGCTCATCGGCGCTACCGGCGCCGAGAGGAGGTCGTTGCTGGTGCGCTCGGCCCGTTCGGCGCGTTCGACGATCTCGAAGAACGGGGCGAGCTCCTTGATCTCTCCGAGCGGCTTCCAGGTGCCGCCGTCCCGGGAGATCTCGTGGTCGCGCCTGATCCGGCCTTCGACGATCCAGCGCTGAAGCGTGGTCAGCTCCTTGAACTCCACCCGGCGACCGTCCGCGTGGCGGACTTGCCATTGCCGTGGACCCTCATCGGGTCGATAGACCCGGAACACGTGGCCGCAGGCGGCGCACTTTACCGAGACGCCGCGGGGGCCGACACGGGAGCCGTCGAACACATAGTCCGTTGCGCACCGGCTGCACCGGACCTCCATCGAGGCCGAGATAGCACAGGGGGCCTCTCGCCCCAATGGCCGGCACCGGGCCTCAAGCGACGGGTCGAACGAAGCGGGCCACGACGCGCTTACGTCCCGCGTCCGGAAAGTCGATGGTCAGGCGCGCTTCTGCTCCGCCGCCGTCGGATTCGACCACAGTGCCGGTTCCGAAGAGGTTGTGGACGACCTTCGCGCCCGGTTGGAGCGAGCCCGAGCCGCCTCGCATGGTCGGGGCGGGCGCGCTGTAGGGATCCGGTACGCCTTGAAAGGAAAGGTCGTACTCGACATGGGAGTCGCCGGGCCCGTGGTCCTGGCTCCGGCCCGAGCTCCACTCCAGGTCTTCGAGGCGTGTGCCGCCAAGGGTCTCGACGATGCCGTCCGGCAGCTCGCCCAGAAAGCGCGAAGCGAGGCGAACCTCCTCTCGTCCGTACATCCGGCGGAAGCGAGCCGCCACCAGGATGAGCTCCTCCTCGGCTCGGGTCATGCCGACGTAGCAGAGCCGTCGCTCCTCTTCGAGAGACTCGGGATCCAAATCGTCGACCGCGCGTTGGCTGGGAAAGGTGCGTTCCTCCATCCCCACCATGAACACCACCGGGAACTCGAGACCCTTGGCGCTGTGAAGCGTCATCAGCACGACCTTGTGGCCGTCGCTGGAGGTGTCGGCGGGGCTGACCAGAGCCGCGCCGTCCAGGAAGGCCTGAAGCGGCGTCCGGGCGCCGGCCAAACCGAGGCCCTCGGCTTCGTCTTCCTCGGTTTCGCTCAGGGTGTCTTCGAACTCGGCGATCGAGTTCACGAGCTCGGAGACGTTGGCGGCTCGGTCCTCGGCCGTCGTGGGGTCGGACCTCTCCAGGTGGCCCACGTAGTCCAGGTCTTCGATGATGCGGCTCGCGACCTCGGTGGCGCTCGCTGTCTCCGCGAGCTCCCTCCACTCCGAGAGCCGGGCGTCGAGACTGCGAAGCTTCTTGATCGCGGCCGCCGACAGTCCTGCCTCCTTCAGCACTGGCTCGGGCAGGCTCAACAGCTCTGCGCCCTCTCGGTCGTGGGCTTCGCCGGCCTTGCGGAGGCGCTCCACCGTCTTGGCGCCGATGCCCCGAGGGGGCGTGTTCACAACGCGGGCGAAGTCTCCACGGGAGCTCGGGTTCGCGGTCACGCGCAGGTAGGCGAGGATGTCCTTCACCTCCATCCGATCGTAGAAGCCGGTTCCGCCCACCAAGGCGTAGGGGATGTCGGCGCGCATGAAGGCCTCCTCGAAGAGGCGGGACTGGGCATTGCTTCGGTAGAGGACCGCGAAGTCCGACGGGGGACGACCCGAGTCGCCGATGGTGCGGGCGACGAGGGCCGCTTCTTCTTCGCTCCGATTGACGAGGGCGAGCTTCACCGGTGCGCCGTCCTCGGCCTCGGTGCGGAGGGTCTTGGGGTGGCGGCGGCTGTTCTGGCGGATGACGGCGTTGGCAGCGGACAGGATGTGTCCGCTGCTGCGGTAGTTGGTCTCCAGCTTGACGACCTCGGCGCTGGGGAAGGCCTGGGCAAAGTCCAAGATGTTGCTCACGTCGGCGCCTCGCCAGCGGTAGATGCTCTGATCGTCGTCGCCGACGACGGCCAGATTCCGGTGGGCGCCGACGAGGAGCTTGAGGAAGTCGTACTGGACTTTGTTGGTGTCTTGAAACTCGTCGACCATGACGAAGCGAAAGCGGTCGCCGAGTCGCTGGCGTATCTCGTCCTCCTTCCTCAGCAGGTGGACGGTCCAAAGGATAAGGTCACCGAAGTCCATCGCGTTGGAGCGCGCAAGGGCCCGCTGGTAGCGTGGATAGACCTTGCGGGCGGCTCGGCGTTGAGGCGTGTCGTAGGGCGAGGTCTGCTGGCTGAACTCTTCCGCCTCGATGGCGTCGTTCTTGGCTCGGTCGATCTCGTTGAGGACGCCGCTCACGATGGCTGCCTTGTTCGCTGCTTCGTGACCGACTTCCTGCAGGATGGACTTCACGAGCCGCTTCGAATCATCCATGTCGTAGATCGTGAAGCTGCGGCTGAAGCCGAGTCGCTCTCCTTCGAGGCGGAGAATGCGGGCGCAGATGGAGTGGAAGGTGCCGATCCAAGCGTCTCTAGCCGAGGGGCCGAGGAGCTGGAGAAGACGGTCCTTCATCTCCTGGGCCGCCTTGTTGGTGAAGGTGACGGCCATGATCTGCCAGGGCTTCGCGGCCTTGACTTCGATGAGGTTGTAGACCCGGTGCACCAGCACCCGTGTCTTGCCGGAGCCCGCGCCGGCCAGGATCAGGAGCGGACCCTCGACATGGCGGGCCGCCCGAAGCTGCTCGGGATTCAGAAGGGTGGAAAGTTCCGGCACCGGCTGAACCTAGCAAAGTCCAGGACCATTGACGGGGATCAGAAGCGGACCGAATCTTCTTTCGCTGGCGAGACTTCGGCCCGGGCCGAGATGGGCGTGACGCTTTCACCGTAGAGCACTTGATAGGTCCACATGGTCTCCAGCACCCGCCGCACATAGCGACGCGTTTCTCGGTACGTAATGCGCTCGACGAATTCGTCGGTCGGTTGGTCGGCGAGATCGTCGACCCAGCCCTGGGTCGCGGTGGGGCCGGCGTTGTAGGCCGCGATCTGGGCGGGGAGAAAGCCCGGAAATCGTTCCGCCAGCTGCCCGAGGTACCAGCCGCCCAGCCATACGTTGGACGCCGGGTCCTGTAGGTCGCGGGCGAGGGGACGGGCCTCGGGCACTCGAGCCGCGATCGCCCGGGCGGTCGCAGGGAGCAGCTGCATCAAGCCAATGGCGCCGGCTGGGCTGCGCACGTCGGGCCGGTAATGGCTCTCGGTGCGCATCACTGCCCAGATCAGGGCGGGGGGGACCTCGTGCTCGGCCGCGGCCGACCGCACTGCGCTCGGGAAGGCGTCGGGGAATCGGTGCTGATAGGTCCGCCAGGCCCAAAAATCGCCGGCGGCTGCCTGGCTCGCCGCCGCGCTCGTTCGCAGCGCGAGCCGGAAGGCGGCGCGATGACCGCCAACTTCCCGGCACAGGTCGGCCCGCATGACCTTGGCGCGAAAGCTGTCCGGAGGCCCGAGGGCTTCGAGTCCCGCGTCGAGCTCTTCTTTCGCCCACTCGGCCCGGTCGATCCTGGCGAACTCGATCGCGCGGTCGATGGTCAGCGGTCGGTCGGGGCCGAGCGCGGACAGTATCTGTAGGACGTCGAAGCGCAGGATCGGTTCTTCGGTTTTTGGCTCGTGGGCCTGCTGCCCCATGGCGCGAAGTCGTCGCCGGGCCCAGAAGCCGTAGTAGCTGAAGGGGGCGGCGCGGGAGGCCGCGCGATAGGCCGACGCCGCGGCCTCTGGGTCTTCGCGCTGGGCGTGCACCCGTCCGCTCCAGTACCAGGCGAAGGGCACGAGGTCCGAGCGCGGGTAGCGGGTGAGCAGGGCTCCGAAGTCGGCGAGGGCTTCGTCGTAGAGCTCGCCGAGGTAGCTGGACCAGGCGGCGTACCAGAGAGCCTCGGTGACTCTTGGGTCCCGGGGCCGGCTCTTCGCGTACGCGTTCATGCGCCTTCGCGCTTCGAGGTAGCGTTCGCCGGCGTATTCGATCCAGCCGGCCAAGTACTCGGCCTCGGCGGCATGTTCGCTGCCAGGGAAGTGCTGGACGAGCTCGTCGAAGAGGTCACGGGCCCGTTCGTTTTCGTCCGCGGAGAGGGCCAGGCGCCCGAGCTGAAACAGGACCTCGTCGCCGTGGGCGCCTCTGGGATCGTCTTTCCGCAAGGCGTCCAGCGCCAGCTGCACGCTGCCGGCGCCGGCCTTGGCCAGGCGGTAGTCCCACCACAGCTTCTCGCGGCGGCTCAGCTCGAGACGAGCCAGCTCGGCCGAGGCCCGGGTCGCGTAGCCTCGGTCGAGCAAGGCCTCGACCCGGCGCGTTCGCTGGCTGGGGCTCAGCGTGACGTCGAGGTCGATCAGCTGGGCACGAACCGCATCGTCCAGCCAGCTTCGGGGGTCTTCGATGTAGAGCTGCATGAACAGCGACAGCGCTTCTTGGTCCCGGCCGAGCTCTCGGAGACTGTCCGCCCAGCGGTAGCGGAGGTCGGGATCGTCGGGGCGGAGACCTTCGAAGACTCGGACCCGCTCGGCATGGGCGCCGAGTGCGCCGTACACCTCGGTCAGACCCTCTCGGGCCCGACGGCGCAGGGCCGCGTAGCGGGCCGTCGACTCGGCGTCTCGGTAGGCTTTCAGCGCGGCATCGGTCTGGCCGAGGGCGAAGTGGGCTTCGGCCTTCAGCAGCGCGACCCGGTCTTCGAGGCCGCTGGGATCCATCCGACCGAGGATCCGCAGCGCGTCGGCGGGCCGGCCGGCGTCCTCGGCCGCTTGGGCCTCGGACAAGGCCTCGACGGCGAGGGGGCGAACGCCGCTGCTCGCCCGGGTCGGGTCGTCAGGCCCTGGGCCCTCGGGGGCGGCAAAGAGGAGCGCGGTGAAGACGAGGCCGAGCACTACACGGCGATGATGCCTCTTCGGATGGCTTCGGTCACGGCTTCGACCCGACTACTCACGTCGAGTTTCTCGAACACGTGCTCCAGGTGGGTGCGGACGGTGGCGGCCGAGAGGCCTAGGAGGCCGGCGATCTCGGGGTTCGAGAAGCCCTTAGCCACCACCTCCAGGATCTCCCGCTCCCGTCCGGTCAGAACGGCGCCCTCGACCGGCTCGGGGCCCAGGGACTGGAGGAGGGCCCGGGCGAGGGGGGGCTGAAGGACGGCGCCTCCTTGGCCCACGGCGCGAAGGCCGGCCAGGACTTCCTGGGCCTGGGCCCCCTTGACCAGGTAGCCGGCGGCGCCGGCCCGCAGGGCCTGAAGCCCCCGAGTCGGGTCGTCGTCGACGGTCCAGACCACCACCTCGGCCCCGGCGCGGCGGATCTCGGGGATGAGTCTCAGTCCGTCTTCGTCGGGAAGGCCAAGGTCCAGGAGGACGAGGGCCCAGCCTGTGGGATGGTGGAGGAGGCGCCGTGCTTCGGCCGCGGTGCTGGCCACGCCCTCGACGCTGACCTCGGAGGAAGTGTGGAGGAGCGCGAGTACGGACTTGAGAAAGGCCGGCTGATCTTCCACCACGAGGGTTCGCATGGGCCGTCTCACTGTCGAAGGGCGCGGAGCGGGGGACAAGCCGCTAGCTTCGAAACACCTTCCGCACCCCCGCTTGAAGGCGGAGCTGGAGCGGCTGCTGACCCGGGTGGACCGCAGCGCCCAGCTGCGAGCCGACCCCGTCGAACTCGTGCATCGGTACGAGGATCCGGCGGACCAGGAGGTGGCGGGGCTCCTGGTCGCGATGCTGGCCTACGGCCGGGCGTCGGTGGTCCGGGCGAAGGCGGCGGCGGTGCTGGACCTTTTGGGGCCTTCGCCGGCCCGAGGGGTGGCTTCCGAGGCTCGGCTGCGGCGGCTGGAGGGCCTGGTGTACCGCTTTCAGCGAGGGAGCGACCTGCGGCGCTTCGCCGGGGCCATCGGTCGGCTGCGCGCCCAGGCGCCCCTTCACGCCTGGGCGGCGCCACCGGCGAGCGACGGGGCCTCGGGCCGGGCGCCGGGGGCGGCCTGTCGGACCGGAATCGCGGCCATGGGGCGGCTTTCGAGGGCGCTTCGGGAGGAGATCGGGGGGGAGCTCTCGTACGGACTGCGCTACCTCTTGCCGTCGCCCCTGGAGGGCGGCGGAGCGGCCAAGCGGCTGGCGCTCTATTTTCGATGGATGGTTCGGCCCGCCGACGGGACCGATCTGGGGACGTGGGCCGGCCGGGGGCTGCTTCGGCCCCGGGACCTGTTGATGCCCCTCGACACCCATGTGGCAAGGCTGGGGCGCTACCTAGGGTTAACCGAGAGGACAACGCCAGGCCTGGCCATGGCCCAGGACATCACCGAAGGCCTGGCCGCGCTGTGCCCGAGCGACCCTCTTCGCTACGACATGGCGCTGTGCCACATGGGCATCTCGGGCGCCTGTCCATCCCGGCCCGAGCCGGCGGTCTGCGGGGGCTGCGGGATCCGGCGGGTGTGCGGGATCGGGGGCGCACGTTGACGCTTGGCGTTCGCGCCCTCGGGTGATAGCACCCTCGGCTCCGTCGCGGAGACGGGAGGTTTCCATGCCCAAGATGAAGAGCAAGAGGGGCGCTTCCAAGCGGTTCCGGGTCACCGGCCTCGGCAAGTTCAAGCACGCCCGCAAGGGGAAGCGTCACAACCTCTCCAACAAGAGCCGCACCCGGAAGCGGAATCTGCTGGGCATGAAGCTCGTGCATCCTTCCGACGAGGAGC
>CAYZFR010000079.1:7138-16448 GCA_964477875.1 uncultured Myxococcales bacterium
CTAGGCCGCCATTGCCGAGACCATGACCGCCTCGCCCGGTCTCAGAAATTTGAGATTGAGAATAGTTTGCAAAAACAACAGAGCCGAGGCAGGAAGTCGGGCTGTCGCGGCGCGCCTGCGACGACTGGAGACTCGAAAATGAACGCGAAGAAAACCAAGAAGCCACTCCTCCTCTGCGCGGTGTCCGTGGCGGCGGGCCTCGCCCTCGCCCCGGCCTGCGGAGATGACGGGCCTGCCGGCGAAAACGGCGGCGGCGGGACCACCGACCCGAACGACCTCGCGGGCATTCGCCAGGTGCTGACCACCAACGTCGACCTCGCGGTGGCCATGTACTCCGACGCCGTCGAAACCGCGGAGGCGTTGCGCACGGCGATCAACGATATGACCGCCAACCCGACCCCCGAGACCTTGGCTGCGGCCCGCCGCGCTTGGCGCGTGGCCAACGAGCCCTACGGTCCGACCGAGGTCTATCGATTCCGCGACAGCCCCATCGACCTTCGGCCGAACGGCGACGAGGGCCCCGAGGGCGAGCTCAACGCCTGGCCTCTGGGCGAGGGCCTCATCGACTACGTCGTCGAGGGTACGGACTTCGGCGACGATCAAATCAACGTCTCTTCTCACGCCACCGGCGTCGAAAATCCGGTCCCCAACAACATCATCAACTCCCCCAACATCACCATCGACGCCAACCTGCTCGAGGCCAACGTGTCGGCCGAAGACGAGCGCGACGTCATCACGGGCTACCACGCGATCGAGTTTCTGCTCTGGGGGCAGGACGTGACGGCCGGCGGTAGCGCCGACGCGCCTCGCGACGCCACCCCGGGTCAGCGTCCCCACACCGACTACATCCAGGGCCCGGACTGCACGAGCGGGGCGGGCAACGTGAACGGCGACGCGCTCTTTTGCACCAGGCGCGCCCAATTCATCGAGCTGCTCGCCGACAAGCTGGTCAATGACCTGACACAGGTGCGTGACGACTTCGATGGTCCCTATCGCGCGGCCTTCACCAACCCGGCCGATCTCGACGAGGCCAAGGGCTTCCTGCTCGAGATCCTCGCCGGCATGGGCAATCTCTCTGAGGGCGAGCTCGCGGGCGAGCGCATGCAGATCGCCCTGTCCGCAAACTCCCAGGAGGACGAGCACTCTTGTTTCTCGGACAACACCCACCGAGACATCGTGCTCAACGCCGAGGGGGTGCGCTACGTGTACGAGGGGGCCTACCCGGGCTACGACAGTGACCTCGACGGCACGGTGGACGCCACCGGGCGGGCGACGGCCGGGACGGGGATCGACGCGTACCTCCGTCAGGTTGGGCTGGCCACCCTGGCCGACGACATCACCGCTGCGTTGGGGACCACCCGCGCGGCCTATGACGCCGTCGACGCCCTCGCCAGGGACACGACCAACCCGCTCCCCGTCGACCTGCAGATCGTCCCCGGCAACAACAGCCAGCCGATGATCGACACGATCCGGTCGCTCAACGCGCAGTCGAACGAGTTCATCGAGATCGCGGGGGATTTGGACCTCGGCTCGCCCGATCAGGTCGTCGACCCCGAGACCTCGGAGTGCGACACCACGAACCCGACCTCCTCCTGCTGAGGAGTTCGGGGTCCAAGGGCCCATGGCGCGCGGAGATGGCCGAGACCTAGGGGGGTGCGCGGGGCGCGCCATGCTACCGGTCTTTGCCCTCACCCTCGTCTTCGCTGCTTGCCGCGAGCGCTCACTCTCGCCGCCCGTCGACGCCGCCGAGCGCGCGCCGGGCGGCGAGACATCCATCTCGATCGAGCCCCGGCCGTCCTTCGATAAACCCGCCGCCAACCTCGGCACCGCTCGCAAGCCCGAATTCTACGCCGGCCGCGCGTTGGCCCGGCAGCCCTGGGTTCGCGCGCCCAGCAGCACGGACGCCCGCGACGGCCTGGGACCGCTCTACAACGCCCGCAGCTGCTTCGGCTGTCATACCGCCGGAGGTCGCGGCGCCGCCAGCACGACGGATGGGCCGTTGACGCTGGCCACGGTGGTACGGCTGAGCCTCCCGACCTCGACGAACGGAAGGGGCCCAAGGCCCGAGCCCACGTACGGGCGCCAACTTCAGGTCCAGTCGACGGATCTCGCTCATCAGTTGCGATTGGTCCCCGGGGCTCGAGCCCAGACGCCGAGTCCGATCCCTCCCGAGGCGCAGCCGCAGATTCGTTGGCGAAAGCGCCTCTTCCGTTATCCAGACGGACGAGTGGTGACGCTGCGTCGTCCCGAGCTGGCGATCGAGGGTTGGGCCTATGGCCCGCCTGACCCGAACACCAAGTTCGCGCTAAGGGCGACTCCACCCCTTCATGGGATGGGTCTCTTGGAACGCATCCCGCAGGAGGCCTTGCTGGCCCAAGCCGACCCCGAAGATCGGGATGGCGATGGCATCTCCGGCCGTCCCAACTACGTAGAGGACCCAACAAGCGGCGAGCGGGTCCTCGGCCGCTTCGGCCTCAAGGCGAATCAGAGCAGCTTGCTCAACCAGGTCGGCGCTGCCCTTCGCGACGACATGGGCATCACCAATCCCGTTCATGACGAGGAGGTGTGTACCGCCGCTGAGGAGAGCTGCCGGCGGGCTCCCCACGGGCGGGGGCCCGATGGCCATGAGATCTCGGCCGAGCTTCTCGACGTGCTGCTCGCTTTCGTCCGGTCCATTGGCGTGCCCGAGCGACGGATGCCCGACCATCCCATGGTGCGCAGCGGCCGAGACGCCTTCTACGCCGTGGGTTGCCAAAGCTGCCATACCCCTCGGTTCGAGACCCGCTTCGACGACCAGCAGCCTCACCTTTCGGCTCAGGTCATCTGGCCATACACAGACCTCCTTCTTCACGACATGGGCGACGCTCTGGCGGACGGGCGTCCGGACTCCGAAGCGAGCGGCGCGGAGTGGCGAACGCCGCCCCTTTGGGGGGTTGGGCTTGCCCGCTCGATCGGGAGCGACGTTGCTTTTCTACATGACGGGCGAGCCCGAACGATCGAGGAAGCGGTGCTGTGGCACGGTGGCGAAGCAGCAGCGAGCCGCGACAGCTTCGCGCGTCTGTCGGCCAACGAGCGGGCTCAGCTTCTCGCCTTTGTGAGGTCGCTTTGAATCTCCACCGCCGGGCCTTCCTGGCGGGCGCAGGCGCGCCTATCCTCGCGTGGGGGGCGGGCTGCGGCCCCCATGAGAGGACGCCTCCTCGCGAGCGATGGGTGTCGGCCCGAGGTGATTCGGACGGGACCTTCGGCCTGATCGCGGGCGGTCGGGAGCCCATCGAGATTTCGGCCCCCTTTCGCGGTCACGATCTGGCCGTTCACCCGTCTCGGCCCGAGCAAGTCGCGATGTTCGGCCGACGTCCCGGCCTAGAGAGCATGCTCGTCGACCTTCGGGCAGGTCGGATCGTCCAGCGCATCCTCGCGAGCCCGGGACGTCGCTTTCAGGGGCACGGCTTCTTTTCGCCCGACGGTGCCCGCCTGTACACGAGCGAGGCCGACGAGGGCACGGGGCAGGGCAAGCTCGGCGTGCGGGAGACGCAGCGTTACCACCAGATCGACGAGCTCGACACCTACGGCATCGGCCCTCACGAGGTCGCGCTGATGCCGGACGGAGCGACGGCCGTCGTCGCGAATGGCGGAATTCTGACCCGCCCCGAGAGCGGGCGAGAGAAGCTCAATCTCGACCGGATGGATCCGTCGCTCACTTACGTCGACCTCGCGAGCGGCGCGAGGATCTCTCAGCACCGACTCCCGGAGCCCAAGTCCAGCATTCGACACATCGCGGTGTTGGACGACGGGACCGTGGCCGTCGGTCTACAGCTGCAAAGAGAGGCCCTCGATCACGATCGGGTCCTGCCGCTCGGCGCCATCCACCGCCCCGGACAGCCGCTGGTCTACCTGGAGGATCCCATGGGGCTCTACGCAGCCATGAACGACTACGTCGGGAGCGCGGGCGCCTCGGATCGGACCCGCGTCGTGGGCCTGACCAGCCCCCGGGGCGACATCGCCGCCTTCTGGCATGCAGACTCCGGTGAGATTGCGGGCTTTCATTCCTTTGCTGACGTCTCCGGCATCACGGCCTCCCTCAGCGGAGAACACTTCATCCTCTCCAGCTCGCTCGGCGAAGTCCGTCGCGTCGACGCTCGAGACCCCAGCCTCTTGGACGCCCGCTGGCGAGACCGGTCCGTACGCTGGGACAACCACCTCGTCACCACCCTCGCCTAGGAAGAGCCCATGAACCCACGAAGCGCGACGCTCACCACCGTCCTCTCCACGTCTTGCCTCTTCGCTGCCGCCTGCGGCGGCGAAGGGGGCGGCGAGGCGTCATCCCGGACCGACCTCCAGCCGGCGCTCGCCGCCTCCGTCGACGGTACAGTCGTCGACGCCTTCGTGACGTTTACGACCTCGGCCGGGGAACTCGAGTCAAAGATCGCTGCACTCTGTGAGGCCCGGACCGAGTCGTCCCTGAGCGAGGCCCAGCAGCAGTGGCGTGACACCGCGGAGACTTGGAACCGAGCGGCGCTCTACAATCTTGGTCCTCTCGATGACGACATCATCGTCCCTTCGATCCTCTTTGTGGAGTCCATGCGACAGCGTGGCACCGACTTCACCAACACGGTCGAAGACGCCATCGAGCGGGACCTGAGCTCTGAGGCGACGCTCGACGCAGCCTTCTTCGAAGCCCTCAATTTCCGCGAGGTGGGTCTCCTCGCGCTAGAGGTCCTGTTGTTTCAGGATACGACACCCGACCATTCGACCGCGCTCGTCGATGTAGTCGCCGACTTCGACGCGAGAGCGCGCAAGTGCGCCTACACCGAAGGCATGGCGGCGCTGATGAAGCGACGAGCGCAACACATCGAGGACGGCTGGACCACCTCCTTCCTCGACACGGGGCGTGCGTTCAGAGACCTCCTCATCGAGGGCGAGCTCAGGAACGGCGCCGAGCCCGTCCCCGAGCTTCTTCGTGCCATCATTCGGCACGTCGAGTACCTGCGACGCCGCAAGCTCCAGGCGCAACCCGACGCGCAGCTTGCGGGGAGCTTCTTCGACAACATCCGCGCCGGCATCGGGGCTATCCGAACCTTCTTCTCGACCGATACCGGAGTCACCGGCGAAGGCCGGACCTTCTTCGCCGCCATGGAGGCGAACGGCTTCGCGTCAGACGTCGCGTTACTCAACGCCGTCCTCGACCGCGCCGACGCGGCGGCGGAGGAGGAGAACCAAACGGCGGCTGCCGTCGCGTTCTCGGACTTGGAGCTCACGCTGCGACGGGAGGTCCCCATCGCGCTCCGCGTGGACCTGGGCTTGACCTTCACCGACGGCGATTAAGCACAGAGCGGCGCTCAGTCGGCGCAGTCGACGCCCGGCTCGTCCGGGATTAAGTGTTCGTAGCGGGCGTCGGTCAGCGTGCGGAGGAAGCAGGTCAAGGACTCGATCTGGAGGTCCGTCAGTTTATCGCCGACGCGCAGGAGGTCTCGCGCGACCGTATCTGGCACCTCCGGCGACCTCCAAGGTGCGCCCGTCTCTGGGTTGAGCGCCCGCCCCTCGGGGTCGATGAAGTGAGCATAGAACTCGACTGTGGTTCGCAGCTCTCGAAAGACACCGTTGTGCATGTACGGACCGGTTACGGCCACGTTGCGAAGAGTCGGAACCTTGAACTTTCCCCGCGCTCCCGGCCGGTCGGCAGGGTCGATGGCGGGGTTGGCGGCCAAGCCGACGTCGGGCGCCGCCACGCCGCTCAGGGCCTGGGCCTCGGCGTTCGGAGGAACACCGACGTTGTGGTACTCGAAGCTCGTGAACGGCTCACGGGTCTTGTTCACCGGATCGCCGACCGCGTGCAGCTGATGACAAATGCCGCAGTTCGCGAACTCGGAAAAAAACAGCGCCTTGCCTGTGAGCTCCTTGAAGCTGAGCTGGGCTTCATTGCGGAGCGAGCGGTCGTATTTCGAGTCGAAGGGCGCAAAGACGTCGGCCTCCTGCTCATAGACGGCGATGACCTCGGTCATGGCGGCGAAGCCCGCGACGGGTTCGTCGAGGGCTTCGTCTCCGAACAAGCTTCGAAAAGAACGGGCGTACCGGGGGTTGTCGTCGACGCGGGCCACGACGCTAGCCTCGTCCTGCATGCCCATCTCGATCCGGTTGAGCAGAGGACCGGCCGCCTGCTCGTCCAAGGTGGCCGCCCGTCCGTCCCAGAAGAACCCCCCCAAGTAGCCCTCATAGGTGCGGTTTCGGCTCTGCTTGTGGACCCGCTCACGTGTGCCTTTGCTGAACGGGGGCGCGAAGAAGGCATAGCGGATCGAGGGCGCATTGCGGCCTCCGAAGGAAACGCCATCGTCTCCTTCTGACACCGGGCGGATCGAGCCGGCGGGATCGGTCCGCCGGTCGACGTGGCCTCGCTCGGGATCGTGGCAGGTGGCGCAGGCCAGGGTTTGATTTTGGGAGAGGGCGGTGTCGTGGAACAGCTCTTCGCCGAGCTCCACGGCGGACAGGGGCGCGGCCAGATCGCTCGGACCGCAGGCGGTCATGAAGATCAGCCCCGACAAGAGCCCCCGGATGGTCCGTGCGCTCAGGCTAGGGGAGGGCTGAAAAACGTCTTCATCCACCATGACGCAGCTTCAGGCCGGCGAACACGGTCAGGATCTGACCGGGCCGGGGGCCAAAGGGCCTACGACCGACGACGTAGCGCGCGTCGGTCAGGTTCGTTCCGGTGACGTAAAGCTCGCCCCAGGTCGTCGGACGGTAGCGGGCGCTGGCGTCGAGCACGGCGAAGGCGTCAGTGAAGAAAGCATCCCGAAGCTCACCCTCATCTGGCACCGCGCCCTCGGGTGCATCGTAGGTCCGGCTCTGGCCCCGGATCGACAGGCCGACGTCGAAGCGCTCGTTGCCCAGCCCCGCGGTCAGGCGCCCGACGTGGAGCGGCAGGAAGGGGAAGCGATCGCCCGCCTCTGCGCCATTGAAAGTGCTGATGACCCCATCCACGATATCGCTCTCGATGGTCGACCGGGTGAAGGTGTAGACGACACCGAGCGAACCTGTGAGGCCAAAGGGGAGCTGGGTCCGCCCCTCGATCTGGGTCTCGAGCCCCACGGTGTTGACTCTCCCGAGGTTCTGCTGCTCGTCCAGGTCCGCCGTCGTGCAGCCGGCCGAGCGGGTGCAGTTGACGACGAAGTTCTCGTAGAGGTTCGCGAAACCGATGGCCTCCAGCGTCAGTTTCTCACCGACGAAGCGCAGCCCGCTCTCGATGTTCCAGGACAACTCTGGCGGCACGGTGTCGACGTCGTCGGCCGCATTGACGGGTCGAGCCGAAGGTGGGGTTGCGGGGCTGAATCCTCGATGGATTCCGGCCAGGATGTAGAGTTGCCGTGTCAGGCCGTAGCTCACCCCGATCCCAGGGAGAGCGACGATGTTGGTCTGAGCCCGATCAGGCCGCACCAGGAAGGTGGGGTCGTCTTCTTGGATCTCGCGCTCGATTCGAATGACCTCCAGGCGAACTGCGGGCGCGACCGTCAACCTGCTCCACTTCAGCTGATCCTGAACGAACAAGGCGCCGGCCAAGGCGGTGTCCCGGTTGTCGGTGGTGGGGAACTTGGGCGCGTCCGCCTGCAGCATGCGACCGGAGACCATCGCGTACTCTTCGGAATCGTGGTCACGCTCGACGCGATCGTAGTGAAGGCGCGCGCCGGCCCGAACGTCATGGAGCAGCGGCCCCGTTCTAAACCTTGCATTGAGCTCCGATTGAATCCCCTGACTCACGAAGCTGCGGTCATTGAGCGTGATGAGGAGGTTCTCGCTGCGGGAAGCGCTGTCGGCGGCTCCGGTCAGAACGTCGACCAGCCTCTCGTTGCTCGGGGCGCGCAGGACCTCGTTGAGACCCTCGCCACCGAGGGCGAAGCCGTCCAGTCGCCGCCAGAGCCGCCAGAAATCGTGGCGGTAGAAGGTCGTGTGAAGCCTCCAGTCGTCCTGGGAGATCTCGTGCGTGACCTCGGCCAGGAGCCGGTCCCAGCTCATGCGGTCGAGCTCGGAGGCTGGGTATCGGGTCGCGGAAGACCGGGCAAAGCCGGCTTCGGTCAGCCCGAGGTAGGTTTCGTCCGAGACCTCCGACCCCCACCCTAGCTTGACTCGGAGCTTTTGGAAGACCGGCGCATTCAGGTCCGTGTTGAGCCTCGCCTTGAGCATGACGTCGTTGCGGTCGAAGCCGGTGCCGGCGTCGTCGGCGAACGCGAACGGCTCGGTCTGGAACTCCTTGAAGCCGTCGGTCGATACATGGGCGCCCTCGACGAGCAGGCCCCAATTTTCGGCTCCGGTCCCGGCGTACGCATGCAGCTTCAGGAAGCTGTCGTTGCCTCCGGCCACGTCGGCATAGGCGACCGTTTCGCTCGGAGTGGCCTGGGTCGTCATGTTGATCGCGCCGCCGATGGTGTTGGGGCCGGTGACGATGGCGGCGGGCCCTTTGAAGACCTCGACTGAAGTCATGCGCGTCAAAAGCGGAAAGTAGTAGGCCGCGGGAGCGGAATAAGGAGCGGGTCCGAGGAGGATGTTGTCTTCGAGGAGCACGATCTTGGAGCTGCGGTTCGGATCGACTCCGCGCATGCTGATGTTGGGCCGCAGCCCGTAGCCCTCCTCTCCGCGGACGTACACCCCCGGGACCCGGCTGAGCACTTTGTGGATGTCGTTCTGTTCGTAGCGCTGCAGATCTTCGTTGCCGACCACGTGGGCCGAGCCGGCGATGCGTGGGCTATCGATCTCTTCTCCAAAGATGGAGACCCGGTCCATCAAGCGGAGATCGGTTTTGTTCGCAGGCGGAGTGCGTGTCAAAGACGGCTCGGAGCTTCCCTCGGGTTCGGGTTGCGCCTCATCATCGAAGTACTGGAGGTCGTCTCTGGTGAGCGCCGGTGAGGAGGTCGAGACCTCGCCCTCTTCGGGCGAGGCGCCCGCGGCGAGGGAGAGAAAGCAGAGGAGCAGGTGGTGCATGGAGCCCGTCGCCCAGTGCCCAGCGTGGCCGATGCTGGCCACTCGGACCGGGCGAAGGTTATGCCTTCGAGCTGCGATTGCAAGTCATTCTCAGCCGCCGCCTTCACGAGCCCAGGCCTGCGAACACCTCCTCGATACGCCGACGCCCCGCCGCTCCACCTCGACCCAAATCATCCAAACCGCCTCTCAACCCAAGGCTGCGAAAACCAGCCCGCCCCCTGAGCGTGCTACCCGTTTTCGCAACTTGTCTTGCGAATGTGTTTGCGCGCGTCGAAGGGCGTGCAAACAGCGATTTCGTGAGGGTGGGGACGCGGAAGTGGGTGGCACCGTTGGGGGTCAGGGGGTG
>CAYZFR010000080.1:0-16289 GCA_964477875.1 uncultured Myxococcales bacterium
CCCCGCCGCCGGCCAGACGACGGACGGCGCGAGCGGAGGGCGCGTCGCCCAGGGCGGCTGCCCACAGCTGCCCGTCCAGGGTGCCGGACTGTAGGGCCGCCGCGCGGGAAGCGCTCACCCGACCCGCGGCGGCGTGGATCCGGGCCAACAGGCCCGCCCCCAGGTCCTCTGGAAGCCCGGCCGCTAGGGCGCGCTCGGCCGCGACCGCCGCGTCGTCGAGGCGGCCGAGGGCGTACAGCGCCTGGGCCTCGCCGTAGCGGAGCAGACCGGTCCCATCCTCGGGCGCTCGCGCCAGCCCCGCCTGGGCGCAGGCCAGGGCCTGGGGCGCGTCGGCGGCGTCCAAGGCCTGGCGGGCTCGGGCGTAGGCCGTCATCGGGCCCTCTCCGGGGGCGAGGCAGGCCGCCGGCAGGACGGGTTCGGGGGCCCCGGCCGCGAGGATGTGCACGATGAGTCCTGGGAGCAGGCCCGGCACGGGCTCAGTCCTCGAGCGCCCGGGCGGCGGCGCGCTTTTCGTCCCGATCCCGAATGGAAGCGCGCTTGTCGTGCTTCGCCTTGCCGCGGCACAGGCCTAGCTTCACCTTGGCGCGGCCCGCTTTGAAGTACACCTCCAGCGGCACGATGGTCAGGCCCTTCTCCTGGGTGCGAGCCGCCCAGCGGTCCACCTGGTGGCGGTGCAGGAGGAGCTTTCGACTCCGGGTGGGCTCGTGGTTGAACACGTTGCCGTTCGGATACTCGGCGATGTGGGCCCGGTGCAGCCACAGCTCGTCGTCGTGTACGGCCGCGAAGCTGTCTTTGAACTGGAGCTTGCCGTCTCGAAGGGACTTCACTTCGGTGCCGGTCAGGACCAGGCCAGCCTCGACGGTGTCCACGACCTCGTAGTCGAAGAGCGCTTTCCGGTTCTTGGCGACCAGCTTGGTTCCTTCGGGCGAGCCTTTCACGGGCGGCGGAGGATATGGTTGTCGATCAGCCGCGTCGAGCCGATGCGGGCCGCGACGAGCAGGACGCAGGGTTCGTCCGCTCGGGCCAGGACTTCGAGGTCGTGAAAGCGTCGCAGATCCAGGTATTCAGGCTCGATACCGGCGCTTACCATGGGCCCCGCGGCGGCGGCGAGGAGCTTCGCGCCCTCCCGCTCACCCTCGGCGTACAAGCGCTCGGCCGCCCGCAAGCCGAGGGACAGGCTCCGGGCCCGCTCCCGCTCGGCCGGGCTCAAGAGGGCGTTGCGCGAGGACAGCGCGAGGCCGTCCGCGTCCCGGATGAGGGGGCCGCCGAGGATGCGGACGTCCATCTCCAGGTTGGAGACCATTCGACGGATCAGGGTGAGCTGCTGGAAGTCTTTCTCGCCGAACACTGCCACCTGGGGTCGGATCATGACGAGCAGCTTGAGCACCACCGTAGCCACGCCGTCGAAGTGACCGGGGCGGTGGGCGCCGCAAAGTGGGCTCGAGAGCTTCGGCAAGCGGACCTGCAGATCGAAGTCCGGCGGGTACATGGCCTCGGTCGAGGGCGCGAAGAGCAGCCGGCAGCCCGCGCCGGCGAGGGCGTCAGCGTCCTCCTCCAGGGTGCGGGGGTAGCTGCTCAGATCTTCGCTCGGACCAAACTGCTTGGGGTTGACGAAGACCGTCGCCACGACGTGCTCGGCGTGTTTGCGCGCGATGTCGACCAGGGACAGGTGACCCTCGTGCAGGGCCCCCATCGTGGGCACGAGGGCGGTGCCCCGCAGCTTCCGCAAGCAAGCTTTCAGCTCGCCCACCTCGTGCACGACCTCCATGACTCAGGATACGGCGCCGTAGGGCGGCGCGTCGCCGTCTTCTTCCTCGCCGTCGAGGGCCCGGGGCCCGAACAGGCGCTCCTTGGCCGCGTAGGCGTGCTCCTCGGTCGGAAAGCTTCCGTCCCGGACCGCCTCCGCATAGGCCCGGGCCGCTTCGACGGTAGCGGCGCCGAGCTCGGCGAAGCTGCGGACGAACTTGGGCCGATGCCCCAAGTTGAGGCCGAGGAGGTCGTATCCGACCAGCACCTGACCATCGCAACCGGCGCCGGCGCCGATCCCGATGGTGGGCACGTCCACGTCTTCGGTCACTCGCGCCGCGAGCTCGGCCGGCACCCCCTCCAGGACCAGGGCGTAGGCCCCCGCCTCGACCAAGGCCCGAGCGTCTTCCAGGATTCGGCGCGCTTCCGAGGCCGTGCGGCCTTGGACCCGGTAGCCGCCCATCGCGTGGACCGACTGCGGGAGCAATCCGATGTGGCCCATCACCGGGATGCCGGCCCCGACGATCCTGGCCACGGTGGAGGCATACTCGGCCCCGCCCTCCAGCTTGACGGCGTGGGCGTGGCCTTCCTTCAGCAGGCGCCCTGCGTTTTTCAGCCCCTCGGCGGCGTCGACCTGGTAGCTCATGAAGGGCATGTCGGCGACGACGTGGGCCCGCTCGCTTCCGCGGACCACGGCCCGGGTGTGGTAGACCATGTCGTCCACCGTCACCTCCAGGGTGCTCTCCCGGCCCTGCACGACCATGCCCAGGGAGTCACCAACCAGCAGCACGTCGATGCCGGCCTGATCGAAGAGCCAGGCGAAGGTGGCGTCGTAGGCCGTCACCATGCTGATGGGGGTCTTTTTCTTCTTCATGCGCCGCAGCGTGGATGCCCGAACGGGCGAGCTGGGCTTGGACACTTCACTCATCGAGAACCTCCTGACAGGGTCGATGCACGTCATCGCCCGTCCTCGGTCTCCCCCGTTGGCCGACGCCAGCGCCGCCTGAGCCTTCGGTCCGGCCCTCGCCCTTCGGACGAGGTGACGGCCGTCGGCTGGACGTCAGCTCCGACTCACCGGGTGATACACCTGCACCCCCTTCTTCATCCGGCGCACCGCATCGATCAAGTCCTCGAGGTCTTCTTCTCGCTCCACGAAGTCGATGTCGGAGGTGTTCACGGTCAGGATCGGGCTGCGGTCGTAGCGCCAGAAGAAATCTGCGTAGGCGCGGGATAGGGTCTCCAGGTAGGCCTCGGTGATGGGCCGCTCCCAGGCCCGGCCTCGCAACCGGACCCGATCCATCAACACCTCGGTCCGGGCCTGCAGGTAGACGACCAGATCGGGCGCGGGGATACGGGCGTCGAGGAGACCGTAGACCTTCTCGTAGAGCGAGAGCTCGTCAGCGCCCAGGTTCAGGTGGGCGAAAATGCGATCTTTTTGGAAGATGTAGTCCGCGACGGTGTTTCGCTGGAACAGGTCCTCTTGAAGCAGGCTCTCCTGCTGACGGAAGCGCGAGAGGAGGAAGAAAAGCTGGGTCTGAAAGGCGTATGCCTTGGGATTCTCGTAGAAGCGAGGCAGGAAGGGGTTCTCTTCCACCTCCTCCAGGACGATGCGCCCGCCGATCCGCTGGGCCAGGGCCTGCGCGAAAGTGGTCTTCCCGACCCCGATGGGACCCTCGACCACGATGTGCCGGGGCAGTTCGACCTTCTTTCGTCTCGGCATCGTGGAGGTGGTGGCAGGGCCGCCTCAAAGCGTCTACATTCCGGCGCGACGTCGTGCAAATCTCCCGATGTTGGCCCTCTGGCCTCACGCTGCTCGCTTTCGCGGCCGGCGCCTGTGACGGCGAGACCTTCTCCGAGGACGTCGCCATCGACCACAGCTTCTCGGCGGCCGGCGTCGCGACGGTGGTCTTCGACACCGACGTCGGCCTCGACATCGGCGGGCGGCGGCGCATCGACGAGCTGACCGCCACCGGCACCATCAGCTTGACCACCTCCAGCACCGAGAGCCTCGACCTGGCTCGCGCCGCCTTCGGCCTCGAGACAGAGCAGGACGGGTCGGTCCTCCGGGTGGCCCTGAAGGCGCCGGGCGGGGTAGGCTTCGACTTCGAACAAGCTCGCTTGTCGGGGGTATTGGAAGTGATGCTTCCCGACGACATCGACGTCGAGGCCAGGGTGCTCGGCGGCGGCATCCGCGCCCGAGACATGGACGGCGACCTCGACCTTCGCGCGGCGGGGCCGGTCACCGCCGACCCGGTTCGGGGCGACGCCGCGATCAACGCGGGCTCGGGGGGCGCCTTCGTGCGGGCGGAGCTGCGTTCGGGGGCCGACGTTCGGGCGCAGGTGGAGCTCGGGGACCTGGAGCTCATCCTCCCCGTCCCCCTCTCGGCCCGGGTTCAGGCCACGACGCAGGCCGGCAGCATCATCCTGCAGCATCCCAGTCTGCCCCTCCGCCCCTCGGGGCGACCCTATGACGTCACGGTCGGCGGGGGGGCCTCGAGCGTGCGCGCCTTGACCCGCAGGGGCGACATCATTCTTCGAAACTAAGGGGGTGCTGAAGAAGACGGGTGAAGCCGTTTTTCAGCACCCCCCTTATCCAAGGGAGGAGCGAGGGCGTGACGCCGCGTTCCTCCAGCGTGCGCACCATGAGCGAAGTCTTTCGAATCGAAGGCGGCCACCGCCTCCACGGCCGCATCCGCCCCAGCGGCAACAAGAACGCGGCCCTCCCGTTGATCTGCGCCTCGGTGCTGACGAGCGAGACCGTCGTTCTGGAGAATGTCCCCCGGATCAGGGACGTGCTCGTGCTCCTGGAGCTGCTGGAGGAGCTCGGCGTCCGGGTCAGCTGGGAGGGCGAGGTCCTGGAGCTGAACGCTCGAGACCTGAAGGCCGACGTCATCTCGCCCGAGCGGGCCAAGAAGATCCGGGCTTCGGTCCTCCTCGCCGGGCCCCTGCTCGCCCGGCGAGGGCGGGCCGAGCTGCCGCCTCCCGGCGGCGACGCCATCGGCCGGCGCCGGCTCGATACCCACGTCCTAGCTCTGGAGGGTCTGGGAGCCGAGGTCGAATCCTCCCCCCAGCGCTTCGTGTTCCAGTGCCGTGACCGACTGCGGGGCGCCGACGTCTTCCTCGACGAAGCCTCGGTGACCGCGACCGAGAACGCGCTCATGGCGGCCAGCCTCGCCGAGGGGACGACGGTACTCTCCAACGCCGCCAGCGAACCCCACGTGCAGGACCTGTGTCATCTGCTCCAGGCGATGGGCTGTCCCATCGACGGGGTGGGGACCAATCGCCTCGTCGTCCATGGGCAATCTAGCTTGCAAGGGGGCCGACATCGCCTGGGGCCCGACTACATCGAAGTCGGCTCCCTCATCGCCCTCGCAGCGGTGACGGAGAGCGAGCTGCGGATCGAAGGCGCCCGCCCCGCCGAACACCGGGCCACCCGGATCGCCTTCGGCCGGCTGGGCGTGGACTTCCGGGCCGACGGCGAAGACCTGGTGGTGCCCGGCGGCCAGCGCCTCGTGGTGCGTCCGGACCTCGGCGGCGCCATTCCCAAGGTCGAAGACGCGCCCTGGCCCGGCTTCCCCGCCGACCTCACCTCCCTCGCCGTGGTCACCGCCACCCAAGCCGAGGGCACGGTGCTGATCTTCGAAAAGCTCTTCGAGAGCCGACTCTTCTTCACCGACCGCCTGGCCTCGATGGGGGCGCGACTGATCCTCTGCGATCCGCACCGGGTGGTCGTGACCGGCAAGGCCCGGCTGTACGGCGCCCAGATGTCCTCCCCCGACATTCGCGCCGGCATGGCCCTGGTGATCGCCGCCCTCTGCGCCGAGGGCCGCAGCACCATCCAGAACATCCAGCAGATCGACCGAGGCTACGCCCGCATCGACGAGCGCCTCGCCGAACTGGGAGCTCGCATCGAACGCCGCCCCGCGGACTAGTGTCCTGAGTCAGTAGAAACTTGAAAAAGAAAGGCCGAGTCGAGCTTCGTCCGAGGTGGTCCGACGAAGAGGGCGCGTAGCCGTAGCTACGCAAGCGATGAGCCCAAAGGGCGGCCCGAAGGGCCGTCGGGCCAGATCGGGCGAAGGGCGGCCGGACTTCTTCAAGGTTTTGCTGACTCAGGGCACTAGCGGAGGCGATAGACGGGGGTTCGGATGCGGTGGGCTTCGCCGACGTCGGCGGAGGCTTGGTGGGCGGAGAGGAACTGGAGCCGAGGGGCGAGGGGGGAACGCTGGACGAAGCCTCGGCCTGGGTCGGCGAGCAAGACCTCGACGCCGGCGTCTCGACAGGTCCGGCACCAGCCGGCGACCCGCTCCACCAGGGTGGCCTCGTAGGTGAGGTCGGCCAGGAAGACGCCGTCCACTTCAGGGGCCTCGGCGAGGGCATCGGCGGTCCAGGCTTCGACACGCAGCCGGTTGGCCTCGGCGTTGAGGCGGGTCGCCACTTCGGCCACTGGATCCAGATCGACAGCCTGGGCCTGGGCGCCGACCTTCGCCGCGGCGAGGGCGACCAGGCCCGAACCGCCGCCGGCGTCGAGCCAGGTCTGGTCCGCGAAATCGGCCGGCCGGTCGAGGACGTGCCGCGCGAGCGCTTCGCCCCCGGCCCACGCGAAGGCCCAGTAGGGCTCGGGCCAGCCCAGCTCGGCGAGCTCGGCCTCGGTCCCACGCCACAGGCGACAATCCGGCGTGACCAGGTGAAGCTTCAGCTCCGGCACCGAGGCCGTCGCCACGAGCTCGGTCTCGGCCCGGATCCGGGCCCGAAGCGCGGCCTCGTTCAGCGAGGGCCCTTCCCCGGGGGCCAGTCCGTAACCTCGACGTTCCAGCTCCCGGTGACCTGGGTGCCCCGAGCCCGGGCGATGATCTCGGCGAAGCCGATGGCCCGGCCCTCGACCACGCCCTTGCCATCGGCCGGATCGACCGAGGCGGCGTAGGTCGTGGCCTCCCAGACGATCGGGTGCTCCTCGATCCGCTCACCCCGGTCGTCGAGAACCTCGACCTCCAGTTCGATCGTCTCCCCCATGGGGAGCTTCGTCCGGCCCTCCTTGCTCGTCGGCGCGTCTTCGGGGCCGCTCAGCCTCACCGCGTCGACGATCTGGGCCACCACCGGGGCGGTAGCCCGAAGCTCGCCCGACTCTGCGACCACCTCCGTCTCTCCACTGGAAAGAATCGTGAGCACCCCCGACCGGGAGATGGTGGCGACGCTTCGATCCCCTACGTCCCACTGCACGTCCTTGGCCGCGCCCATGAAGCGCCCCTCTTCGTCGAAGGCCGACACCCGCAGGTTCAGCTCCTGCCCCTTCTTGGTGAAGGTAGGCAGGCTCCCATCGCCATGGATCGACTCGAGGCTGGTCTTGGGCCCCTTGATCTCGAGCTCGGCGGGCTTTTCCTGGCAGGCCACCATGAGCAAGCCGACCGAGAGCAGGCTGGTCCAACGCATCAGGGTTCCGGTAGCCCCTCGGACGCGATGAGGCAATGTTCCCGTGGACCGGTCCGCGGTAGCGTGGCTGACGTGAGCGGATCCGAGATCGAGTTCGGGCCTTACCGGATCCTGGAGCGCCTCGGCGAAGGCGGCATGTGCCATGTCTTTCGGGCCCGTCGCGCCGACCACGAGCGGGACTGCGCGCTCAAGGTCCTCAAGGACGAATGGAAGGGCGACGCCAAGGTCCGACAGATGTTCACCACCGAAGCCGACCTCTCGCTGATGCTCGAGCACAGCACCCTGGTCAAGGGTCTGGACGCGGGAGAGGTCGGGGACCGCATGTTCCTCGCGCTGGAGCTCGTGGACGGCGCGAGCTTGGGAGCCGCGATGCGAGAGACCGAGAGCAAAGGCTTCCCGCTGCCGATCGATCTCGGGCTCTTCGTGGTGAGCGAAGTGCTGGACGGCCTGCACGCCATGCACGAAGCCCACAGCGCCGGCGGCGAGCCTCTTCACCTGGTCCACCGTGACGTCACCCCCGACAACGTATTCCTCGGCTTCGATGGACGGGTCCTGATCGGCGACCTCGGCGTGGTCCAGGTCCAGGCCTACGGCGACTCGAGCGACGTCCCCCTCGGCAAGCTGGGTTACATGGCGCCCGAGATGTTGCAGGGTGAAGCGGTGGACCGGCGGGCCGACGTCTTTGCGGCCGGCGTCATCGCCTATGAGCTCCTGACCGGCCACGCCCCCTTCTCCGCCGACGAAGAGCGAGAGGCCTTGAGCAAGCTGGCCGAGGCTCGCTGCCCGCGCCCCAGCCACTGGACGCCGGACATGGATCCGGAGCTGGAGCAGCTCCTGATGAAGGCCCTGGCCCGCCGTCCCAAGGACCGCTTCGAGAGCGCAGAGATCATGCTGCTCGAGCTCGAGCCCCACTGGTCCAAGATGCTCGGCAACCCCTTCGCCGTGCGGGCGATGCTGTCGGCCCTGCGTCCCTACGAAGCCCAGGCTTGGCGGAGCTCGGGCCGCTCGACCGGCGTCTCCAGCGTGTGGCCCAAGGCCTGAGCCCCCGAGTTGCCCGGTGGCCGCGCCCGTGTTGGATTGACCGAATGAGCGTCGACGTCGCCGTGCTGGGCGCCGGGAGCTGGGGCACCGCCCTCGCCAAGCACATGGCGGACACCGGCCATCGGGTCAGCCTGTGGTGTCGGCGAGAGGCCCAGGCCTCGGCGCTGCGGGAGGACCGCCAGAACAAGCAGTACCTGCCCGGCCACGACCTCCCAAACCGCCTGTCGATCACCTCCGAGCTCGAAGAGGCCCTGGACCGCAAGGAGTACGTCCTCTCCGTCATCCCCTCCCAGCAGACCCGGGACACCTGGAAGCGGGCCGCCGCTCACCTCGACGCCGGGGTCCCGATCCTGTGCGCGTCGAAGGGGATCGAGACCGAGAGCCTCGCCATGATGAGCCAGGTCTTCGAAGAGGTCGTACCGGGCCACCCGACCGGCTTCATCGGCGGGCCCTCCTTCGCGAAGGAGGTGGCGGCCCACCATCCGACCGCCATCGTGATCGGCTCCTGCGACCAGCCGATGGTGAAGACGGCGCAGCGTCTGATCTCGTCGGACTCGCTGCGGGCTTACTACACCCACGACGTGGTGGGGGTGGAGATCGGTGGCGCCCTCAAGAACGTCATCGCGATCGCGTGCGGCGCCGCCGACGGCCTGGGCCTAGGCCTCAACACCCGGGCCGCGATCCTCACCCGAGGCCTGGCCGAGATGACCCGCCTGGCGGTGAAGATGGGCGCCGAACCCACCACCCTGGCCGGCCTCGCCGGCATGGGCGACCTGGTCCTGACCTGCACCGGCGATCTGTCCCGCAACCGCCGGGTCGGTCTGGCCCTCGGCCAGGGCAAGACGCTCCGGGCGATCCTGGACGAGATGGGCCAGGTGGCGGAGGGCGTCGAGACGACCGCTTCCGCGATGGGTCTCGCCCAGCGGGAGGGGGTCGAGCTCCCGATAACCGAGCAGGTCCATGAGGTCATCTACGCCCACCGCCCCGCCAAGCTGGCGGTGCAGAGCCTGATGCGCCGAGAGCTCAAACACGAGGCTCACCGCGTCGGGGACTGAGCGTCCAGGCCGAGAACGGCGGACCAGGTCGCTTCCAGCTCCTCTCGCTCGATCGGGTCCCGCACCTGGCTGGGGTCACCGAAATGGCGACCGGTGAGGGCCTCCAGGAGCACCAAGACCAGCGCCCCCTCGTCTCGCGGCGCCACCACTCGACCGTCCGGGAGAACGAACTGGGCGCTGCAAGCTCGCCTGCGACCGATGCGGCGGCCGAGCACCGGAACGATGATCTCGCCCGCGTCGAGCAGCGCATCGACGGCGAGCTGGGCCGAGCTGGGGTCGAGCAAGATCGAGTCGAAGGTGTCGAGGACCGCACGCTTCAGGCCTTCGGAGAGAGGCGGGAACTCGGGGCCCCAGGCCGGGGGGAGCTCGAAGTCCTCCACCGGTGTCCACGCCTCGCCGCTGCCGCTCAAAATACGCTCACCGTCGAAGATCCGGACTCGACCCCCGTCGAAGCCGACCACCACCCGGCCGTCGGGCAGCAGCTCCCCCGCCGCGTAGAGGCGCTCGCCGGAGGCGGTCTCGACCCGAAGCCGATCCCCCTCCACCTCCAGCACCCGAGCCGGCCCGGGCTCGTGGGACGGAACGCGCTCCACCGCCGACGGCGTCTCCGGCGGCACGCGGAGGGCCAGGGGGGCGAGACCCTCCGGCGCCGCGTCCGGCGCCGAGAGGCCGGGGATCGACAGCAGCACCCAGGAGATGAAGACCAACACCCCGAGCAGAAGCGACAGCCCGAGCAGCCGCGGGCTCATGAGGCGCGGAGGAGCTCGGCCGCCCACTGCCGGGCCCGACCGGCGTCGGCGAGCTCCTCGGCCAGCGGTCCTCCCGGTCCCAGCAAGCCGCGCCAGCCCGGGGAGGCGAAGGCGTCCTCCCACATCATCAAGGCGATCCGCAGCTCGAGGTGGCCTTCTCGGCGCCGGGCCCGCAGGTCGGCGAGGGCAAGGGCGAGGGCGAACAGACCCCGCGTCAAGGTTCCGTGATGAAGAGGGCGAAGGCCGAAGAGATGGTCGCGAACGAAGCGCTCCAGCTCGCCCTCCACCTGGTCATCATTGCCCACCAGGCTCGAGGCGGCGAGATCCCGCCGGTGGACCTCGGCCATGGGATGGCCCGCGCCGGCCACCGCGGCCTGAAGCACCGGATCTTCGTCGTCGCCCAGCCCAGCCTGCAGGCGGGCCCGAAGGCCGGAGAGACCGGGCGCCTCCGGGGCAGGTCCCGCCTCGCCGCCCACCGCCGCGAAGGCCCGATCCAACATGTCGATGGCGCCGCCGCCTTCCCGGGCGATGACGACCCACGCTTCAGGCACGCTGAGCCCGCCGAAGCGGACGTCGTCGAGCCGGAGACGGGGCGGCACCCGAGGCACCGGTCCCTGTCGCATCTTGGCGGCCAAGGATCGGATGCGGCCGGAGAGCTTGGGCCCGCGGCCCAGGGCCCCGCAGCCGCAGCGGTGGGTGATGGTGGCCAGGACCCGGACCCCGAGCCGAACGAAGGCGAGGGGAAAGGTTTGGCAAGCGGGCGGGTGCGCCGCCCGGCCGTGGAGGCGACAGTGGTTGCCGGGAGCGAGGAAGGGGCAGCTCGGATCGTTGTCCAAGGCCCAGGTCCAGCTTGCCCCGGGCCGGGAGGGCGTGAGCACCACGAGATCGCCCTCGATCCCCTCTCGTTTCGCGGCGCGCTGGACCCTCTTCGCGCCGGCGGCGTCCAAAGGGATCAGGTAGCCGCTCCGGCAGCAGCTCCCGACGCCTTCGCACGCGAAGCGCGCCTCGGGATGGACCTCTATCGGGAGATCTGCGGGAGCCGGCTCGACCTCCCACTGGGGCTGGGGGGCGGCCGGGGCCCGGCGGGCGACGCCGGAGCCCAGAAGATCCAGGGCGCCCAGATCTTCGGCCAGCTGCCGCAGCACCGCTTCCGCGATCCAAGGCCCCCCCTCCCGTTCGATGGCCTCCGCTACCGCCTGGAGGTTGCGCTGCCCGTCGAAGTGCCGGGCGGCGTCCAGGGCCTCCCTGGGCAGCTGAAAGCGGCGGCCACTCCCCGGATCCCACACCCCGGCGAGATCGGGATCGGAAGCGTGGGCGGATACGACCAGGTCCGGCCGCAGCGGAGCCGGCCTGAGACGACTCACGAGGCGAGGTCGCGAAGATAGCCAACGGCCTCTTCGTAGAATGGTCCCACCGCCGGTCGAGGGAGGGGCGCCTGATCGAAGATGCGGCCTTCGATCAGCTCCATCAGCTCGCGCAAGCCCTCCTTCCGCAGTGCGCTCACCGGCACCCCGCCGGTCACCTTGCGCAAGGCGGCCAGCATGAGCTTGGAGGTCGCGTCGGCCTTGTTGAGGACCACCAATCGGTCCCGGTCCCCGACGCCGAGCTCGTCGAGGAGGGCTTCGGTGCTTCGACGCTTGTCGTCGACCCGGGGGTCCGACGCGTCGAGCACGTGGAGGATGAGGTCGGCGTCCTCCAGCTCTTCCAGGGTGGCCTTGAAGGCGTTCACGAGGGGCTTCGGCAGGTCGCGGATGAAGCCCACCGTGTCGGTGAGCACGATCTCTCGCTCCTCGGGGAATCGGAGGCGGCGAGTAGTCGGATCCAGGGTGGCGAAGAGTTTGTTCTCGGCCACCACGCTCGCGTTGGTGACCGAATTGAGGAGGGTCGACTTGCCGGCGTTGGTATAGCCGACGATCGCCACCACCGGCACCCGGCCGTCGTGACGTCGCTTGCGGCGCAGGGCACGTTGACGAGACAGCTTCTCGATCTCGCGCTCCAGGCGCGTGATCCGGTCTCGGGCCCGGCGTCGATGGATCTCGAGCTTGGTTTCACCCGGCCCCTGGCCGCCGATACCGCCCGTGAGGCGGCTCATGGCGGTGGACTTCTCGACCAGGCGCGGCAATGTGTACTGCAGCTGGGCCAGCTCGACCTGGAGCTTGCCGTCCCGGCTCTTGGCGTGCCGAGCGAAGATGTCGAGGATGAGCTGGGTGCGGTCGAGGACCTTCAGATCGGTCTCGTTGGTGATGGCTCGAAGCTGGGACGGCGACAGATCGCGATCGAAGATCAGGAGCTCGGCCCCGAGCTCCAGCGCCCGCAGGGTGATGTCTTCGATCTTGCCTCGGCCGAGAACGGTGCGCGGATCGACCTCCTTTCGGACCTGGATGATCTCCTCCACCACCCGCACCCCGGCCGTCCGAGCCAGCTCCTTGAGCTCTACCATCGACGCCTCCGCCTCGGGCCGCACGCCGGGTCCCGCCGCCCATACGCCGACCACCACCGCGTCCTCTCGGACTTCGGCCTGAGTGGTCTGGGTGACGTTGCGACCGATCTCGGACTCGGCCGCCTTCACCCGCAGCATGAGGTCCGGCGGCAGCTGATGCGCCGAGCCGAAGGTCTCGCTGATGGGGGTGATGCGCCGGTCCTCGCCGGGCGTCAGGTGGGCCCAGTGAATCGGCCCGCTCAGACCGGCGCCGTCGACCTGGACCACGACCACCGCGTCGAGGCGAAGCTTGGACAGGTCGGCGAGGTCCTCTCGGCTCAGCCCCTCCGGACGGAGCTCGGTGCGGATCAGGCGGAGACCCCGCAGGCGCCCTTCGCCGCCGCGGGCGCGGCCGATGTCGGGCAGGTAGAGGCGAGAAGCGTCGCCCACGATCACCCGCTCCACCGAGCCGCTGCGGTCGACGAGGACGCCAAGCTGAACGTTCAGCTCCTGGCTGAGCTCGGTGAGGTGCCGGGCCAGCTCGGGGGTCAGCAGCTGCTCGCCTTTGACTTTGCGGCGGAAGGTCGCCTCGAGGCGCTGGATCTGTCGGGCTTTCAATCCCTGGGTGTGACCGTCGAGCGCGCGCATCAGGCCGAGTCTTCGAGGTAGAGCACCGCCGCCCATCGAGCAAGCGCCGGCTCCAAATTGTGTGACTGGCCTGCTAGCCTCTCGGCGCCGGTGACCCTGCGATCTCGACATCAGCCCCGCAGCTACGAGCTGGGCGCCCGGATCGCGGCCGGCGGCATGGGCGAGATCTACCGGGCTCGGGCCGTGGACGGCGGCCGAGAGGTGGCGATCAAGCGCGTGCTGGATGCCGACAGCTCCGACGAGAACTTGCGCCTGCTGTTCCTGCGCGAAGTGGCGGTGGCCGCCACCCTGGAGCACCAAAACGTGGTCGAGGTCCTCGATGCGGGCAGCTTCGGCGGCGAGCTGTTCCTCGTCATGGAGCTCGTCGACGGGCCCTCCCTGGCCGAGGTCCTGGACGTGCTCTACCGGGAGGGCCGCTTGCTTCCGGTGGACGTGGCATGCGGGATCGTGAGCCAGATCGCGGTAGGCCTCGCCCACGCCCACGAACGTGCCAAACCCGACGGGACGCCCCTCGGTATCATTCACCGGGACGTGGCGGCCGAGAACATCCTCCTCGGCGCCGACGGGGTCCCGAAGCTTCTCGACTTTGGCCTCGCAAAGCTTTCCGGCCACAGCCTGACCGAGCCCGGCATCGTCCGTGGCCGGCCCCGAAGTCTGTCGCCGGAGCAGGCCCGGGGCGACCCCGTCGATGCCCGCTCCGACATTTTCGCGATGGGAGCGATCCTGTTCGAGCTCGTCTCGGGGGAGCAACTCTATCCAAACGAAACGATGGCCAAGCTGCTGTTCAAGGTCGCGGCTGGCGACTACGCTTCCATCGATCAGCGGGTGCCGCCGGGCACCGACGCCGACCTGGTCCGCATCATCGAGCGGGCGGTCGCCGTCGACCCCGAGGCGCGCTTCGGCTCCGCCCGCAACATGGCCAAGGACCTGGCCGCCTTCCGGGCGGTGAGAGGTCTGCGCCTGTCTTCCAGCGCCATCGCCGAGGTGGTGGCGGAGTGCCACCCGAAGGTGATGGCGCTTCGCGAGGCCAATGGCGCCTCCGGACGAGGCGCCCTGGAGGGTCGTCAACTCGTCTTGCCGGCCGATCCGGAGGCCAAGGCCCCCTCGCCCCGCTCGAATCGTGAGCGCCAGGTCATCGGACCGATAGGCCTGGAGCCCAACCCGAGCGAAGACGCTCCCGAGTCCACCCCGTCCGAAGAGGAGACGACACGTGTCGCCGACACGCCCGAGGCTGGCTTGCATTCGCCGATCGCGGCTCCGATGACCGGGGAGCTTCCGCTGCCGCGCCGTCCGATGGCGGCGGAGCGAGACGACTCGGATCGAAGCTGGCGGCTCTTCGCCCTCGCCGCCTTCGCGGTGGCGGCGCTGGTGTTTGGGCTGGTGGCCGCGGCCCACGGCGCGGGGCTCGAAGCTGGCTCCTGATCCCCCCCGATGATATGCCCGAGTCGGTGAGGCGACGAATCCTCATCGTCGACGACGATGGGGCGGCCAAAGAGCTGGATTCGGCCCTGGAGCGGGCCGGCCTCGAGACGCTTCGTGTCTTCGCGCCCCGCCACCTCGAGCAGGTCGTAGGCCGAGATCGACCGGGCGCCATCTTGGTCCCCGCGTTGCGTCCCGACGCCGTGCAGTGGGTGAACCGCATCCGCGCCCTCGAAGGGGGGCGCGAGCTCCCGGTGCTGATGTACGGCTTCGGGGCGGCGCAAGATCCGGTCTCGACCCCCGGCGACGCCCTGGAGGCGGGCGCCGACTACTTCTTCAAGCTCCCGACCGACATGGACTACTTGGCGGGGCGGGTGGCGGCCTGGGCCGAGAGCCCGCCCTCGGTTCCGCCGCCCTCCGAGGTGCCCACCGGCTCCTTCACCCTGGAGGCGCTGGAAGAGGATCGAGATCGACCCGGGGACGACGGCCTTCCCCTCCTCGGCGCCCTTCGGGGCGAGGCCCCCGGGGACGAGAGCTGGTCCTGGGTGCAGGTCGCGCCCGAATCCCATCCGCTGCCAGAACCCGGTCCGATTCCCGGCGCCGACACCGCGGTCGACGAGGGCCCACCGATCCCCGAAGCCCGCTCCCACCTCGAGCGCACCGACCCCAACCTCCAAGCCCCCCCCGTCAGCGAAGGGTCGACCCACGACGCGATCGTGGTCCCGGACACGATGGAGGGGCCGCCGCCAAAGATCCCGCCCACCCCCGACAGCTCCGGTCAGGCCCTGCTCCGGGACGCGGATCTGGCCCTGGCCGAAGACCGGCCCGAAGACGCCCTGGAGGCCCTGGAGACGGCGTCAGCGATCTTTCGGGCCGACGACGATCCGGCCGCCGCCCGGGCGGCCCTAGACCGGGCCCTGGCCTTGGCGCCGACCCGAATCGACCTCGCCCAGACCGCCGCCGACCTCGCCTTGGAGGAGGGTCAGCTGGAAGAGGCTTGCCGAGCGCTGGAGACCTGCGCCGAGGCCTGGGGCCCGGCTTACGAAACCCGGCCTCTGTGGGAGCGGCTGTCTCAGCTTCGACCCGAGGTGCCGCGCTACACCATCGCCCTCGAAACCCTGACGCTGCTGGAGGATGACCACACCCAAACCCCGGACCTCGACCCCGAAAAGGAGTCACGGCCCGAAGAGCAGGCCGAGCCGGCGCCCGAGCCCGATGCCGACAGGCCGCCGCCAGGCGCGCTCGACGTCCGAGAAGCCGAGGACCTCGCCGCCCTCGGGAGCGAGTCCTTCCCGGAGCCCGTGGTCGAGCCCTCTCGAGGACCGTCTGCGGCGCCCGGGGCGTCGGGGCCTCGAAACCTCCTGCCCGAGCCCGACGCGGGGAGGGACGTGGATCTCGAACCGGAGGCTGAGGCGCCGAGGAGCGCCGCCCTCTTCGAGGATCTGCTCGAAGAGGGCGCGGGGGCCACCGGCTCCACGCCGGTGGCGATCGAGGGCGGTCCGCCGCCGCAAACGCCGGATCCAGCGCCGGAGGCCCGCGCAGCCGAGGAGGATCTCGACGAGCTGGCGACGCTAGCGCCGCCGCCTGCAAGCCCGCCCGCCGAGGCGATGGGCGAGCCCCCGGAGCCCGAGGACGAAGTCTTCGACCCACGAGCCTTCGCCGCCTTCCTCGAAGCCCAGTCCGAGGCGGCGGCCAAGCCCGCGCCGCCCTGGAGGCCTTCCTTGGGGCGCACCGGCGGAGCCGAGCCGGCGGCGCCCGCGCCCGAGGCGCCGCCCCTGCCCGAGG
>CAYZFR010000081.1:0-16189 GCA_964477875.1 uncultured Myxococcales bacterium
GGCAAAAGAACGGAGCGGGCGCTCGATTCAGTCTTCGAAGGCCTTCATGACCTGGTCGAGCAGGTCGAGGGCTTCGGCCTTGGGGCGCTGGAAAGCGTTGCGACCCATGATGGAGCCGAAGGCCCCGCCCTTGGCCATGGCCTTCACGTCTTCGATGAGGCCAGCGGTGTCCCTGGACGCTCCCCCCGAGAAGATGACGATGCGCCGGCCGTCGAAGCAGGAGCGGACGACGAGCCGCACCCGGGCCTCCATCGTGGAGACGTCGAGGCCGTGCTTCTCGTACACCTTCTTGGCCTCGTCCTGCTCGATGTGCTCCGTCGGGGGCTTCACTTTGATGATATGGGCGCCGAGCTGACAGGCGATCTGGGCCGAGTAGGCGACCACGTCGACAGCGGTCTCGCCCTTCTTCGACAGGCCGGGACCCCGGGGATAGGACCAGATCACGGTCGGCAAGCCGACTTGACGGGCCTCCTGCGAGATCTCGCGGATCTGCTCGAACATCTCGTTCCGCATCCCGGAGCCAGGGTAGATGGTGAAGCCGATGGCGGCGCAGCCCAGCTCCAGCGCGTCTTCCACGCTGGCCGTCACGGCCGGGGCTGGGTTTTCGTCCTTGAACAGGGAGTCCGAGTTGTTGAGCTTGAGGATGGTCGGGATCTGGCCGGCGTACTCGACGGCGCCGGCCTTCAGGAAGCCGAGAGGGGCGGCGTAGGCGTTGCAGCCCGACTCGATGGCGAGCTGATAGTGGTAGCGGGGATCGTAGCCGGCCGGGTTCGGCGCGAAGGAGCGATCCGCTCCGTGCTCGAAGCCCTGGTCGACGGGCAGGATGACCATCTTGCCCGTCCCGGCCAGACGGCCGGAGTTCATGAGCCGGGCGAGGTTGTTGAGGACGCCCGGGTTCTCCGATGCGTACCAGCTGAGGATCTCTTTCACGCGGTCGGTGTTCATGGCTCCGGGGGTAGCACGGGGCCCTCGGGCGGACGAGAGGGTTTTGCTTGGTTCCAGAGGGTCAGCCTGGCTCATTGGGTTCGTGGCCGACACCCAACTGGTGTGGTTCAAGCGCGATCTCCGGATCGCAGATCACGCGCCTCTGCTTCGGGCGACCCGGGCCGGCCCGGTGCTCGGTCTGTATGTCTTCGAGCCTTCCTGGCTGACGGCGCCCACCACCGACGTTTCCCACGTACGCTTCGTGCAAGAGAGCCTGGCCGAGCTCCGGGCCGCCTTCGAGGCGGCGGGCGGCCGGCTGTTGATCCGGGTCGGCGAGGTGCCAGAGGTTCTGGACCGGCTCTTCGACGGCCACCCCTTCGGGGGGCTGTGGAGCCATGAAGAAACCGGTGACGACCGTAGCTACCAGCGCGACAAGGCGGTGGCGCGCTGGGCCACGAGCCGGGATCTTCGCTGGATCGAGGTTCCCCAGTTTGGCGTCATCCGCGGCGCCGGACCCAAGCGCCGGCAGTGGGCGGCCCGCTGGACCGAGCGGATGTCCAAGCCCGTCTACCCGGCCCCCGACCGATTGACGCCCCCCGACGGAGCCCCCGAGCCTGGGCCGATCCCGAGCCTCGACGCGCTCGGGCTGGCCCCGTCCACCAAGACGGAGGCGATCAGCCCGGGCCGGGCCGCTGGCTTGCAGAAGCTGCAGAGCTTCACCCGGGAGCGGTGTGAGACCTACCGGAGCGGCTTGTCGAGCCCGGTCTCGGCCTGGACGGCGAGCAGCCGGCTCAGCCCCTACATCGCCTACGGGAACCTGAGCCTGAAGGAGATCTTTCAACGCTCCCAGCTTCGGCTCCGGAGCCTTCGCGGCCGGCGCCGGCCGGCCGAACAACGAGCCCGAGAGGGTCTCGAAGCCTTCGAAAGTCGACTTCGCTGGCACTGCCACTTCATCCAGAAGCTCGAAGACGAGCCCTCCCTCGAGTTTCGCAACGTCAACCCCGCATTCGACGGGCTCCGGGAAGAGGACCCGAGTCGCTGGACGGTGGCGGATCATCGAGCCTTCGAGGCCTGGAAGGCGGGCCAGACCGGCTTTCCTCTGGTGGACGCGGTCATGCGGGCGCTTCGAGCCGGCGGCTGGATCAACTTTCGGATGCGGGCCATGCTGGTGAGCTTCGCGACCCATCACCTATGGCTGCACTGGCGGGAGCCGGCCGTATTCCTGGCCCGACACTTCCTGGACTACGAGCCCGGGATCCACTTCAGCCAGTTTCAGATGCAGGCGGGGACGACCGGCATCTCCGCGACGCGGGTCTACAGCCCCGCCAAGCAGGTCCGGGACCAAGACCCCACCGGCACGTTCATTCGGCGGTGGGTACCGGAGCTGGCAGGGGTGCCCGACACCCATCTGCCGGAACCCCACCGAATGCCTCGGGAGGCGCAGCGCAAGGTAGGCTGCCTGATGGGCAAAGACTATCCGGCCCCCGTCGTCGCGCCCGCGAAGGCGATGGCTCACGCCCGAGCCAAGCTGGAAGACGCGAAGAAGCGCGCCGAGGCTGCTGGCATCAACCAGCAGGTCCTCCACCGACACGGCAGCCGCCGGAGCAGTCCTAGGGAACGAAGGTGAGCTCTTCGACCGAAGCGGCCTCGTACTCCTCGGGCAGCAGACGAATGGGGAAAGACTCGTTGCGAACCCAGGCCTCTAGGTTGGCCGGACTCTGCACCTGGCTCTGGGTCTGAAAAGCCTGGCTCCCGGGCAGCTGAATGGTGCAGCGAACGGGCGTCTCGCCCCGACAGACGAGCCGCATCGAGGGGCCCGAACCGTGGGCGTAGGCGTCTGGGAATCGGTCCGACCCGAAGTCGTAGAAGGAACCGCTCGGATTGGCGACGTCGACCGTATAGAAGCCTCCGTCGTTGGCGTAGGGCCCGGCCTCGAAGCCTGGTCGACCATCGTCGGCGTCCGGCTCGACGACATGGAGGGCGCCCCAAGGCCACGGATTCCCGGGACCGAAGCGCCTCGTCAAAAAGCCCGCCGCATCATCGACGGCCCGAGCGAGGGTCTCGGCCTTCGTCTCGGTGGCGGCGGTGCTGACGTCATCATAGTACGCCTCGCCGTTGGCGAGGAGCTGTGGCATCGAGAGCAGACGAACCAGGGCAGCTGGCCGAGGGGGCTGGGTCACGCCAGCCGCTTCCTGCTCGTCACCGAAGACGTAGAAGAAAAGCCGTGGCACCAGGACATGAAAAGCCGCGCAGCCCTGCGCTGCCGCAAGCTGCTCGGGGTCCTCGGTCGGCTCGGCGCCGGGATCGATTCCGCTCAGCCCCGTCGGGCAGCTGTAGTCCCAGGCCTCTAACACGGTCAGAAGCCGCTGGCCGGCGCTGCCGACGTCGCCGGCCGAGACGCCGGCCAGGATGGCCGGGACCAGGTCCCGCCCGAAGTTGCTCTGCACGTCGGCCTGGATGTCGGACATGGCGGCGACGTCGAGCGCCGGCGCCCCGGTGTCGAGAAGCTCGTCGATGCGCTGGGCCCGGTAGCCGGTGGCCAGGAAGTTTTGCCAGTAGGTCGGGCCGCCGCCGGGCAGGGTGCCGTCGTTGGTTGGATCGCCGTCCAGGAGATGACCGGTCATGTCGTTGTTGGCGGTCTCGAACCAGCCGGCTTCCGGGTTGAGGAGCTGGGGCAGCTCCCCGAGGGGGATGAAGCCATCCCACTCCCGACTGCCATCACCGGGGAGCGGCGCCCAGGGGGCGCTCCCGCCCGCCGCCGACGCCCAGGGCCGGCGTGGGACGCGGTTGTACGGGAACCAGCCAATGTTGCCCTGGTCGTCGATGACGGTGAAGTTCTGGCCCACCGTGGTCACTTGCTCGATGGCCTCTCGAGCCTCCTCGATGTCGCTCGCCGCCCAGATCTCGGTCAAGAAATCGGCGTCGGTGTCGGCGTCATGTCCGGTCCAGCGGATGCTGACCGCGGTGCCGGCGTTCATGTCGAGGTCGACCACTGGGCCGTGATGGGGGACATAAAGAAAGATCTCGGAGCGCGGGTTCCCGTCGGGACCGGTGAGCTCGACCTCGACCTCTTCGAAGGCCACCGCCTCGCCGTTGAAGATCACCCCGCTCCGGTCGGGGGTGAGGGTCTCGAGGTAGACGTCCGCTTGGTCGAAGAGCGAGTTGGTCGCGCCCCAGGCCACGTTCCGGTTCTGACCGAGCACCACGCCCGGCAGGCCCGCGAAGGAGGCGCCTGCGATCTCGACCCCGTCCTCGGAGGCAAGGTGTACGAGGTACCAGGTCGAGGGGTTGCTCATGCCCAGGTGGGGATCATTGGCCAACAGCGATAACCCGCCGGAAGCGGCCGAAGGCTGGACGGCCCAAGAGTTAGAGCCGACGCCCTGAGTCTGATGAGGCTTGGCCGGTATCTTGGCGCTGCTCGCCCCGAGAGTCGAAGCCCAGGGTCCGAGAAAGTCGCGGTGGCTGAGGGCGACCGCCTCCGCCCGCTCGGGGTCGAGAGCTCGAGTCATGCCGGCGTTTCGGATGATGGTGGTGGAGGTGGCGGGCGCGAGCGAGAAGAGGTCGGCCAGGGTGGCTGGGTCGTAGCGCAGCGCCGCGCTCCCGTAGGCGAGGTCGCGGCCCGAGGAGTTGGTGAGGGCTTCGACGAGGAGGAGGATGACGCTGAGGCTGTCTTCGGCCGTCCACGGCGCCAGCTGGTCGGCGAAGCTTCGCCACTCGAAGCTGAGCTCGCCCTCCCCCGCCTCGAAGTCTTGGATCCATGCGTTCACGCCTTCGGCGTAGGCCTCGAAGTAGGCTCGGGTGCGCTCGGACGAGTTGTCGAGCAGCTGGCGCGCGATGGAGATGCTGCCGTCTCGGGTTCGAAAGAAGCGACGAGACTGGACGTCCTGGCCGAACGAGAGGTTGCCGAAGCCGATGGTGGCGAAGAGCTCGGTGATGCGGCCGCTCGTCACCCGTCGCCGGAGGTCCATTTGCCCGAAGCGCTGGGAGGCCTGAACGTAGCCCTGGGCGGCCAAGCAGTCCTCGAACACCTCGCAGCGGATGTGGGGCACGCCTTCGCCATCGATGTCGACGAAGACCGGTCCCGAGGTGCCCGGAAGCTCGATGCCGGTGAGGGGGGGCATGCCCATGTCGCCGGAGCCGGGCCCCGAGTCGGGCGCGCCGTTCCCGCCTCCATCGGCCGGCGGGTTGCCGCCTGATGGAACCGGACCCTCTTCGCTGCACGCGAAGAGCAAACACACGCAAGCCAAACATATATTGCGCATTTCGAAAGGCTACCTGCTGGGGTCGGTCGATGTAAGCAAATGAAAGGCTTGCTGCAGCGCGTTACAGAAGGGCGTGATCACGAGCCTGGCTCGTCCTTTTTCAGCGCGAGCTCGATGCGTCCCAGCTCTTCGTCGGCCTCCACGATCTCGACCTTTACCTTCTCCCCCACCCGGAGACGGCCGCTGCCCCACTCGAAGCGATCGCCCCGGTACGCGGCCCCGCCGGGGAGGGCCTCGTTGGGAAGGGTCGCAGTGACACCGGAGCCGAACAGGTAGACGACCAGCCCGAAGGTCTTCGCCGCCACCACCCGACCGTCGAAGCGCTCGCCGACCTTCTTCTCGAAGAAGCGGGCGGCCAACATGCGCTCCCGCTCCGCCTCCGCTTTGGAGGCTCGACGAGCCAGATCGTTGAGACGCTCCGAAAGCTCGCCGAGCTCGCCGCGGGCTCCGTCGAAGCTACGCTCGCCCTGCAGGAAGGCTTTCACCATGCGATGCACCGCCAAGTCGGCGTAGCGACGAATGGGCGAAGTGAAGTGGAGGTAGGTCCGAGAGCCGAGACCGAAGTGCTGGGCGGCCTCGCTTTGGTAGCGAGCCGGTCCCAAGATCTTGCCGAGGATCGAGCTCATCGCCCGAGCCGACGGGGTGAGGGCGTATTGGTGCTCGAAGGCGGCCAGACTCTTGGGGGTGAGGGTGCGGCCAAAGCCGGGCCGAAGGCCGGCTCGACGGGCCGAGTCGGCGAGAGCCTGGACCTGCTCTTCGGCCGGCGCCGGGTGCACCCGGAAGACGCCCGGGACGTTTCGGTCGACCAGCCAGCGGCCCACCGCCTCGTTGGCGGCCACCATCAGCCGCTCGACCAGCTCGTGAGCCTCGTTCTCGGCGCGCTCGGTGAAGTCGACGGGCTCGCCGTCGTCACCCAGCTGGATCTCGGCTTCGTTGCGGAGGATCCGAACGCCGCCCCGGGCCTGGCGGGTGGCGGAGAGCCGGCTGGCGGCGGTGCGCAGCCAGCTCAGAGTCTCGGCGATGCCCTCAGGCAGCTCGCCGTCCTCGCCCTCGGCTTCGAAGGTGGAAGCCACCTCATCGTAGGAAAGCCGGCGGTCGGAGCGAATGACGCTCTCGTAGATGTCGACCGCGCTCACCTCGCCCTCGGGGTCGACCCGAAGCTCCACCGTCAGCGTGGCCCGGGTCTTCTCGGGCAGCAGGGAGCAACGATCCTCGCTCAGCGAGGGGGGGAGCATGGGCGTCAGGCCGCCGGCCAAGTACACGCTGGTGCCCCGGCGACGAGCCTCCACGTCGGCAGCGGAGCCAGCCGGCACGTGGGCGTCGACGTCGGCGATGCTCACGAAGACCCGAACCCCCCCTCCTTCGTCGGCGGGCAGCGCCGCGAGGGCGTCGTCCAGATCCTTGGTGCTGGGCGCGTCGATGGTGACGGTGACGAGGTCTTCGAGATTGCGACGGTGGGCTTGCTCTTCGGGCTTTGAATCCGTCAGGCCGTCCAGAATCCCATCGGGAAACTCGGCCCGAATCCCGTAGCGGGCCCGAACCCGCTCCAGCGCCGCTTCGCCGTCCGATACCGTTCGCTCGAAGACGAGGCCGTCACCTTCGATGCGGGCGATGGCCTGCCCATCGGCGTCGCCGGCCTTCTGAAGCGGCCAGTCGGCGTTGGCGATCAAGCGATCCGGCCGCAGGAAGGTGCCTCCTTCCTTTCGGACCACTTGGCCGAACAGGGTCTTTCGGTTGCGACGGACGAGCGCGAGCTCCTCTGCGTTGAAGCGGTTCTTGCCCGTCTTCACGACCTTCGTCTTCACGAGATCGCCGTGGAGAAAGCTTTCCAGATCCGGGGGCGCGATGAAGGCCGAGCGAGGGCCCTGATCGGTTTCGTACTCCACGAACCCGAAGCCCCGCGCATGCACGCGGACCCGTCCTTCGACGCGCATGGACTCAGCTGTTGGCGGGCGGCGGAGGCGGGGTGGGCTTCTTGTCGTGACCGCCCCCGGGCTGCTGCTCCGAGCTCATCTTGCAGGTGCCGTCGAACACGACGCCCTTCTCGATGACGAGGGCGGGCGTGGTGACGTTGCCCTTCAGCTTGCCGGGCGCCTTGATCTCGACCGAGGCCTTGGCCACGACGTCGCCTTCGACGCTCCCGTTGATGACCACGCTCCCGACGTTGAGGGTCGCCTTCACTTCGGCACCGGGACCGATGAGCAGCAGGTCGTTCGTCTCGATCTCGCCCTCGAACTTGCCGTCGATACGAACCGCGCCGCTGAACGCCAGCTTGCCGCTGAACTTGGCCTCGCGGCCGAGAATGGTGTGGGCATCGGCGGGGTTGATGCGCGCCGTCGGGGCGGCCGACTCTTCCCGCTTTCCAAGGACTGCCATGGGCCGGGACCCTAGACGCGGTCCAGCCTCGGGTCTAGGTCGGGGTTGGGGCGTCCGCCTCGGCGCCGTTCAATTCTTGATGAGGTGGTCGATCAGGCGGTTGAGCTCATCGGGGCTGGCAAAGTCGATCTCGATTCGGCCGCGGCGGCCCGAGGCTTGGATGCGGACCTTGGTGCCGAGGCTGCGACGCAGAGCCTCTTGGGTCTGCTTGACGGCGGGGGCGCCGCCGGGGAGCTGCGCATAGGGATCCACCTCGCGGGGCCTCTCGGGCTCGGCTCGCAAGGTGCGGACGCGCCGCTCGACTTCCCGCACCGATAGACCCTTACGGACGGTCTCGCGGGCCATCTTCACCATCAGCTCTTCGTCATCGAGGGCGAGCAGGGCGCGGGCGTGGCCCATGGACAAGGCGCCCGCCACCACCTGGCGCCGGACCTCGTCGGGCAGCTTCAAGAGCCGCAGGGCGTTGGCGATGGTCGAGCGGTCCTTGCTGACCCGCTGGGCCAGCTGCTCTTGGGTCATGTTGCCACCGTCCAGTATGCGCCGGTAGGCCTCGGCCTCCTCGATGGCGTTGAGGTCTTCGCGCTGGATGTTCTCGATCAGCGCCCACTCGAAGGAGAGCTCGTCGGTGAGGTCCTTGACGATGACCTCGATCTCTTTGAGGCCCGCGCGCTGACAGGCCCGCCAGCGGCGCTCGCCCGCCACCAGCTCGTAGGCGCTCCCCTTCTTCCGAACGAGGATCGGCTGCATGAGCCCATGGCGCTCGATGCTCTCGGCGAGCTCGGTCAGGGCGGCGTCGTCGAAGTCCTTGCGGGGCTGAGATCGGTTGGGCCGGATGTCTTCGATAGCGACTTTGGAGCTCGTCGAGCGGACGGGCTCGCCCGCTTCGGCCGGAGGCGCCTTCTTTTGGGGAGGGATGAGGGCGCCGAGGCCCTTCCCGAGCGCCTGGCGTTTTGGCCCGGACGGCATGGCGTTCCACGCTAGCGAATCGGGCGTCAGGATGACAGTTGGATCAGGCGCTTCCTGCAGTTCGCGCAGAGGTTCTGACCCCGCTTGTCGATCTCGGCCACGGAAGCGGCGTAGAACATGACGCAGCGGTTGTTCGGGCAATGGGCGAGGCCGCGCAGCAGGCCGACCTGATGGATGGCCTCGGACACCAGACGCTTGCGAAGCATCTCGTCACGCATCTCCAGAGTACCGGAGTCGGCCTTGAGCCTGGCCAGACTCAACAGCGCCGACCGTGTGGAGCGGTCCGCCTCTCCGAAGACGAAGGGCACCTCGGGCACGAACAGGTCCTCGCCCGAGACGCCGATGGCGGCGTCCCATTCGGCGAGCCGGTTCGACTCTACGCGCTTCATGATCGCGGCCGAGTGGTACTGGTTTCGGGTCGGATTGAAGGCGTATTTCGGAACCGGCAGCCGCGCCCCGATCTCTACGGGTCGCTGGAATATCTGGGTGAGGGGTTCACGCAGGAACTCGAAGCGCGCTACGTCGATGCGGCCGACGGGCAGAAGGACGATGGCCGCGAGCTGGCCTGGACCCCGATCCCGCAGGTCGAGCGGTTCCGCGGGCATCGGCGCCGCCGGAAGCGTGCTCGGTTCTACTGCGAAATCGGTGCCCGGAAACGGTTTGTGCAACCTGTGCCGTGACACCATGAATTCCCGAACCCTAGTAAAGGCTTGCACCCGGACTGGGTTCTGGCAACCACAAATGCTCCTGGGATAGGATCAACCCAACGGATGCTGCCCGGCTTCAATCACAACATCCGTCATCGAGGGCGCGTCTTTCATGTGCAAACCGAAGACAACGGGCTCGCCGACCCGCGCATCGTGACCCAGCTCTTCCTCGACGGGCACGTCCTCGCCGTCGAGCGCGCCGGCTATGCCGACCTCGTCCAGGGCGGGAAGGCTCACCCCACGTGGCTTCGGGAGCGGATGCAGACCCAGCACAAAAACATGCTCAAGAAGCTGGCGGAAGGCGGTTTCGATGGCCTGCTCGCCGGCTTTGCCGCCGCGGCCCCAAGGGCCCCCGTCCACGCCGTCGACCAGGCGCTCGGTCCGGCCGTGCTCGCCGCCGCCGAACAGCTGCCGGTGGCCGAGGTCGCCTGGGCCCAGCCGATGCCGCGGGCAGGCAGCAGCTCCGGTCCTCGGACCTCGATCCTTCGGCCCGAGACCTCCTTCCCGGAGGAGATCGAGGACATCCCGCTCGACGACCTGGTCGACAATTTGGAGGAGTGGGAAGGGCCGACGACGGCCGAGCCGCCCGCGGCGCCGGCCGGCCCCCCGCGCCGAAAGCACGCCACGACCCAGGACACGCTGGTGGACGTACGCCTTCCGGCCGCGCTCCGGGCGGCGCAGGAGCGGCTCAAGGCCCAGGCCATGGGTCAGGAGCCGCCCCAACCCTCGATTCGCAAGGTCGCCATCCGCCCCAACGTGGCCACTGAGCGCGACACGCGAGATCGAGACCGAACGCTTCGGGACGAAAGCCCGCCTCGACGCGCGCCCTCGCGCATTCCGTCGAACGATCAGACCATGCTCGAGATCGACCCGGCCGCCCTCAAAGCGGCCATGGCCCGACAGCGGGCCCGACTCGAGGCCCAGCGAAGCGAGGGCGATGGGAAGGGCAAGCCGCTCGTCGTCTCCGAGCCCTCTCTCGACGACGTCATCATGAACTACCTCGAGGACGATGACACTTGAAGGCCGGGGCCACCCCGCCTCGAGGGGGGCGCCTCTTCGGACGGTCGCTCATTCTCCGGTCAGGGCCGGTGGTGTTCGAGGGCCTCGACGAGCTCGTTGACCTTGGGGGGGCGGCGCCTCGGGTCGATCTCGAGGGAGCGCATGATGACGGGATCGAGCTTCTTGTCGAGGGTTGCGTTCTTGGCCGAGGGCTCGGCGTAGCGCCCGAGGGGCAGCGAGCCGGTCAGCATCTCGTAGACCATGACGCCGAAGGAGTAGACATCGGCGCGCTGCGTGACCTTGCCCGCGTCCTGGCGCTGCTCCGGTGCCATGTAGTTCACCGTCCCCATAGAGATGCGGCTTCCAGTCAGATTCACGAAGGAGCGGTCGCTGTAGAGCATGTCGGCGAGGCCGAAATCACAGATCTTCGCGACCCGGTCTCGTCCTCCGTCGGCCAGCAGGACGTTCTCGGGCTTGAGGTCTCGATGAACCACGCCTCGGTCGTGGGCGTAGGCCATGCCGTGGCCGATCTGTATGGCGAGGGCGAAAGCCTGCTTTGGACGGACCTGCTTCCGCGACAACATCTGTCGCAGGGTCGGACCGTCGATGAACTCCATGACCAGATAGTAGTTTCGGTCCACCTGCCCCTGGTCGATGATCGCCACCACGTGAGGGTGGGCGAGCTGGGCGAGCGCCGCCGCCTCCCTTCGGAAGCGCTTCACGAACTCTTCTTGATGGGCCAAGTCGGCGCTCATGACCTTGATCGCGACCGGCCGGTCGAGAGACGGCTGCCAGCCCTTGTAGACGGTGCCCATCGCCCCGCGCCCGATGACGGTCCGGACCTCGAAGCCTCCCAGCTTGGTGCCCTCTGCCAGGTCGTTCTGCGCCACGCGGTGGGGCTTCTTGGTGACGGGGCGGGGCGCCGGTTGCTCAGCCCGGGGCGGGCCGCCGATGAACGGAGTGTCGTCTCGCTGGACCTCGAACTTGATGCCGCATCGACGGCAGCGGACCTTCTGCCCGGAGACATAGATGCCGACGTCGTATTTGGCGACGCAGTTGGGGCACCGCTGGACGACCTGACGGCGCGTCATCGCCGGCTCAGCCGTCCTTCAGCCGCAGAGCCTCGTAGACTCCGATCTCTTCCGACTTGCCCTTCACCTGACGTGTTCCGAGATAGCGCGCCTCGATGCGGTCTGCAACGCGCCCATGGGTCGCTTCGCTGATCAGGACCTGGCCGCCCGAGGCGATCCCGCACAGACGGGAGGCGGTATTCACCGTGTCGCCGATGACCGTGAACTCCAGCCGGCGCTTGCTGCCCATGTAGCCGGCTACGAGGCTGCCCGTGTTGACGCCGACCCCCATCTGCACTGGGGCCAGGCCCTGGCCTCCCCGCTCCTCGTTGAAGGCGGCTATGGTGTCGCGGAAGTCCAGCGCTGCGGCGACCCCGTCGAAGACTGGATCGCCGCCGGCGCCGTTTTCGATCGCGCCCCAGGAGGCCATCAACGCGTCGCCGATGAACTTGTCCAGCACCCCGTTGCGCTTGAACACCACCTCGACGAGGCGCTCGAAGTACTCGTTCAGCAGATCGACGACGTCCTGCGGCTCCTTCGACTCGGACATGCCGGTGAAGCCGCGGATGTCGCAAAAGACCACCGAGGCTTCGACCTCCCGGCCCCCTTTTTGGATCGGCCGCCCCTTGCCCTGAACCATCTCCTCCACCACATGGGGCGGCAAGAAGCGGGAGAGCTGCCCCCGGGCCTTCGCCTCCTCCTCGATCTGTCGGACCAGGCGGGCGTTCTGGATGGCGATGGCGGTCTGGGTCGCGATCGCCTTCAGCAGCTGGAGATCTTTTTCGGTGAAAGCGCCCACCCTTTCTCTCGTGTCGAGGTGCATGATGCCCAGCACCTTGTCGTGGGCCACGAGGGGCACGCACATCGCGGCCCGGATCCCTTGGGCGATGATGGACTGGGACCCCGAGAAGCGGGGATCGATGAAGGCGTCGGACAACAGCACCGAGGCCCGCTCCTGGAGCGCGCCGTTCACGATGGTGGAGGACAAGATGATCTCGTCGTCCTTCCCCTTCGCCTTCTTTCGCCGGACGGTGTGGGGAACGAGGGTGTTGGTGTCCTCGTCGACCAGCATGATCACCCCGTTGTCGGCCGGCAACATCGAGAAGACCACGTCGAGGGTCTTGGACAGCAGCTTCGCGAGGTCGGTCGTCAGTCCGATCCGGGACAGCTCGTGGGTCAGGCGGAGCTTTTCGTAGTCTTGCTTGAGGACTTCGAGGTCGCCCACGAGATCGACCGGCTGAAAGTCCTGTTGCTCCTCGACCAGCTTCGCGTGGATGTGGGTGGAGCCTGCGGGGTCCTGGGGGAGGATGGTCACCAGATCCTTGGCGCTGTCGCTCTTGCCCCCCTCCAGCTCGAAGGACAGCCGCATCGACCCGAGCAGAAGCTCGTCGTTGGGCTGAAGCTTCGACTCCTGGATCCGGCGATTGTTGACGTAGGTCCCGTTGGAAGAACCGAGGTCACGAACCCACCATTCGCCCGCCCGTCGCTCGAGCACGGCGTGCTCCTTCGAGATCTCCCGGTCGTTGAGCCGAATGACGTTGCGAGGGTGCCGTCCGAGGGAGGTGGGGTCCTCGAGGGCGAAGTCGGTCACGAGGCCGTCGGGGCTGCGATAGACGAGCTTGGCGGCGCCGGGAGGTGTGCGCCGAGCCCGGGCGTTCCCGGGGACGATGACTTGAGGCTCGACATTTCCGCTCGAGAGACGGGCTTCTTTGTCTCCGAGCGGTCTGGCCCCATTTGGGCCGGTGGAGGGTCGGGCCTCGCTCGGGCGCTGGGTCTGCTCCCCGGTGGCAGGCCGGTGGCTGCTCCGGCGCAGGTCGGAGCCGCGACGGCTCATGAGCGCGGCGGCGCTGAAGGGCTTGGCGCACTCCCGACAGTACACGACCGCGTGGGCCGGCGGCTCCTTGAACTCGTTCAGAGCCCCACAGTGCGGGCACCAAGCGCGCATAGGTGAACCGGCGCTCGACGCGCCGCTGCGTGACGCTAGCACGCTGGGATCGATCGGACCAGGCAGGGATCCGGGATGGCGAAAAGACCAGCCATCGAAGGTTTGACGGCCGCCAGAACGGGGTGGGATGGCGACGCGATGTCGGATGGCGCGGCGGAGCGGCGAACCTCGGCCCTGACCCGGACCGCGCCGGGCCGCCGGCCGCCCGGTGCGCTCTCTCGGCTGCTCGAGCCCTTCTTCGGCCGGACCTTGGTCGAAGACCAGGCCCTCGTCCACCTGCGCGAAGCCCACGCCCGGGGCACCGTGGTCTACACCCTGCGCTCTCGGCGCCGGGTCGACCCGTACTACATCCACTTCTTGCTCGAGCAGCTCGGACTGCCTCTTCCAACCTGGTTTCACGACCACCCCCTGGCCCAGGACCGGCCCAGCGAAGCCGGCCTGGTCGGCGAAGTAGAAGCCCAGCGCCCGGCCCTGCTGTTCATGCGCAGGCCTCGTACCCTCTTTCGCCGCTCTGCCCGCTACGCCGAGCGCTACGTGCGTGCGCTCCTGGAGCTTCAGCAGCAGCGGGAGGAGCCGATCCTGCTCTTGCCGGTGGCGCTGATCTGGCTGCGCCGGGCCCCCGACCTCAAGAAGGGCTTCTTCGATCGACTCCTCGGGGACCGCGAGGCCCCCGGCGCGCTGCGAGAGGTCAGCGGCTACCTCATTCACCATCGCAACTCGCGCTTTCACGTCGGCGCACCCATTGACCTGAAGGACGCGCTGGCCCGCGAGGGGGGCCAACCGCTGACGGTGGTGGCAAAGAAGGTGCGCTGGCTGATCCTCCATCACCTGTCCGGGGAGGAGCAGCTGCGAACCGGCCCCATGCACCGACCGGCCCCCAAGACCCGACAGGCCGTCCTCAACGATCCTCAGGTCCGCCGGCTCATCGAGTCCACCGCCGGTGAGAAGAAGAGCGTGGCCCAGCTGGAGGCGAAGGCGAACGAAACGATCCGAGCCATCGCCGCCGACATGCGCTACGGCTGGCTACGAATCCTCGACAAGGTCATCGACTTCCTCTGGAGCCGCATCTACGACGGCATCGTCGTCGACCGAGAGGGTTTTGCCCGGCTCCGAGAGGCTGCCCGAAAGGGCTCGATCGTCGTCGTCCCCAGCCACAAGAGCCACGTCGACTACATCGTCCTGAGTCAGGTCTTCTGGAAGGAGGGCATGATCCCTCCCCACATCGCGGCTGGAGAGAACTTGAACTTCTGGCCCATGGGCCATGTGTTTCGACGGGCCGGAGCCTTCTTCATCCGCCGCAGCTTCCGGGGCGACAAGCTCTACGCCGCCATCTTCTCGGCCTACGTCCGCCGACTCCTTCGGGAGGGGCACGCGATCGAGTTCTTCATCGAGGGGGGTCGAAGTCGCACCGGACGACTACTCGCCCCTCGGACCGGGATGCTGAGCATGACCATGGAGCCGGTCTTCGAGGGCGACGTGGAGGACGTCTTTTTCGTCCCGGTGTCGATCAGCTACGAGAAGGTCGTCGAGGCCAAGGCGTACGCCCGGGAGCTGGCCGGCGGAGCCAAGAAGCGGGAGAACGTGAGCCAACTCTTGAGCTCCGGTCCGAAAGTGCTCCGCTCTCGTTACGGCCGGGTCTACGTGGACTTCGACGAGCCGATCTCGATGCGCGGATTCGCGGCGCAGCTCGGTGTGAACGTCGAAGAGCGGCCCCGCCAGCTCGCGACCCAGCTCGGTCACCGAATCGTCTACGGCATCAACTCCGTCACTCGGGTGACGCCGACGGCGGTGGTGGCGCTGGTGCTGCTGGGTCGAGCTCGGAGCGGGATCGCCTTCTCCGAGCTCCTGGCGGAGACGGACCGACTGGTCGAGCTCCTGGACGCCCTCGGCGCCCGGCGCTCCCCCGCCCTCGATGCCGCGACCCGAGCCGACGCCATCGAGGAGACCATCGGTCTGTTCACCGGCGACGGCTCGGTACAGGTCAGCGAGACCCGAGACGGCGAAAAGGTCCTGCGCTGCGGGGCCCAGGGTCGCCAGGCCCTCGACTACTACAAGAACGCCATCATGCACTTCTTCGTACCCTACTCGGTGGTGGCGATGGCGGCGCTGGTCGACGGCGAGGGGATTCGGGAGCGGGCGCGCCGAATCTCCAAGCTCCTCAAACACGAGGTCTCCTTCCGGGTGGACGCCGACTTCGACGCCAACTTCGACGAGGCGCGGCGTTTCCTGCGGGGACGGAAGGTTCTGTCGGAGGCCGACGCGCTCGAAGACCGGGACGAAGCTCGGACCCTGGCCGGTCTGCTGGCGGTGGTCTTCGAGACCTATCGGCTCATGGCCGAGAGCTTGGCCCGGCTGAGCCACGGGCCGGTCGGCCAGCCGGAACTCATCCGGCTCACCCTCGACGAGGCCCACCGGCAGGTGTTGGAAGAGCGGATCGAGCGCCCCGAGGGCGCCACCCAACCCGCGCTGACGAACGCGGTGCGCTGGATGCACGACGAAGGGATCGTGCGCCGGGAGGAGGAGGGTCTGGAGCTGGCGAACGAGGAGGCGCGCCGGGCGCTCATCGACGAGTTGACGGCCTACCTGGAGGCGGTGCGAGAACCGCCGGCGGGGCTCCGGCCGCCGTCTTCGGAGACGAGGCTCTCGACGTAGGCCTTCGCGTACCAGCTGTCCCAGCGGCGAGGCCCGACTACCAGCCCCTCGACGTCGCCGTCCGGGTCGAGCACGTAGGTCTCGGGGAACTTGGTCGTGCCATATCGAGCCGAGAGCTTTCCGCCCCGGTCGAGGAGGACGGTGAAGTTCGGGGGCTCCACCTCGAAGAAGTCGCGCACCACGCCCCAGTCGTCGTCGGTAGAGATCGCCAGGAGCACGAAGTCGTCCTGGGTTTCGAAGTGTTCGGCGAGGGCGCGAAGCGACGGCAACTCCTCGATGCAGGGCGGA
>CAYZFR010000082.1:0-16067 GCA_964477875.1 uncultured Myxococcales bacterium
ACCGTGCTCCAAACCCGCCTCCACCGCACGCCAGACGATCTGGAGCGCATCCCGGCCGGGATGCGGGTACGGCTGGTGATCGGGATCTATCCCGAGCCGGCCGAGGTCGCCCTCACCAGCAAGCCCGAAATGAAGGCGCGCCTCCTCGAGTGCGCCAAGCGCCTCCTCGCCCGGGGTGCTCGGGTGGAGTTCGCCACCCACGACGAGGTCATTCTGGAGCGCTTCGCCAAGGAGCTGGCCCCCACCGCCCCGGATCGCTGCGAGGTGCAGATGCTCCTCGGCGTGCCTCGGGCCGAGATGCAGGAGAAGCTGTTGGGGGGCAGCTTCGGCTGCGAGATCCCGGTGCGCCTGTACGTGCCCTTCGCGGTAGGCTGGGACGACGCGACCGCCTATCTGCGCCGGCGCATGGACGAGAGTCCGAGCATGATCTTCTTGGTGCTGCGCAACATGCTCCGACCTCGGCGCACGCTGCAGCTCCCCCCATCCACCGGCGAAGCCTAGGGGCTAGGGGGGTGCTGGAGAGAGAGACGAATGGGAAGGAGGCCTGCCATGCGCTACAAGCGCCCCGTGGCCTCCGTTCGGCTCCGTCGCACCTTCGCATTCCTGGCTGCCCTAGCCCTGCTCTGCCTGGCGAGTCCCAGCCACGCCTTCAACTCCAGCGCCTGGACCCGGCCTAGAGGTCAGCTGTGGACGCTGCTTTCGGTGGGCCTCGTCAGCGCCGGCGACCAGTTCGACCAAGCAAGCAATCGGCGCCTGTTCAACGACGCGGTGGAGGGCGAGGCCTTTCAGGACGAGAGCTTCTACGCCCAGCTGGAGTACGGGCTGGTGGACGAGCTCACCCTGCACCTCGAGCTCCCCTACAAGCGGGTCTTCGTGGAGCAGGCTTCGGTCGACACCGCCATCGAGGCCCCCGGCAACCTGTACGCCGGCGCCCGGGTAAACCTGCTTCAGCTCCTGCCGGTGCAGACCCGGCTCACCTGGAGCGTGGAGCTGGGCTTCTCGATCCCGACCGGCTACACCCGCAACCTCAACCCCTCGGTCGGTCCGGGCAACGTGGAGTTCGACGTAAAGACCGCGGTTGGCTACGGCTTCTCGATCATCGACGGCCTCCCCGCCTACACCCAGCTGGGGATGGGCATCCGGGCCCGCTCCACCGCCTACGCCTTCAGCGGCGCGGTGGACTGTCCTTCGGCCAGCGAAGTGGACTGCCAGCTCGACAACCAGCCCAACTACAGCGACGAGCTCCTGTTCCTGGCCGAGCTCGGGATCACGCCCTTCAGAGGCTCGCTTCTCCTGTTCGGGAAGACCTTCGGCAACGTCTCCCTCCTCGAGCCCGAGGTCGGCTTCTCGGCAGCGAACCCCATCCCCACCAGGCAGCGGATCGTCAAGCTGGGCGCGGGAACGATCTTGTATCCTCTGCGCTTCTTCGACGTACCCTACGCCAAGAACATCGGGCTGGTGGGCCAGTACTATTCGACGGTGTGGGGGCAAAACGCACCCGCCACCGACGACATCTTCCTGGGCCTCGAATACAGCCACCGCTTCTAAGGAGCCGACCCCGCATGCCCTTCACACGACGACTCTTCCTTCAGGGCACCGGCAGCGCCGCCCTCGGCCTCTCGTTGGTCCGCTGCGAGACCCAGACCATCACCGCCAAGGGCGGCGGGGGCGCGTTCTCGTTTTTGACCCCGGTGGACCGGGCGTCGACCGGCGAACTGCCCGGCCAGAGAGCGCCCGGTACCTTCTTCGTCCAGCGCGCCGGGAGCAGCATCGACATCGACTTCGAAGACATCCCCGTGAAGACCGCCGGCGAGTGGAGCCTCACCATCGACGGAGAGGTGGCCAACCAGCTCTCGATCGACCTCGCAAACCTCCAAGCCCGGAGCGCCGACGTCGTGACCGTCTTAAAGACCATCCGCTGCATCATCGATTTTCCCACTCGGGTCGAAGTCCGCGAGGGCGAGCTGTCTCCGGGACTCGTGGGGACCGCGCTTTGGACCGGGGTGCCGCTCCGGGTCCTGATGGAGGAGGCCGGCGTCGACATGCAGACCACTCGACGTTTTCGGATCTACGGCTACGACGCCACCGACGGCGTGACCCAAAACCTCACCCTCCAGGAAGTCATGGACGCCCCCAGTCTCGGCCGACTGGAGCCCATCTTGGCCTGGGGCATGAACGACGGCGACATCCCTCACGCTCACGGCGGGCCGGTGCGACTCATCGTCCCCGGCGAGTACGGCTACAAGCAGATGAAGTGGCTGGAGCGCATCGAGGCCAGCCCCAGCGACGAGGAGTTCGGAACCTATCAAGAAGTGGTCGGATACTTCGACGACGGGACGGTGCAGGTGGTTTCCAAGCTCACCAACCCCATCGCGGCCCAGCGGGTGCCGGCGGGACGCTTCGACCTCTTCGGCTTTGCCTTGAGCGGGAGCGCCGCCGTGTCCCGGGTGGAGGTGGCGGTCGACGGGGCCGACTTCGCCGAGGCCGAGCTCTCCAGCCGAGAAGAAATCTTGGCCGGAGACCCGATGCTGATGGAGGCGGTCCAGTTTCAGTCCGGCGAGAGCTACCCCCTCCCGGACGTATGGGCGCCCTTTCGCTTCGAGCTCGATCTCGAACCCGGCGAACACACGGTCCGGGTGAAGGCGAGTGACGCGAACGGCAACGTCCAGCCCGACACCGACACCGATCCCCTCGACGGCTCCAACTCGGACTTTCGCCTGAGCTTCGAAGCCTTCTGAGCGGGCGTCTCGACGTGAGGCTCTGGAGCTCGATGCCTATCTTCGCCGCGCCGGCCGCGTATCGCTGTGTGGGAGGGCACTCAGTAGAGGGCGGCGGTGGGAGTCGCGGTCATGGTGAAAGGCTCGCCGTCGAGCGCAGCCAAGACCGGCCCCGTCTGGGCCCCGAACCGAGCCTGCTCCGTCTCGGGGAGCGGTGGGGCCGGAGGCACGACGAGGGTCAGAGGGTTGATCTGCCGCCCCTGACGAAGGACCTCGAAGTGCAGGTGAGGTCCGGTCGCAAGTCCCGAGGAGCCGACGTAGCCGATCACCTGCTTTTGCTGGACCCGGGCCCCGCGGCGGACGCCGGGCCCGAAGCGGCTGAGATGGGCGTAGCGGGTCTTCAGCCCGTTGCGGTGCCGGATCTCGACCAGCCGGCCATAGCCGCCCCGCCGGGCGGCCCAGGTCACGACGCCGCCGCCAACGGCCCAGATCCCGGTACCCCGGGGGGCACCATAGTCGACGCCCTTGTGGGCCCGAACGTACTTCAGGACCGGGTGGCGCCGGAGCCCGAAGCGGCTCGTGATGGTGGCGAACTTCACCGGCGACTTCAGGAACTGCTTTTCGACCGCCGTCCCGTCGGCCTGATAGTAGCCGACCCGGCCGTCGGCAAACTCGTAGCGCAGGGCCCGGAATACGTCGCCGTCGACTTGTTCGTACTCGGCGCCGAGGACCCGGTCGTAGCCCACGAATTCGCCCTCTACATAGCGCTTCTCCACCACCAGCTGGAAGCGGTCGCCCCGGCGGGGCTCGGTGAAGAAGTCGATGTCCCAGGCGAAGAGGTCGGCCACCGTCAACGCCAGCCAGTCCTTTTCGCCGATGGCCTTCATCGAAAGGTACAGCGAGTCTTCGAGCTCGCCCTCGATGTGGACCGGCTTCACGTCGACCGGGACATGCTCTTTGTAGCCGTACATCTCCTTCGGTCCGACCCGGGTCGCGACGTAGCGCTCCTCGACTCCACCGACGTAGCGAAGCCAGTCGAGCCGGCCGTCGTCGCTGACGACGCCTTCGAGTCGGTCTCCGGGATGAAGCTTGGTGAAGTCCACCAACCCCGCAAGCGCATCGAGGACCTGCTCCACCTGAAGGGCGCCGACATTCATGCGGCCGAGGACGGTGGACAAACTGTCGTTGCGACGGAGGAGCTGAAGCTGGACCAAGCTGTCGTCCCAGCGGATTGGGTCCGGCCCCTGAACCGGCCGCGGTGGAGGAGGGGGAGCCGGCGGCGGCTCCGGATCGGCGGCGGGCTCGGGGCTGCAGGCGGCGAAGCCCAACAGGGCGAACAAGAGGCGGTTTGACCCCACGTGGTAGCTGTACCGAAACGACCGGCGCCTCGACAACCGAACTTCACCAGCCTCGACTGTCGTTCACCTGGATGGGGACGTCCCGCTTGCGAGCCAGGATGATGTCGACCCGCCGGTTCTGGGCTCGGTGGGCCGGGCTGTCGTTGGGCACCAGGGGGCGCCAAGGCCCATAGCCGGTGGGGCTGATCCGCTCCGGATCGACGCCGCCCGCCCGCTCGAGGTAGCGGGCCACCGCCGCCGCCCGATGGGCCGACAGCTCCCAGTTGGAGGGGAATACCGCCGAATGTATGGCGCGATCGTCGGTGTGGGCCTCGACCATGACCGGCTGGCTGTAGAGCCGACAGAGCGCGGTGATGATGTCGAGCTGGACGAAGTCCTTGGGCTGCAGCTCCGCCGTGCCCGAGGGGAAGAGGCCGTTCACCCGGAGGATGATGTTCTTCTCGGTCACGATGAGCTTCATCGAACCGTCCATGTTCTTGTTCCGGATCAGCTGCTGGATGGGGACGAGCTCGTTGGGCAGCCCCTTGTCGCTCTTCAACGAAGCGTTGGAGTCCTCGAAGTTTATTGGGGTGGGGCTGCTTCCCTCCAGCTCTCCGGGCCGTTTCGACACCACGCCGAGGGCGTTCTTGACCGAGCCGAGGGCGGCCTTGAACTCGATGACGTCCATCTCTGCGAAGGAGAGAAGGAGCACGAAGAAGGTCAGCAGCAATGTGGCGAGGTCGGCGAAGGTGGCCATCCAGGCCGGGGCGCCCCCTCCACCGCCGCCCTCGTCCTCGTCCTCGTCGACCACGGCTCAGGCGTCCTTGGAGCTGCGGAGCTTCGGCGCCAGCAGGCCTTCCAGCTTCTCTTGAATCAGGCGAGGATTCTCGCCCTTGAGGATGCCCTCGACGCCTTCGAGGACGATCTTCATGTTGAGCATCTCCTCGTTGGTGCGGTGCTCGAGCTTGTCGGCGATGGGGCCCGCCATGAGAAAGGCGATGATGGCCCCGTACAAGGTGGTGAGGAGCGCAATGGCCATGGCGGGGCCGATGGCCGAGGGATCGTCGAGCTGCTGGAGCATCTGCACCAGGCCGATCAAGGTGCCGATCATGCCCATGGAGGGCGCGGTGGCAGCGACGCCCCGGAAGAACTTTTGGCCCCGCTTGTGGCGCTGCTTCATGGCGACCACCTCGCCTTGCAGACCTGCCTTGATCTCCTCGGGGGCGATGCCGTCGACGGCCATCCGGACGCCTTTGGCCAGGAAGTCCTCCTCGATCTCGATGCTCTCCAGGGCCAGGATCCCGTCTTTGCGGGCGGCGGTGGCGAGCTGACCGACCAGGTCGATGGTCTGAAGCGGGGCGGGGGCCTTATTGAGGACCGCCTTCATGCCGACCTTGAAGGCCCCGATCAGGTTCGGCAGCGTCTCGCCGATCATCGTCGACGCCAGCGTGCCGCCGACGACGACCATGAGCCCGGGGGCGTTGATGAAGGCCCCGAGGGTGCTGTCCATCAAGATAGCGGCCAGGATGAGCGAAGAGCCCGAAACGAGGCCGATGACCGTTGCGATGTCCAAACGGAACTCCTCGTTCCACCATTCGACGGTCCTCGTTCGAGATTGAGATGAGCCAGCCCCCCCGGCCCATGATCGAACGTCTCCCGGAGAGGGCTCGGCTCACTCGCCGGAAGGGAGCTGAGGAGCGTCGGCGGCTTCGAGGGCCCGATACTCCTCTTCCTCCACCGACGGCGTGCCCCGAGAGACGAGGGGGGCGAGGAGCATGCCGAAGATGCCGTGGCTGATGCCGGCGAAGGTGGCCTGGAGCGTGTCGCTCGACAGCTCGGCGAGGACCGATGAGGCCGGGTTCCAGAAGGCGGTCAGCAAGAGCTGCATGAATGTCAGGGTGAATCCGAAGCCGAAGCCCGCGCCGAAGCCTCGGAACAAGCCCCGGACGAGGGCCCGGACCCGCCGGCGGAGCGTTGGCCTTTGCCCGACGTCCCGCATCCCGCCCAAGGAGGCGTCCTCCCACAGCCTCACCCCGAGGCGCCAGGCGATGGGGAGGGGCAGCAGGAAGATCAGGGCCCACAGGCCGAGGTCGTAGCGCTGGGCGAAGACGGGCAGAAAAGCCGAAGTCCACAAAAGCCCGAGGGCCAAGCCGAAGGCGGAGCCCAGGCGCCCGGTGGTCTTCATCTGAATCCAGGCCTCCTTCTCCTCCAGGATGAGGGCGCTTTCGGAGTCGGGGGCCAGGTCCAGGTCGCGCTGGTGCTCGATGGCCTCGATGCGATCTCGCCAGCGGCGGTATTGATCGACGTCGCCGGAAACCAGCAGGTGCCCGAGCATCAATGGCTCCAAGCGAGCCGGCAGCTGTGAAGTGGGCTCCTGGTCGGTGTCCTGTCGGCTTTCGTTCATCGTCATCAAGTTCAAACCCCAGCGCGCTTGCGTTCTTCCATTCTGAACATCGGGCGCTGGACCGCCAGCCTAAGCCCTCGCTCGATTCTTCGGCGATACGGATTAGACCTGATCGGGATGGCTGCGCTAGGTGACCACAAGATGCGTGGGCTCCTCCTCCCGGTGCTTCTGGTGACGGCGTGTTCGGAGGCCGTGAAGGCGCCGGACCGGGACTGGGGACGAGAGCTGGCCGTCGAGGCCGTCGCCTCGAGGGCCAAAGAAACCCTAGCTCCGTCGATGTTCCCCGAAAGGCCCTCGCGCTTCCTCGGGATGAGCTTCGACGAGACCCGCGCCCGCCTGGGCCCGATCCGCTTCGAAGGCGAAGCGAGCCTGCAGGTGATGCGCAACGGTCACGATCTGGAGGTGGTGGAGAAGACGCGGATCGTGTCCGGCCCCGAGGCGAGCGTTCGGATCGAGCAGCGCGACGAGACCGACTATCTGACCCGGGAAGGGATCCGGATCGGGACCCAGTGGTACATCCGAAACGGCGAAGGGCGCCTCCGCAGAGCCGACTTCATCCACAACCAGCGCGTGGACATGCTGTCCGAGGCCTACGCGGCCCTGGGCCTGGTGGCCCGCCTGGCCGGCGAGGGGCTCCGGGTGGAGGACGAGGGCGTCGCATCGGTCGCGAACATCTCCGCCCGCCGCTTCGCCCTCGACGCCGCGCCCGCCCAGCCCCTGCGCCTCGCCGAGCACGACCTGCGGCTGGTGCGGGTCGACGGGCGGGTTTGGATCGCCGGCGCCGGTCCGCCGGTCCGCTACGACCTCGAGCTCGGCTTCCGGACCGCGAAGGCCGGTCGGGAGGAGGACGGCCGGCTGAGCCTGAAGCTCTCGGGCCGGGTGGAGAACGTGGAGCCTCGTCCCTTCGAAGTAGCGGAAGCGGTCGAGCCCCTGCGCGCGCTGGAGGCGGACCTCGACCCGCTCGGCTTTCTCGAAGACCTGACCCGGACCAGCACCGTCATCGGCGGCGACTGAGGGCTCGACGGAACTTCAGTTCGGGCGGGCGGCCCGCTCGTCGAACTGGGCCTGCACCGAGGCCGGAACCTCTTCCGCTTCGGCGCCGCTCACCGCGCCGTAGATCTCCCGGAGGAGCGCGGCCCGGATCTCGGCCACCTGGCCCAGGTCCCGAGCGTCGCTCTCGAGGCTGTCGATGGCGAGGGCCCGGCAGAAGTCGAGGCATAGCTCGACTTCCTTCGGAGACGGCACTTGGGTCAGGGAGAAGGCGCGGGACCGAGCGAGGTCGATGCGCATGTCGAGGGCGGCGGCGGCGTAGTCCGGCGCATCGCCGCCGGTGAGGGCCCGCTCCTCCAGCTCGGTCAGGTGGCGGCGCACGCGGCGAAGCCAGCGGGGGGCCTTTTCGGATCGGCCCTGCACGATATCCCGCAGGATCTCGTGGTAGCGGTCGTTGTCGGCCTCGCCCTCCATGGCGCTGAACAGATCCAAGGTGAAGGTGCTGCCCGACAGATCGGTGGTGAGACCGACCGGCTCCGGCAGGGGATCCTGCATCGCGTGGTGCTTTTGCACCGTTCGGTCGAGAAGGGACCGCTCCTCCTCGCTGAGGGCGGTGAAGGCAACCCCGGTCAGCGAGCCGTGGGTCTCGGGCACGTGCCGCGTCACCATGGCCACGAAGGTGTAGGGCGGATCCATCATCGCCAAGGTGATCTCGCAGGTCGTGCCCAGGGCGACGGCGGGGAAGTCGCGGATCTCGACCCCTGCCGTGCTCAGGGTTGCCGCCTCTAGGAAGTGACGCTCGCCGTCGACGAGGACGTCGACCACCTCACCGTAGGGGACCCGGGGATGCATCTCCATGCGCAGCCCGGCCAGCTCGGCCATGAGCTCCAAGATGCGACCCCGGGCCGACGCGGGCACCAGGCCCGTGACCCCGAGCTCGAACCACCGGTCGCGCCGCCGAAAGCCGTCGGGCTCCAGCAACGCGATGACCGGCACGTTGGGGATCTGAACGTGGCGGAGGAAGGTCTCCAGGAACTCCTCCCGGGCCAAGACCACGTGGGGAAGGCGGCGCCGGACGGAGGCGACCGCCTCCTCGGGCGTCAGCGCCCATTCCATGACGACGTCCCGCCTCGAGAGGAGATCGCGGCCAGCGGCCCCGGCGTCGGTGCAAACCAAAATCCTGGACGTCATGGTTCCTGAAGCCAAGGATCGGCTCGGAACGGCCCACCTTGAGCTCTCCGTCGTCTCGATTCGAAATGGCACAGCGTCCCTATGTGGGGCGCTTCGCGCCCAGCCCCACGGGTCGGCTGCATCACGGCATCGCCCGGACCTTTCTCGCCACCTGGCTCGACGCTCGGGCCCATGACGGTCGACTGCTGCTCCGGATCGAAGACCTGGACGGCCCTCGAACCGTGCCGGGCGCGGCCGAGGCGATCGAGGCCGACCTCGCCTGGCTGGGGCTGGACTGGGACGAGCGCACGCCGGCTCAGAGCCGTCGCAGCCCGGCCTACGAAGCCGCGATCGGAGCCCTCGGCGGCCGGAGCTACCGGTGCACCTGCACCCGGAAGGAGGTCGCCGCCGCCAGCGCCCCCCACGGACGGACCGATGAAGAGCCCCGCTACCCGGGCCTCTGCCGGCCGGATCGGCCCGGGGGCGACGCGGCCAGCCATCCAGAGCGCGCGGCGGCGCTTCGGCTTCGCACCGAGCCCGGCGACCTCGTCGAGGTCCGGGACCGCCGCCTCGGCGCGCGACGGGACGACGTCCATGGGTGGCCGGGGGACTTCGTGCTCCGCCGCCGAGACGGCCTGTGGGCCTACCAGCTCGCGGTCACGGTCGATGATCTGGCGATGGGCGTGACGAGCGTGGTGCGGGGCGAAGACCTGTGGGACTCGGCTCCTCGGCAAGCTCTGTTGCGGCACCTGCTGGCGCCGGCGGCGCCACCGCTTTCGTGGCTCCACCTGCCCATCGCCCTCGGTGACGACGGCCGGCGCCTCGCCAAGCGCAACGGGGCCCGGCCGGTGGCCGAGGACCGGGCCCGAGGCGTCCGTGCCGCCGAGCTACGCGGCCGCCTGGCCGGCGAGCTCGGCGTATGGCCAGGCGAAGAGCCGGCGAGCCTCGACGCCTTGGTCAAGGCGTGGCGCCAGGCCCTCCGTTGAGGCGCCACTGATTGTTGTAGTGCTCGACCTGACGCCGGAAGGCGGTCCGCGCCGTCTCGGTCCACGGGCCCGGCTGTCCCGCTCCGATCATCTGCTCCCCGATGTGGGTGATGGGAACGATCTCCCGGATGGACGAGGTAATGAAGACCTCGTCGGCAGCCAGGAGCTGACGCACGCGGATGGGGCGCTCTCGCACCGGGAGTCCGTCGGCCCGGAGGGCCCGCATCACCACTTCCCGCGTGATGCCGGGGAGGATTCCGGCCTGAAGCGGCGGGGTCCACACCACGCCCCCGGTGACGATGAAGACGTTGGAAGACGCGCCTTCGTGGATCTGATCCCGGGAGTCGACGAGCAGAGCCTCCTCGGCCTCCTTCATCTCCGCCCGGTGCACGGACAGCAACGCCGGCAGGTAGGCGTGGGTCTTGGCCGCCGGCTCTGCCCTCCGGGGACCGCGGTCAAGGATGGCCCGGGCGCCCTCGGCCCACCAGTGGTTGGGCTTTTCGGGGACCGGATAGGCCCAAGAAATCCGCCGCGGCTCGCTCAGGCCGACCGGGCGCAGGCTGATCGGCCCCATCCCGGCCGTGACGCTGATGCGAAGGATCGACTCGCGCCGGCCGGTTTCGGCGTGCAGCTCGACCAGCTCCTGCACCAACCTGGCGGCGTCCTCCGGGGCCTGGACCCCGGCGCGCCGGGCCGAGTCCTGAAGACGCCCGATGTGCGCTTCAGCCTCGAAGGGTATGCCCTCATATGTGCGCAAGGTCTCGAAAGCGGCCTGCCCGTAGAGGAAGCCGCGGTCGAAGACCGAGATCTTGGCCGCCTCCGGCGCTACCGATTCTCCGTCGATCCGGACCCGGACGTCCACGGCGGGGAGTGTCCAAGCCTTGCGTGCTGGCGCGCAAGCCAACCTGAAAATGTTGCAAAAGTCCTGTCCGGCCCCATGCTGCCGTCATGAGAACGCTGTGGCTGGCCGCGGTCTTCGCGCTTTCGACGCCCGTCCTCGGGCCTTCGGGGGCGAACGCCGCCGAAGAAGCTCGGACCGGCGTCGAGTTTTCGGTGGAGCCAGGCTCTGTACGAATCGAGGTCGACGACAAAGCGCTCGGTCTTGCGAAGGACGTCAACTTCGTCAAGCTGCCGCCCGGACGGCACAAGGTTCGTCTGGCCCGCGGCGGGGACGAGGTCAACCTGGAGCTCGAAGTCCGAAAAGGCCAGGTGGTCCAATTCACCTACGAGTTTTGAAAATGGCCGAACGGCGCTCGAGCGTTGCCTCGATGACGGACGCGGTGCGAGCTTGAAGCGCATGGCCCGTCCGCTCCCGCTGTTGCCGCTGCGGGACATCATCGTCTTTCCGCATCAGGTCGTCCCTCTGTTCGTCGGTCGCGAAAAGTCCATCGCCGCCCTCGAGAAGGCGATGGCCGGCGACAAAGCCATCGTGCTCGCCGCCCAGCGGGAAGCGAAGACCAACGAGCCTCGGCCCCAGGACATCCACGAGGTCGGCACCGTGGCCGAAGTCGTCCAGATGCTGCGCTTGCCCGACGGTACGGTGAAGGTCCTGGTGGAGGGCAAGCAGCGGGCGAAGATCCTGGAGTTCGTCTCCACCGACCCCTTTTTCGTCGTTCGCAAAGAGATCCTCGATCCCCCCTCGGTCGAAGGCGAAGACCTCGAGGCTTTGATTCGAAGCGTGCAGTCGACCTTCGACAACTACGTCCGCCTCAACAAACGTATCCCCTCCGAGACCCTGTCCGTCGTATCCGGCATCGACGACCCCTCCAAGCTCTCCGACACCATCGTCTTCTATCTGACGCTCAAGCTGAACGACAAACAGGAGCTGCTGAGCACCACCGACACCTTGAAGCGGCTGGAGAAGCTCCACGAGCTCATGCACGCCGAGATCGAGATCCTTCAGGTCGAGAAGAAGATCCGCAGCCGCGTCAAGAAGCAGATGGAGCGGACGCAAAAGGAGTACTACCTCAACGAGCAGATGCAGGCGATCCAGAAGGAGCTTGGCGAGCGCGACGAGTTCAAGAGCGAGCTGCAAGAGCTCGAGGAGTCCCTTCGAGCCAAGAACTTCCCGAAGGATACCGAACTCCGCGCCCGGGCCGAGATGCGCAAGCTCAAGATGATGTCGCCGATGTCGGCCGAGGCGACGGTGGTCCGCAACTACCTCGACTGGTTGGTCGCCCTGCCGTGGAACGAGTTCACCGACGACGCCCTCGACCTCGACGACGCGATGCAGGTCTTGGACGAGGACCACTACGGGCTCGACAAGGTCAAAGAGCGGATCATCGAACACCTGGCCGTCGAGACGCTGGTCGAGCGAAGCAAAGGGCCCATCCTGTGTCTGGTCGGCCCGCCGGGCGTCGGTAAGACCTCACTGGCCAAGTCGGTGGCGCGGGCCATGAACCGACAATTCGTCCGCATCAGCCTCGGCGGCGTGCGCGACGAAGCGGAGATTCGAGGTCACCGTCGGACCTACATCGGCGCGATGCCCGGCAAGATCGTTCACTCCCTGAAGCGCGCCGGATCATCGAACCCGGTCTTCCTCCTCGACGAAGTCGACAAGATGTCGATGGATTTTCGGGGCGACCCGAGCGCGGCCTTGCTCGAGGTCCTCGACCCCGAGCAAAACCAGAGCTTTGCTGATCACTACCTGGACTTGGACTACGACCTGTCCCGGGTCTTCTTCATTGCCACCGCCAACACCACCAACGGCATCCCAGCGCCGCTCCAGGACCGAATGGAGATCATCCGGCTCGAGGGCTACACCGAGCTCGAGAAGCTGGCCATCGCAAGACAGTACCTCGTGCCCAAGCAGCTGGAGGCAAACGGACTCCTCGATGCTCAGGTTCGTTTTCAGGAGGCGTCGCTGCAGCGACTGGTGCGCAGCTACACCCGGGAATCCGGCGTCCGCGGCCTGGAGCGTCAGATCGCCAGCGTGTCTCGTAAGCTGGCCCGAAAGTTCGTCTGCAACAAAGACACCGAGAAGAACAAGGGCGAGCGGGTCGTCACCGCCAAGGGCGTGGACAAGATGCTTGGTCCTCCGAAGTTTCGGACCCAAAAGACCGAAGAGCTGGACGAAATCGGGATGGCCACCGGCCTCGCCTGGACCTCGAATGGCGGAGAGACCCTGTCCATCGAAGCGACCGTGCTGCCCGGCAAGGGCAAGCTGATCATCACCGGAAAGCTCGGTGACGTCATGCAGGAGTCGGCGCAGGCCGCCATGAGCTACGTGCGCTCCCGGGGCGACCTCCTCGGACTCGATCGCGACTTCTACTCGAAGCTCGACGTGCACGTGCACGTCCCCGAAGGCGCGATGCCCAAGGACGGGCCCTCGGCCGGCATCACCATCGCCACCGCCTTGGTCTCGGCGCTGACGCGCATCCCAGTGCGGAAGGACGTGGCCATGACCGGCGAGATCACGCTGCGGGGTCGCGTCCTGCCGATCGGCGGCCTGAAGGAGAAGGCCCTCGCCGCCCACCGCCACGAGGCCAAGCACGTGCTGTTCCCAAGCGAGAACGAGAGGGATTTGGACGAGGTTCCGAAGTCGATCACCAGGGCGCTCACGCTCCAGCCGGTGGGACACATGGACGAGGTCCTGAGACACGCCCTGGTCCTCGAAGACCCCGAGGGCTTCTTCGCCCGGCTAAACAACCGACCGCCGATCCATGACGAAACCAAGGCCGAACGTCCGGTTCACTGAGGCAGGGGAGCCAGAGCCAGAGATGAGTTCCTCTGGCTCCCCCTGGGTCTCGGTACGCTGTCGGTGGCCCGGTGGGGGCCGAGGTCGCGGCGAGGGCGGCGACGCCGGCCCTCGGCATAGCCAGCTGCGTAGGCCGGCACCCGGCTGGCAGGGGCTCGACCCTTTTGGGCGTCTTGCAGGCCTCGCCGGTGCTCGAGGCGGTCGCTGAAGCGGCTCTTGCGCGGCGCGGGCGCGTCGTCTGCAGATCGAAGCATGGAACTCACCTCCTCTCTTCGCCAGCGCAGCACGCCGGCGGACCCCGCATTTTGTTCCGAGCGAGGGTGACGTCAAGGGGGAAGCTAGTTTATCTCGACCGCTTCTGGACGCCGAAGTGGCGAGCGCAGGGGCGCAGGCACTCGAGCAGCTCGCTGTGGCTGTGGTGGGGTAGTCGGGGAAAATCGGGCGGGCGCGGCGCGCTGGCCAAACGAAGGCGCTCGTGCAAAGCACCATGCTCCCGGGGGGGGCACGCACCGAGCGTGGTGGTCAGCCCTCTGGGCGGGTAGCTCAGTTGGTAGAGCGGCGCCTTTACACGGCGCATGTCGCAGGTTCGAGCCCTGTCCTGCCCACTTCCGGGCTGACTCAGCCCCTTCGAAGCAAGCGGCGAAGGGTCTTTTCCAGGTCCTTCGAGTTCAGAGGTTTGGCCAGGAAGGCGTTCATGCCGGACCGGGCGGCCCGCTCGCGGTCCTCGGAGAGCGCGCTCGCGGTCAGCGCGACCAACGGAAGCCCGGGCCATCGCCCGTCGGCCCGGATCCGCTCCGCCACCTCCAGTCCGCCGAGCTTCGGCATCTTAAGGTCGAGGAAGACCATCGCGAAGCGCCCCTTCTCCAGGACCTCCAGGGCGCTTTCGCCATTTTCGACCAGGACCGGCCGGCAGCCGAGCCTTTCGAGCATGCCCTGAGCTACGCGCAGGTTGATGCGGTTGTCGTCGGCGACCAGGACGTCGGCGTCGAGAGGTCCCGTGGCCCCCTCGTGGTCGAGGGTCGCGCTCGACTCGCCGGGCTGCGACGGTCGAAGCGGGAGCTCGAACCAGAAGCAGCTCCCCTCACCGGGGGTGCTGTCGCAGCCGAGCTGACCTCCCATCAAGTCGACGAGGCGACGGCAAATCGAAAGCCCGAGCCCCGTGCCCCCGAGGCCGGAGGCGGCCGGACCGATCTGTTCGTAGGGCCGGAAGAGCCGTTCGATCGCGTCGGGCGGAATGCCGGGACCGCTATCGCGCACCATGAAGCGCAGGCCTCCCGTGGATCGCCGGACCTCGACGCGGACATGCCCCTGGTCGGTGAACTTGATGGCGTTGCTGACCAGGTTGCCGAGCACCTGGAGAATGCGTCCCACGTCGCCGACCCAGGGGTCGCCTGCGACGTCGTCGACATGGACGTCCAGAGCCACACCCTTGTCCTTGGCCATCTCGTCGAAGATCGCCTGCACCCGCTCCATCAGCGCCTCCATGTAGAAGGCGGCTTCGTCGAGCCGGAAACGTCCCGCCTCCAGCTTCGAAAGATCGAGAATGTCGTTGAGGATGTGGACCATCGACTCACCGCATGCCCGGATGGTCTGGGCCAGCTTGGCCGGCTCAGCGTCCAGGTCGGCGTCGCAGAGCAGCTCGGTCAAGCCCAGCACGCCGTTCATCGGCGTCCGGATCTCGTGGCTCATGGTGGCGAGGAAGTCGGCCCGGCTCTGGGCCAAGGCCTCGGCTCGGGCCCGGGCCTCTTCCAGCTCTCGGGTGCGCTTACGCAGCTCGAGGTTGGCGACGACCTGAGCTGCCAGGCGGCGCATGCCGTCGTACTGGAGGGCCGTCAGCTCCCGGGGACGGTGGTCGATGACGCACAGTGTGCCGAGAGCGAGCCCGCGGGGACTGGAGAGCTGAAAGCCGGCGTAGAAGCGGATGGAGGGGGGACCAGACACCAGCGGGTTGTCGGCAAAGCGGGGATCGGTGCGGGCATCGGCGACGACCATGGGCTGGTCGGCCAGGAGGGAGTGCCCGCAAAAGGAGACGTTTCGTTCGGTCTGCTGGGCGTCGAGACCGACGCTCGCCTTGAACCACTGGCGGTCCCGGTCGACGAGGCTCACCAGAGCGATGGGTACGTCGCAGATGGACTTGGCCAGGTGGACGATGTCGTCGAAGGCTGGCTCGGGCGGCGTGTCCAGAACCTCGTACGCATCTAGCTCGGCCTGACGCTCGAGCTCGTCGTTGGGGAGGGAGGGCGCCCGCATCGAAGTGCGACGCTAGCCTGAACCCTCCACCGATGAAAGCGGCGCTCTTTCTACGGACATGGGAGGCTCTTCCTGATTCAGGGGTCGCGCGCTTCGGATCGCGGCGGAAGACAAGACACGTTTCCCGACAGTAGACGCTCGTCCGGAACCAGACTGAGACGTCCCTGCATCACGCCGCGGACCAGGCCAATGCGACGAAGACACACCTGTCGGATCTCCTGGGAGTACGCATAGGCGGCGCCGTGGAGGCCTCCGCGCCGCAGAATCCGCCGGGCGAAGAACAGAAAAGGGAGCGGCAAGGGACCGGCACGCTCGACCTGACCCTTTATCCGGCTGCGCTCTTCATCGCTGATGCGAATCCGAGCGGAAAGGAGAAGCTGAACCAGCTCGCCACGGCTCATGCCTACACGCTGCCGAACAGGTGCGCTGCTGGGCCAGCCTCACCTTAGGTTCTCTAGTGCCCTGAGTCAGCAAAACCTTGAAGAAGTCCGGCCGCCCTTCGCCCGATCTGACCCG
>CAYZFR010000083.1:0-16041 GCA_964477875.1 uncultured Myxococcales bacterium
ACCCTCCGACAGCAGGAATAATTATTAGCCTTTTTACGGACTCAGGACACTAGGGCCCGGGAAGCGTACCGGCGTCGGTCAGACGAAGCGCCGAGATCGGTCTGCTCACGTCTTCGAGGTGCGTGTCAGTCGCGCTCCCAAGAAGCGCTGGGCGAGCATCTTCGGCGGCTCTTTCTCGGAAGCAGTGCTGACGCTTGTCCATCGGCGCCGCTTCTCATCAGCTGCGCCCATGGAGTTCATTGATCTCATCAGTCAGCAGATGGGGGTCGAGCGGCCCCGGGCCGAGGCCTTGGCCGGTGGCGTCCTCGACGTGGTGAAGACCGCGCTGGGGCAACAAACCGACGCCGCCACCGCCGAGCGCTTCGAGGCCGCCGTACCCGAGCTCAGCGGCTGGCGAAAATCGGCCGAGGCTCACCTCGGCGGAGACGCCTCCGAAGCACCGGGAGGTTTGGGAGAGCTCCTGTCGGGCGCCCTGGGGAGCGTTGGGGGTGGCTTTGGCGGCAGCGCGGGCGCGGTGGCCCTCCTGATGCCGCTTCTCGGCAAGCTCGGGCTCGACGAGTCCCACGTCGAGACCTTCGTTCCCCTGCTCACCCAGTTCCTGGGGCAGCGGCTCGATGCTGACCTGATGCAGACGGTGAGCCAGGTTCTCCCGTTTTTGGGGGCGGAGGACGGTGGTGGCGCCGGCGTCCTCGGGGTTCTGGGCGGCTTGTTGGAGTAGTCTTTTCAAACGAAATCGAGCTCGATGTCCACCGCCGCCAAGTAGTCGCGTTCGGTCTCGAGGTCGGACCGTACCAGCGGATGTTGTTCCAACCACCGCGGGGGGAAGCAAAGCGTCAGCTTGTTCTTTCCTCGGCTCTCGATGCAGATCGGAGGCAGGTTCTCCTCGGTCCGGCTGCGGTGCAAGACCGTGGCCAAGCGAAGGAGGACGGTGAGGGCAAGGGCGAGCTCGCCGGTCTTCTTAGGGACGTCTTTGAAGTACTTCTTTCGTAGCTTGCGCCGATGGCCCCGCAGGATGCTGGCCAACATGTTTTGCTCGTCCCGGCTGAAGCCCGGCATGGTCGCGTTCTGGAGGATGTAGGCGTCGTGTTTGTGGTAGCCGGTGTAGGCGATGCTGATGCCTATCTCGTGGAGCTCGGCCGCCCAACCCAAAAAGCGTCGAGCGTCGTTGGGCTCCATCTTCCAGGGCTCTCGGACCTGCTCCAACAGCGCGTGGGCGGTGCGCCGGATCCGCTCCGCATGCCGAAGGTCGACGGCGTAGCGTTCGGCGAAGGCTTGGACCGTCTCCTCGCGCACGTCGCGGTTCTCGCTCCGACCCAGAAGCTCGAAGGCGAGGCCTTCGCGGAGGGCGCCGGTGGCGGCCTGGAGTCGCTCGATTCCCAGGGAGCGGAAGGAGGCCCGGAGGACGGCCACGCCGCCGGGGAAGACGGCGGCCCGCTCCGGATCGAGGCCAGCCAGGGACAAGCGACTCAGCCGCTTTTGGGCCACGATGGCCTCCACCAGGGCGTCCAGGCCGGGCAGGGTGACGTCGCCGGTGCTCCAGCCCTTCTCCCGGAGTACTTGGGCCGCTGAGCGAATGGTCCCCGAGGCACCGAAAGCGTGGTCCCAACCCGCCTGGCGAAAGCTCTCCCGGATGCTCCGGAGCTCCTTCGCGGCCGCCAGCTCTGCGGCCTCGAAGTGGGCCGCGCTCAGGCGTTCGTCGCCGAAGAAGCGCTTTGAGTAGGAGACGCAGCCCATGAAGAGGCTGTGGGTGATCTCGGCCTCGAAGCCCCTCCCCACGATGATCTCCGTGGAGCCGCCGCCGATGTCCATCACGAAGCGGCGGCCTGAGGGCATGAAGTCGCTGCGGGCGACGCCTTCGAAGATCAGTCGCGCTTCCTCCTGTCCGGAGATGACCTCGATGGGGTGGCCGAGGAGCTGGCGGGCTCGCTCCAGGAAGGCGCCGCTGTTCTTGGCCTTCCGAAGGGTGTTGGTACCCACGGCTCGGACCCGCTCCCGGGGCAGGTCTCGCAGCCGCTCACCCATGCGCTCCAACGCCGCCCAGCCCCGCCTCATCGCCTCGGCGTCGAGATGACCCTCCTCGTCCAGGCCGGCTGCCAGGCGGACCGGCTCCCGCAGCTTGTCGAGCACCTCGATCTTTCCGTTCCGGTCTAGACGAACCACGATCATGTGGAAGCTGTTCGAGCCAAGGTCGATACCGGCTACGGTGATCGGTGCCGCCACGGCTCGGACCAGACCCCAGTTGGCGGCGTTCGAAAAGGGCGGATCAGCGCCGGCGAAGGATCTCGGCAGCTGCCGCGTGGCCCTTCGCTTCGACCCGCGCGATCAAGGCCGGCGTGACCGTCCGCCGCGGAACGATCTCGAGCACCATCCGCAGGACCTCCAGGTCTGGAGCCGCGGCTTCGATCAGCGTCGCCGGCGGGGCTTCCGGGCGGATCCCCATCCGAAGGAGGGCACGGACGCCCTCCGCGTGGCCCTGGACCAAGGCTCGCATGAGCGGGCTGTGGCCGAGAGCCCCCTTGGAGGACAGGTCGGCGCCGGCGCGGCGGAGCGCCCGGAGGGTGGCCTGGGGGTCGGTGCTGGGGTCGAGGACCGCTGCGTGGGCGGCGGTATCGAGGGCGAAGTTGCGGAGGTCGGGCTCCGCGCCCCCTCGCAGAAGCCGCTCCACGAGGTCGGCTCGCCCTCGGCGCGCCGCCAGATGCAGCGGCCCGTCCCCCGATTCCGCGGTGCGGGCATTGGCGTCCGCCCCGGCCTCCAGGAGCAGGTCGACGATCTGGGGGCGCCGAGCCATGACGGCGTAGTGAAGGGCCTGCCAGCCCGACTCTCCCCGCTCCTCGAGGTTTCCGCCTGCTTCGATGGCTCGGCGCAGGCCCCCCGCATCGCCGGCCCGGGCTCGGCCTAGGACCGAATTGGCGTCGAGGTCGAGGCCAGTCGCGGCCTGTGCAGGCTCGGTCGGGGCTCTGCTTGCGGCCTCGTCCGAATCCGGGGCCGTGGGCCCCGAAGGAGGGGCGGCCGCCGGTGGTGCAATCGCCGGGAGCTCCAGAAAGCGAAGGCCGAGGGTGGCGATGGCCCCGACCAGCAACGCGAGCAGAATCGGCCACAACGGACGACGTCGCTGAGTCACCAAGTCGGGGGCGGAGTGCACCGCCTGCTTGGTCCGGCTCAGCGTCGGCACCGAGGAGAAGCTGTCGTCGAGGGCCGCCATCGAAGGAGAGCTGGAGCTCGTCGGGACTGGGGTCGGAGAGCGCTGCCCGACCTGGGCCGTCTTCGCCAACACGTCGAAGGTCCCGGGTGGATAGGCGGACGCGATCAGCTGTGCGAGGCTCGCCTCGGATCGCGGGCCGAGCTGGTCCAGGGATTCCAGTGCCGCCCGCAGCTCGGCAGCGCTTTGGAAGCGCTGGGCGGGATCCTTGTCCAAGCAGCGGGCGATGGCGGCTGCGAAGCCAGCCGGCAGCTGGGGCTGGATCTCTCGGACGTCGGGGGCCGGCTCCTCTGCCACCGCCACCAGGGCCTTGAGAAGGGTCGCCCGCTTGAACAAGCGCCGCTGGGTCGCAAGCTCCCACAGGACGATGCCGAGGCAGAACAGATCGGAGCGCGGGTCGAGCCGCTCCTCGTTCACCTGCTCGGGCGACATGTAACCAGGCTTGCCACGAATCTCGCCCCGCATGGTCTCGTGAAGCTGATAGGTGGTGCGGGCGACTCCAAAATCCGAGAGATAGCTGCGCCCGGTTACGGAGCTCAGGATGTTGTGGGGCGAGATGTCTCGGTGCACCAGGTCGAGGCGCCGCGCGTTGACCTTGACCTCGGAAGCGTAGGCGAGAGCGTCGGCCATGGCGATGCCGATGTCGCGAACGGCGGCAGGGGGCATCGACTGGCCGCTTCGCCCGAGGGCCTTCTGCAGAGAGTGGAGCGAAGGGCCAGGGATGAGCTCCATCGCGATGTACATCAAACCTCGCTCGACGCCGGACTCGAAGGTGGAGACGATGTGAGGATGCCGAAGCGCCGCCGCCGTCCGGGCCTCGTCGAGGAACATGGGGCTCTTCTTGTCGGTCCGCGCACGGAGGAGCTTCATCGCGATCGGAGTCGAGTTGCTGCCTCGTCGCGCCGCCCACACCTCGCCCATGCCACCCTTGCCAAGGCGGAAGAGCAGAGAGTAGCCGGCGACCCGGTCTCCCGTTCGAAAGGCCTCGCTCACGACGACACTCGCCATTGTCCAGAAGGTGGACTCAAAGTCGAGTTTGCGGGGCCATGGGACTCAGTCCGTCACGTATGACTCACTCCCGGGGGGCAAACTTGCTCACCCGCGCCAGCTCTTCAAAGAGGCGCCGCTCTTCTTCGCTGGTCTCGGACGGCAACACGACCTGCACATCGACGTACATGTGCCCCGCCGCTCCTCCTCTGTCGGGCTTTGGGGGAAGGCCTTGGTTGCGAAGCCTCAGCCGCGCACCGGAGGAGCTGCCGGCTGGAACTCGCACCCGAAGCGTGCCTCCGGGGGCCTTCATGTCGATGGTAGCGCCGAGCGCGGCCTCCCAGGGCGTGACGGGAAGGTCGACGTAGAGGTCTCGCCCCTCCAGGCGGAAGCGCCCGGTGTCGACGGCGAGGACGACCGTCGCCGGGGGATCGTCGAGGCGCAGGCGGTCGCCGCTCCTTGCGCCAGGCGGTACGTGGATCTCCACCGACCGGGGAGCGGCACCAGTTCGGCGAGCCGGGACCTTCACCGTCGCTCTGGTGCCGCTGAAGGCCTCTGCGAGGCTCACGCGGAGCTTGATCTCGCGGCGGACTCCCCGGTCCCAGCTGCGTCGAAGGTCGTCCGTTCCGGTACGTACGTCTTCGTAGCGGACACCTCGGCCGCGGCGGCGGGTGGTCCTCGCACCGAAGGCGTCCCAACGAGCCCGCTTCTGTTCGTCCCGGAGGATGTCGTAGGCGGCCACTAGTCGCTTGAAACGAGCCTCGGCATCGGACTGGCGGTTGACGTCGGGGTGCAGCTCGCGCGCCTTACGCTTGTAGGCGGATTGGATCTCTTCTTGCGTCGCGGAGCTGCTCACGCCGAGCACGACGTAGGGATTGTCGGCGGCCGAGTCGACCACTGGGGCTGATTGGCACGAGAGCCACGAGAGGCGCAAGCGGTCGGTTTGACTTGGGCCCCGGTCGCCCGGAGGATCGGACGCCGCGTGAAGAGGCCTGGAGCACCGGTGACGATGGATCTCCTGCTGGAAGAGGCCAAGTTCATCCTGAGGACTCTGAAGCGAACCGACCTGTTCGGCGAGCGCGTTCCGCTCACCGAGGCCGAGCGGGTCCTCGACAACAGCATCAGCCTCAATTTTGGCGAGTACTGCGGCTTCTTAGAGAAGAACGGCTATCTGTCCGCCGACGCATCGGCCAACGTCGTCGGCCTCACCGAGCAGGGAGACCTCTTGCTGCAAGGGGTGGAGGAGGCCAAGTTCCGTGCTCAACTCGCACGCTTCTTTACCCACGAGATCTCGGTGCCCACCCAGCCCCCCGAGCCTGTCCCCCCCAACAGCCTGCGCGGGCGACCGGTCGAGCGCACGCCCCACGCGATCGAAGACCTCTTGGACAAGCGCTACCGCAAGGAAGGGCTCCTCGCCGAGGGGGCGATGGCGACGGTCTTTCGAGCTCGCCACCTCCCTCTGGGGCGTGAAGTCGCGATCAAGGAAGCCCGCGGCTTGTTCACCAGCGCCGCGTTTCTCCGCCGGGACGAGGCCGTGTCCCGGTGGCGAGAGCGGGTGGAGAAGGCGGCCGTCCTTCACCACCCCTTCATCCTCGAGCTCCTCGACCAGAACGCCGACGCAGAACATCCCTATGTCGTCACCCAGCTGTGCGCGGGCTCGGCTCGCGCCCGGGCGGACGGAAGCCTGCCGGCGTCGGAGTGCGGGCGAATCGTGGTGCAGGCAGCGGAGGGGCTGCTGGCTGCCCACCGAGCGGGCGTGCTCCACCTCGGCATCAAGCCGGAGAACCTGCTCCTCGATGGCTTCGGCAACGTCCGGCTCTCGGACTTCGGAATGTTCACGCTCACCGAGCGAGAGCGGGAAGGCAGCTCGATGCCGCCCGTCCTCATCGGGGGCAGCGTGGTGCCGTACTTGGCTCCTGAGCGGCTCCGCGCCGGCGGTCCCGACCCGGGACCGGGCGCCGACGTCTATGGAATCGGCGTGGTGCTCTACGAGCTCTTGCTCGGCAAGCTCCCCGGCCGACGCTCCAAGATGCCCTCCCAGCTTCGAGAAGACGCCAGCGAGGCCATCGATGACGTCTTCGATCGAATGACCCGGGACGAGCTCGGCGAGCGCTACCCCGACATGGAGGCGGCCCTCGCTGACCTCAGGGGCGCGTTCGGGCTCGACGAAGGGAGCGTCCCGCTCCGGACCAGCCCCTTCTGGGAGTCCGACCCACCGCGCTCAGAGCGCGGCGAGTGAGGCTCGGGCCGCCTCGATGGTCTGGTCCACGATCTCGTCGTCGTGGCACGTCGACATGAAGCAAGCCTCGTAGCCGCTGGGCGGAAAGTACACGCCGCGGTCCAGCAGCCCGTGGAAGAACTTTGCGTAGCGGTCGTGATCGCAGGCCTTGACGTCTGCGAAGTCCCGCACCGGCGAGCCGTCGTTGAAGAAGACGGTGAGCATCGAGCCGACCCGCTGGATCCGGCCCGAGACGCCGGTCTCGGCGAGGGCCCTTTCGAGGCCGGCCTGTAGCCGAGCGCCCTGTCGCTCCAGCTGCTCGTACACCGCTTCCCCGTCGGTGGCCCGCAGGGTGGCGAGACCGGCGCCGACCGCACACGGATTCCCGGACAGCGTCCCGGCCTGATAGACGGGCCCGCTCGGAGCCAGCATGTCCATGACTTTGGCTGGACCACCGAAACCGGCCATCGGCATGCCGCCGCCGATCACCTTTCCGAAGGCGGTGATGTCGGGGTCGATTCCGTATAGGCCTTGAGCGCAGCGGCGATGCACACGAAAGCCGGTCATCACTTCGTCGAACATCAACAGAGCGCCTCGGTCGTGGGCCAAAGCCTTCAGCTCCGCCAAGAAACCGGGCTCGGGGGGAATGACCCCCATGTTGCCGGTGATCGGCTCCAGCGCCAAGCAGGCGATCTGGTCGGGGTGGGCGTCGAAGGCTTCCTCCACCGCCTTCAGATCATGGAACGGCACCGTGATGGTGTGACGGACGAAGTCGGCCGGCACGCCCGGGGAGTCGGGCAGCCCGAGGGTCGCCACGCCCGAGCCAGCCTTCACGAGCAAGAAGTCGGCGTGACCGTGGTAGCAGCCCTCGAATTTGATGATCTTGTCGCGCTTGGTGGCGGCTCGTGCGAGCCGAATGGCGCTCATGGCGGCCTCGGTTCCCGACGAGGTGAGGCGGAGCCGCTCCACCGACGGGATCCGGTCCACGACGTGCTCCGCGAGCTCGACCTCGACCGCGGTCGGCGTCCCAAAGCTGGAGCTGTCGGCGGCGGCCTTGCTGATCGCTTCCACCACCGCGGGGTGGGCGTGGCCGAGGATCATCGGGCCCCAGGAGCAGACGTAGTCGAGGTACGCCGTCCCGTCTTCGTCCCACATTCTCGCGCCCTGGGCTCGTTTGATGAAGCGAGGCGTTCCACCCACGGAGCGGAAGGCGCGGACGGGGCTGTTGACGCCTCCAGGGATGACGGCTCGGGCCCGCTCCAGCAGGGCGCTGGACTGTTTCGTGCTCATGACCCGAGGCCTAATCTGACGGGGGCCGTGTGTCCTCCCCGAATCGCGGTCCGCCGGCCGGGCCGTGAGGGAGCTCCACCAGCAATTCACGCTCCGCGCCGGCTGGAAGCTCGAGCTTCATGGTCCGGACGCCTCCCGATGGGCCCTCGAAGGCGAGCCTGATGGGCTCGGCCGCTGGGACCTGGAAGCTGCCGCTCCGGGCCTCGAGAACGAGCACGCCGTCGACTCTGACCTTCGATCGGTCGCTGGCCTCGAAGCGTATCGTCGCCGTGGCCGCTGGGGGTGGGGTCGGCTCCAATCGGCGCCGCACGACTTGGAGCGCATCTTCGTCCGTCCACCGCACCCGTGTCGTCGAGGGCTCATGGCCGGAAAGCTCCAGGCGAAGCTCGTGGACTTCGCCGTCCGGGGGGCGCCGGAGCACGAAGGGCGTCGTGCCCGCCATCTCGACGCCATCCACGAACACGCGAGCCCCTGGCGGCTCGCTGGCCACGACCAGCGTCGCTTCGGAGCGCTTCGGTCCACCAGCCTCCTGGACCGCGAGGACCAAAGCCAGGGGTTCCTGCAGCGCCGAGTCCGCGAAGAACGCGAGCCCGGCCGCGAGGACGGCGATCAGCGCAGCGACGACGAGGGAGGGCCGCTCGGGGGGTGAGGCTTCGCCATCGGAGGCCTCGCCGATGTCGGTGGGACGAGAAGAGGCGGGGCCCTCTACGATCGAGGCGAGGGACAGGACCTCCGATTTTTCGACCCGCTCCGGCTCCTCCGCCTTCCCCTCGATGTTCTGCAGGAACTCGACGAGACTCGCGCGGTCGCAGGGCCTGGCGCGGGGACAGAGCAAGATGGCCTGCTCGAGCTCGCGGGCGGTTCCGAAGCGGTCCTCTTTGCGCTTCGATAGGGCCTGGAGGACGACCTTCTCCAGGTCCGGGTCGATGTCGTGCCGGGTATGACTGGGCGGCACGACCACCGCCTCTCGCATCAGCTCCAGCGTCGAATAGTCGCTAGAGCCGGCGAAGCAGCGCTCCCCAACCAGCATCTCGTACATCAGGATGCCGACATTGAAGAGGTCGCTTCGTCGGTCGAGGGGCTGGCCGGAGGCCTGCTCCGGCGACATGTAGCCATACTTACCCTTCAGGACGCCGAGGGCGGTCGTGGTCATGACGATGCTCGACTTGGCGATGCCGAAGTCGGTGATCTTCACGTCTCCACGACGGGACAAGAGGACGTTCTGAGGGCTGACGTCGCGGTGGATGATGTCGAGCGAAGCCCCCTTCGCGTCCTTGTGTTCGTGCGCGACGTGCAGGCCCTTACACATCTCGATCGCGATCCGGGCCACGACGTCGATCGGGAAGCGCGAGCCGTTCCTTCGACAGGTGGAGAGGACCCGAGCCAGGTCCATTCCGTCGACGTACTCCATCACGATGAAGTGCTCACCGGCCGGCGACATGCACAGGTCGTAGACCTGCACGATGTTGGGCGAGTCGAGGGAGGCGGCGAGGCGCGCCTCGTCTACGAACATCGACAGCGAGCGGGCATCGCGGGTGAGGTGGGGCAGAATGCGCTTGATGCACACGACGCTGTCTTGCCCCGCGTCGTCGATGGCGCGGGCGCGATAGACTTCGGCCATCCCGCCGACCGCGATCCTCTCGACGACTTCGTACTGCAGCGTCATGCGGTGCCCCCCTATTCGCTGGGCCTTTCATGAGATAGTCCAGACCGAAGAGGAGCGAAACACCGGCATGGCGAGCATCACCGCCCGAGTGTTCCTGTGGGGCGCCGCCGGTCTCATCGGAGCGGGCGCCGGCGTCGCTGCGTCCCGCGCGTGGCCCCGACCTGACGTCGAAGCACTCACGGACTTGGCCGCGCGCTTGGAGTCGGGTCGATGGGCAGACCTCGTCGCCGTGGTCGAGTCCGATCTCCCGGTCACGCCGACCTTGCTCGGCCTGCGGGCCGAAGCGCGGTCGCGGATGTGGAGTGAATTCGAGCGTCAGCCCGAGGACCGCGCCGAGGCGGTGCGGGCCCTGGCCGTGGTGCCCGAACCCTGGAGGGATGCGGCCTGGTTCGCCCACGCCATCACCTCCACCGCCCCCGCTCCCGGCGAACCCCCAGACACGCCGAAGGGGCGGGTCGCCCGGGCCCTGCTCAGCGAGGGCCGGGGACGACCCGAGGCCGCCCTGATCCAAATGGTCGGCGCGGCTCGGGCCCAGCCCCAGCGGCGCAACACCCAGCTCGCCCTGGCCCGGATGCACATGCGCCGGGGGGCCTGGTCGGCGGCTCGAGACGTCCTCGACGCCCTGCTCGACGAGCGTCCCCAGGACGCCATGGTGTGGGCCCTGGACGGGAGGGCTCGGGTGCGGCTGGGGGAGCGGCCCCGTCCGCCGCCCCTGGACCAGGCCCTCGGCCCGCCTGAGCGAACGGCGGTCCTCGCGACTCAGGCGCTGGCCGCGGCGGCCGACGGTCGCTACGACGCGGCGTCGTCGGCGATCGACGCGACGGAGGGCGAAGGTCCCCATCGCGCCGCGCTCCTTCTGTGGGCCGGCCGCCCCCGGAAGGCCGAGGCCGTCTATGAAACGCTGGGCGATCCCTTCGGTGTGGCCCGCAGCCGCTTCTCTCGTCGCCTGAAGAGCTGCGGGGTGGAGCTGGCGCCGGGGCGGATCCTCATCGACGGCGAGGCGCGACCCTTGGGCCACCTGGAGGCCGACCTGTGGCCTCTGGCGCGCTTCGTCCCCAACCCCAACGTCTTCCCCGAGCAACTATACCGGGCGGCCGAGACCCCTACCCTCAGGACCCTCGGCGCCGCCAATCGCGTGGGTCTGGCGCGGATGTGCCTGGCCGCTGGAGAGGCCGGCCGAGCGACCCGTCTCTTGGAGCGAGCGGCGCGGATCGAAGGCGAGCTGGTCCGACCCGAGCTTCGTGCTCGGGCGCTGCTGGAGGCTGGTCGGCCGCGCTCGGCCCTCGCGGTGCTGGTCCAGATCCCCGAAGGGGAGCGTACGCCCATGCAGCGACTGTGGTTCGCCCGGGCACTGAGGGCGCGGGGCCGGCAAGCGGACGCGCTGGACCTGATCGCGTCGGTCGCCGCCGACGTCTCGGTGCGGGCACCCTCGGTGCTTCGCTTGGCGGCGAGCCTGGAATGGGAGCTCGAGCAGCCGCCGCAGAGCCTCGAGCGGCTGCTTCGGATCGTCCCCGAGGACGTGGGCGCTCGCTTGATGTCGGCGCTCGTCGAGGAGAAGGCGCTCGAGCTCGAGCCGGAGCGGGTCGCCGCCTTCATGGACGAGCCAGGTTGGTTCGATCTACCGCCCGCGGCCCGCGCCCTCGGTGCGCTCGAGCTCTGGCCGGCGCAGCCGAAGAGAGCCGAGCGCGCGCTCAGGCGCAGCATCGCAGATGGCGCCCAGAAGGGGCGGCGGCAGCTGGGCACTCTCCTGTTCGGAACCGAGGGGCGCGAAGCCGAGGGTCGTGCCCTGCTCGAGGAGTACCTGGAGCAGGCCGAGGAGGGTCCGAGCAGGGACGAGGTTCGAGCGCTCCTCGGCGTCGAGTGATCCAAGCGGACACGGAAAGCGTCTCTCTCGGAGAAGCGACATCTCCAGCCGAGACGCGCACACTTCGATTGAAACAACGAACCGAGAATGGCTGCTGGGCCGTTGAGCCCGGGGCGAGAAGGGCCGATGTGTCCCTCAGGTCGAAGTCATGGCATCTCGCGTCGAAGGGTCTCTGGGTTCGTCGGTTGTTCCGTTCGAGAGAACGATGAGGGCGGTCTCGGCCCCCGCGTCGACGGGGGCGCCGCCCAAGCCCAAGAAGGACGGCGGCGCTCGAGTGTTGACGCCACGTCCCCGAGTGGGAACCGCCATCCGACTCGCCGGCGCCATGGGTTTCACGGGGCAGGTACTGGACGACATGCGGGCTCGCCTCGACGTCGCTCTGCAGAGCGGAAAGCAAGACTTCATGGCCGACACCATGGACAGCGTGCACCGCGTCGCGGAGATGACCCGGCTCAGTGATCCGGTCGATTGGCCGGACGTGCCCCCTCGGGAGCTCGAGCCCGGGGAGATTCTGCTTCCTCTCCGCCGGCAGCTTGCCGAGTCGCTGCGTTCGAAGCTCTACCAACCCGATCTCGAGCAAGCGGATCCGGAGAGCGTGGCCGCCTCGGTCGACGACGCCCGCCGGCGGCTGGATGGGCTCTCGGTCGAGATCGCACAGGATGTGGAGGCGGTGGTTCGGAGCATGTTCAAGGCCGAGCTGGTCGAAGCAAAAGAGAGCGATGCCCTGCGCGAGGAAGTTCGGACGGCCCTGTCACGAGATCCTCGGGGCGCGGCCAAGGAGGCTGCGGGGCTGCGGGCCGAGGACGTCCTGGCCCTCGTCCGCTGAGCGCTCCCATGGGTCTGCCGTCCGACCGGACCATCCGGACCTACGTGGAGACCAAGATCCGCACCGCGCCGCCGGCTCAACTCGTGGACGAGCTCCTTCAAGCCTGCCTTCGGAGGGTCGAGGACCTCCAGCTGGAGCTTCGAACCATGTCCCTCGAGGAGCAGATCACGACCGTGGAGTCCGCGCTCGAGATCCTCACCGTCTTGAACGACGCCCTCCAGGAACCGCCGACCGAGCTAGGGCGAGGGCTTCGGCAACTCTACGCCGAGTGCGCGTGCGGTCTGATGCGCGCCTGCCTGCGCCGAGACGCCGAGGCCCTGGTCGAAGTCCACGAGACCCTCACCGAGCTCCGCGGCGCCTGGGTCATGACGCTTCCTCAGGGCTGACGAGGGTGCTCACCGTCCGATCTATCGTGGCTAGAAAGGCCTCGTTTCGGAAGGGCTTCATGATGAACTCCTGGACCACGCCCGTCTCGATGTCGGCCAGCGCCTGCTCCTGGCCGTAGCCGCTGCATACCACGACGGGGAGGTTGGGGAGTAGGGCACGGATCCGCCGGATGACCTCGTCGCCCTTCATGTCGGGCATGAAGATGTCGACCACCATGGCCGCGAACTGATTCCCCGCCCGCACCTCCTCCAGCGCGTCGAAGCCGGATGGCACGTCGGTGACCTCGTAGCCCGCCTGCCGGAGGACCCGTCGCATGACCCTCCTGACCCGCTCGTCGTCGTCCACGACGAGGAGCCGGCGCTGCAGCGGCGCCTCCTTTTCCCGGCGACGGGGACGGGTGGACGCGAGGTCGACGGGGAAGCAGAAGCGAAAACGAGCGCCGGCGCCCACTTCGCTCCAGACTTCCACCTGGGCGCCGTGAGCCTTGAGGATACCGGCCGCCGCAGCCAGGCCCAGCCCGCGTCCCTGAAATCGGGTGGTGAAGAAGGGCTCGAAGATCCGCTCTCGTACCTCCGGAGTCATGCCGGGCCCGTCGTCTCGAACCTCCAGGACGGCTTGGGCCGACTCGAAGCGCTCGTCCGGCTCGAAGCGCGTCGTGACCCAGACGTTGCCCGGGCGTCCGGCCAAGGCCTCCGCCGCATTGAGGAGCACCGCATGGAGCATGTTTCGGAGCTGCTGCGGATCGCCGTGCAGAGGAGGCATGGCAGAGTCCAAAGCGACGTGCACCTCTACCGTGGGAGGGAACTTCAGGCCGAGGAGGGTGTGTTGCACGACCTCGCCCAGGCGAGTGGGTCCGGGACGGAAGATGGTGCCGCCCGAGTATGAGAGGAGCTTTCCGGTCAGCTCCGCCATCCGCTGGGCTCCGTCCACGATCAGGTCGCACAGCTGATGAAGGCGTGGATCGTTCGGTAACTCGTCCTGCAGCATCGACGCACCGCTCAGGACGCTGACCAGAATGTTGTTGAAGTCGTGGGCGAGGCCGCCGGCGAAGGCGACCATCGACGCCTCCCGATCCTGCTGAGCGAGGAGGCGAGCGGTCGCGTCCCGGTCTTCGAGGGGGTTGACCGACAGGAGGAGGAGCTCGCGACTACCCTGCTCGACGCGTCGCCGCCGGCAGCGAACCCAGCGCTCGCCGCCTTCGGCTCGGACTCTCAGGATCTCTTGGTGGGTCTGGGCGGGCTCGCGCAGCAGCGCCCCAACCCGAGGCTCGTCCTCGGGGTGGACCTGCCGGAAGGGAACTTCTGAATCGCCACCGAGGAGGGTGTGGAAGCTCTCGTTGGCCAGCAGCAGGCGTGCACCGACCATCGAGGCCAGCCCGACCGGGTTTTTCTGGAACAGCTGCTCCAGCTCGTTCCCCGGCTTCGACATGGGCTCCTGGTACGCGCCCCCTCGACCCGGCTCAATGCTCGTGCTCTCCCTTTTGCTCATGGTCGAGGGGTGACCTCGAACTCCAGTCCGTCCGGGACCCCGCTGGAGGCCCGCGCCGCCACCGCGGCCGTGGTGGCCCCCAGGGCCACCGCGCCCGCGACCGCCCAGACCCAGGGGCGGCGATGCCAGGCCTTTTTGCGGTTTCGGGGGAGCGTCGAACGTCCGGTCGAGCTGGAGCCGAGGACGGGGGCGGCAAACAGACGCGCTGTCTTCGAGTCGGCGCGACAGCTCGCAAGAGCTTCGAGACCGGCCCGGACCGAGGCCGGATCCAGGTCGTGCGTGCGGAGCCGGCCAGCGCCGCCCAGAGCCAGGATCGCGCTCAGACGGGGTCGTCCGTCCTCATCGGGGCTTTCGGCGGGGCTGAGGGCGACGGCGAGGGTTCGATCCGCCCCGGCCCGCCGGGCCAGGAGGGCGAGCACGTCCTCCACCGGCTCTCCCGAGCGCAAGAGGGCGTGGACGTCGGCGATCCGGCGGACCTCGGGATCTGGGGCGAGCCGAACCTGCCGGCGACTCAGCTCGTCCGACCGGATCTCCACCGAGGAGAGGTGGCTGACGTGGCCCACCCGGCTGACCCGGAGCAGGTGGCGCCCCTCGGGCACGTCGGTGAGGATCGCCGGGACCCGGCCGCGTGGTCGACCGTCCAAGAAGACCTGGGCCCCGGCCGGTTCGGCCCGAACCTCCAGCCTGCCGGTCGGTCGTCGCCGCTCCCGCAGGGCCGCCAGCTCGGAGATGACCCGGGGCGAGAAGCGGGCTCGGGAGGGGTCCAGCTCCGGATCGATGTCGAGGGCTCGCTGGAGCCGATTCCGGCCGGCGTCGAAGCGCCCGCGGGCCATGAAGATGGCGCCCGACAGCAGGTGAGCTCGAGCGAGGAGCTCCAGCGCCCTGGGCTCTTGATGAATCGAGGCCAGTTCGGTGATGGCCTCGGTCAGCAGGTCGAGGGCGGGCTCGTCCTCCAGCTCCCGAAAAGCCGACTCGGCGTCCTGAACCTTTCGCCGCGCCAGGACCAGCCGCTGGCGACGCAGCTCGGCTCCGCCCTCCTGGTCGAGGGCCCGCTGAGCGGCGGCGGGGGGCATCCAGTTCACGGGGGCGCCGTCCAGCGCTGTTTCGATCCGAGTCGCCTCCTGGTCGACGAGCAGGAGGACGCGCTCGGCGTCCGACAATGGCGCACACGCGGCGAAGAGCAGCCCCGTGAGAAACATGCACGCTCTGTATCGAATCGAGACAGTAGGCTCAATTCTTCCCCGCCGGGAAAATCGCTGGCCGCAGGAAGACTTGCGTCAAATCGTTTCGTCCCGAGACACACGAATGGGTGTCGAGGAATTGACCGTCGTGGAACCGGCGCCCCATTCTCCCTCCATGAAGCCGGATAGGCATCCGCTCCTGATGGCGTATTCCAACGTCTTCACCCGGTCAGCCCCCAAGCGCAGCATGCTGATCACCCTCGAGGCCCTGGCCAAGGCCTACCGCGAACGAGCCCACGACATGGATCCCGACACCCGGCTGGCCCGCGGGGAAACGCCGGCCGAGGTCGCGGCGCGGATCGCCTCGGTTCGCAACTCCTACCGCCTGATCCGGGACGTGCTGGCGGACCAGACCAAGGCCTGGGTCATGGCGCCCCAGACCGACGCGGCGCCCCGTTCCTTCGTTCACGTCCGCGGCCAGACCGGGCCGAAGGTCAGCGTCGAGACCAGCACCGAGCGACCCGCCGGCTGGAGCGCCGGCCCTTGGAACGTCAAGCCGGTGCCCGGCTTCTCCAGCGGGACCAAGGTCGAATCGACGCCCCCCTCCGCCCCGAGCCCGAGCAAGGCTCGTCACGTAGCGACGGTCCGCCGGGACCAGGGCCAGACGCAAGAGCTTCGAGACCGGATCTACCGAGACCTCATGGCATCGCCTCGTCCCCTGCTGGGCCGCTTTCTCGTGCAGAAGGGCTTGGTCACCCTCTCCGAGCTCATCCGCGCCGTGCACTGGCAGCGCCAGCAGCGCCCGCCGGTGGGCCGCATCGCCATCGACTGGGAGCTCATGCAGTGGAGCGGCGTCATCGAGCTCCTCAAGAGCAAGGATGCCAAGACGCCGTTTTGCACCCACGCCGTCCGTCAAGGAGCGTTGGAGCCCGCGC
>CAYZFR010000084.1:0-4790 GCA_964477875.1 uncultured Myxococcales bacterium
GGGACCGCGCTTCCTCCTGACTTGCCTCGTCGAAAGCGACGATAGTCTTCGAATTCATGCGGGCGGTCGTCGTATGAGCCCGTGCAGAGTACAAGGGTACCGCCGCTTCAAAGCCCATTCTGGAATGGCGGTACCCACCGAGGGTCGGTCGGGAGCGGTCCGAACCTCTTCACCAGCGAACGGGCTCTTAGGCGGACATACAGACATGGAACAGCTTCCCCTCCTCGAAGAGATTGCCATCGTCGCCGCAGCCGCTGTCGTGGTCGCCATCGTCGCCGGACGGCTCCGACTTCCGACCGTGGCGGGCCTGTTGCTCTCGGGCGCCTTGATCGGTCCCCACGCCCTTGGCCTGGTGACGGACACCCATGCCATCGAGGTGATCGCCGAGGTCGGCGTCGTCCTGCTCCTGTTCACGATCGGGCTCGAATTCTCGCTTTCGCGTCTGAAGCACATCTTCCAAACGGTAGCCCTTGGTGGCGTCCTCCAGGTCGGCGGCACCTTCGGCTTGGTCGTTGCCGGAGCCCTCTTCTTGGGCGCGCGACAGGGGCAGGCCGTCTTCTACGGCTTCGCGGTCGCGCTCTCTAGCACTGCCATCGTCCTCCGTGCACTGACGGAGCGTCGTGAGCTCGACGCGCCTCACGGGCGCTTCATCGTCGGCACCCTCATATTCCAAGATCTCTGCGTGGTGCCCATGGTGCTCATCGTTCCCCTTCTCGCCGACGGCGAACAAGGAGTGAACGCAGCAGAGATTGGATTTGCGCTCCTAAAGGCATCGCTGGTCGTCGTCGCTGTCTTGGGGGGCTCGAAATTGATCGTTCCACGCATCATGCGTTGGGTCGAAGCGAGCGGGAGCCGCGAGATCTTCTTGCTCGCTGTCCTCTCTTTATGTGTCGGCACGGCGTGGCTCACCTCGCTGGCTGGCCTGTCGCTCGCGCTAGGGGCCTTCCTTGGAGGGCTCGTCGTCGCCGATACGGAATACAGCCATCGAGCGATGGGTGACATGCTCCCGCTGCGCGACGTGTTCGTCAGCTTCTTCTTCGTGTCTCTGGGCATGCTCTTTGACGCACGAGTTCTTGGAGAGTCGCCTATGGAGGCGCTCTTGCTCGTCCTGGGGCTCATCCTCGGAAAGGGCGCGATCGCCACGCTGGCTGCCCTGGTCATGCGTTTTCCGCCCCGCGCTGCCTGGCAGGCCGGAGTAGGGCTCGCGCAGTTCGGTGAGTTCGGATTCGTCTTGGTCCGACTCGCCCTACGAGCCGAGGTGGTTCAGCCAAGCGAGGTCGAACCGCTACTCGCGGCCGGGATCATCAGCATGTTCCTCACACCACTTCTGCTTCAGGGGGCCCCGCACATCACGGCCGGTGAGCGCTTGCTGGCGCCCTTGGCCAGACTATTGCGCGCCAAGGGCATCGAGGAGGCGGATGGCTCGGTTGATGAGCTGCGGAACCATGTGGTCGTCATCGGGTATGGAGTGGCCGGAAGGCTGGTGGCCACTACGCTTCGCAATATCGGCGTTCGGCATGTGATCTTGGAGCTGAACGCCGAGAACGTGCGGAAAGGGCGGAAAAAAGGTGATCCGATCTTCTACGCCGATGCGACGAGCGCCGAGGCGATCAGCCACGCTCACCTGGAGCAGGCGCGCTGTGTCGTCATCATGATCAATGACCGTCAGGCAGCTCAGCGCGTCGTCGATGCGATTCGTCGCCAGGCTCCGAAGGTTCCAATGGTCGTGCGGACGCACTACATGGCTGAGCACGACTCGCTGGTTGCGCTGGGTGCTCATCGCGTGGTGGTGGAAGAAGTAGAGGGCGGCGTAGAGGTTCTTTCGCAGGTCATGCGTGAGCTCGACATCCCACGTAACGTCATCGAAGCAGAGATACGATCTGCCAGAGATACGACGAAGACTACACAGCGTCTTGTGAACCCCCCGAGGAACCTCTGGAAGGAAACGGCAGCCCTTTCGGCACTGAAGGTTGAGAGCGTGTTGGTCGGCGAAGACAGCCGCTCTGCGAATCGGTCCCTTCGCGACCTCGACCTGCGCGCATCCACCGGCGCCTCCGTCATCGCCATCCAGAGGGGTGAGCACCTGCAGTCTCATCCCGGAGCGGACAGCTCGCTCGAGCCAGGGGATGTCGTCTACTTCATTGGCGGGCTGGAGGCAGTCCTGGCAGCGGCTCGGGTACTCGAGGCTCCGCGCGAACCCGGTGGAGGTTTATCGTAGCTCTACGATAATAGAGGTGCTAGGCGCCGAAGGCATGGGTATCTTCGAACGCTTCCTTTCCGTCTGGGTTGCTCTCGCCATCGCTGCGGGCGTGGCCCTAGGGCTCACCGCCCCCGGCCTCTTCGAAGCAGTTTCGCGATTCGAGTGGGCGCGGGTCAACCTCGTGGTCGCTGCGCTCATCTGGTTGATGATCTATCCGATGATGCTCAAGGTCGAGCCCTCGTGCCTCAAAGACGTGGGCAAGAAGCCGAAGGGCCTCGCGCTCACTCTGGTCGTCAACTGGCTCATCAAACCGTTCACGATGGCGGCCCTGGGTATACTGTTCTTCAAATACGTCTTTGCGGGTCTCGTACCTGCGGAGGACGCGCAGCAGTACATCGCCGGGATGATTCTGCTCGGTGTCGCGCCGTGCACGGCCATGGTGTTCGTGTGGAGTAACCTGACCGAGGGGGATGCCAACTACACCCTGGTGCAAGTCTCGGTGAACGACATCATCCTCGTGTTCGCCTTCGCGCCCATCGCTGGCCTGCTGCTCGGCGTGACGGACCTGCACGTCCCGTGGGGGACGCTGGTGGCTTCAGTGCTCATCTTCGTCGTCGTCCCCCTCGGCGCCGGCATACTGACCCAGAGGCAGCTCACGAGGTCTGGGGGAGCCAAAGCGGTCGAGAGGCTCGCTGCTCAGCTCAAGCCGACGTCCATCATGGGTCTTCTTTTGACCGTCGTGCTTCTTTTTGGATTCCAGGCGGAGACCATCGTCGAGAAGCCCGGACGGGTGGCGCTCATCGCCGTTCCACTCCTCGTTCAGAGCTACGGAATCTTCGCCATCACCTACGGCCTTGCTCGTGTGATGAAGCTTCCCTTCGAGGTCGCCGCACCGGCCGCCATGATCGGGACATCCAACTTCTTCGAGCTCGCCGTCGCGGTTGCCATCAGCCTCTTCGGCCTCGCCTCCGGCGCCGCGCTGGCGACGGTCGTCGGCGTGCTCATCGAGGTGCCGGTGATGCTCTCGCTCGTCGCCTTTGCCAACCGCACCAAAGGGTGGTTCCCAGCCGCCGCGCCTGCTTCCGCGTGAGCGACCACCATGCTTGGATTCAGATTCGACTCTGTCTTGTTTCTCTGTGTCGCCAACTCGGCGCGCTCCCAGATGGCCGAGGGCCTCGCCCGGGCCCTCTTTGGTGAAGCCGTGCGCGTGCAGTCGGCTGGCTCCTCCCCATCACGTGTCAACCCGCTCGCAGTGCGGGTCATGGCGGAGCTCGGCATCGACATCGGGACGCATACTTCCAAATCGGTGCAGGTCATCGACGCCGAGACCGTGGACCTCGTCATTACGCTCTGCGCCGAAGAGGTCTGCCCGGTGTTCCTGTCGAGCGCGCCTCGTCTGCACTGGCCGCTGCAGGATCCTGATCGCAAGCATGAGAAGCTGAGCGACGAGGAACGGCTACAGCATTTCCGTATCGCCCGCGACCAGATCAAAGCCCGCCTCCAGGTGCTCGCCGCGCTGCGAGACGTGCCCGATGGTCCCGAGCCGCAAGAGTTCCACGCGAGCATTCGCGTGCCCGACATCGCTGCCGGCGCGCGCTTTTACACATGGCTGCTCGATGTCGCGCCTCGCGAGTGGACCCATCGCTACGTCACCTTCGTCAGTGCGGCGCTGCGTACGAACCTCGTCCTGCTCGTCGACGACGGCAAGGAGCTGCACCACGACACGCTCTACCACCTGGGTATCGACGTCGGTACGAGGGAATCGGTCATCGAAGCGCAGCGTCGCGCCGAGGCCGCCGGCTGGCCCATCCATGAACCGGCGCGCACGACCTGGCGTGGGACGCCCCTTCACGAGCTATGGTTGAAGGACCCGGGCGGCAATCTCATTGAGATCTACGCCCGTCTCCTCGACTCCGAGCTCGCCGCGATGCCGGCGGACAAAGAGCCCGTGTTCCTCATGAAGGACGCATGATTCCGCATCGCGCAGCTCCCCCAGGACTGCTTGCTCACCTGTAAGCAGGGGCGTTGGTCCGGACCCCTCTCAAGAAATCGATGAGCTTTTCGAAGTCGATGGGTTTTTCGAGGACGGTGGTGGCCCCCATGTCTCGAATTTGGCGCTCGGCTTCATCCCACCACAAAGCGCCGGAGATCACGGCGATCGGGGTGTCTGCGCGGACTCGGCGGAGTTGCTCGAGCATGCGGGCGCCGGGGATGGCGGGGAGGACCCAGTCCATCACCACCACGTCGGCCTCCTGGTCGGCGGCGAGTTGGAGCCCGGTCGGAGGATCGTCGGTGCCGATGACGGTGCAGCCGAACTTCTTCAGGCTCCGCTCGAGAAGCCTGACGATCCCCGGATCATCGTCGATGACGAGCACCCGGGTCCCGGCCAGCGCCGTCGATGCCGCCGGGTGGCCGAGAACCCGGGCGTCGAGGCGGGGCTTCGACGCAGTGCGAGGCCTGAGCGATGATGACGATTCGGCATCGGGCCCCGCCCGGGCAGGCGCCGACTCGACGGGCGGGGGTGACGGCGGCTTCGTCGTCCGCGGAGCCTGCTCGGGCAAGGGCGTGCTGGGACGGCCTGGTGCCTCCA
>CAYZFR010000084.1:4890-15991 GCA_964477875.1 uncultured Myxococcales bacterium
CGTCGCACTCGATCCGAGCGCCGCAGCGCCGCACCCACGTCGCCACCTGTCCATGAAAGGTCAGCACAGGGCCGTGTCGGCCCACGAGGGTCACCTGGAGTCCCTCGGAGAAGCGCAGGTCTTCCCGGTCGCTCTTCAGAAATACGCTCGTCGTACCGACACGCAAAACCGAGGCCTCGAAGCGCGTGCCGTCGGAGAGCAGACAGAGCGCCTTCGTGGGCGCTTCCATCTGCTTGCTGGGGACCATGTCGTTGGGATCGGCCAGCTACGGGCCATTCGAGTCCGACCGCGCCGGGCTCAAGCCCTCTGGATCTTTTTGGGTCTCCCCATCCCGCGGATGACCTTCCAGTGCTGGGCGCTGACAGGCTGCACCGAGAGCCGGGCCCCCTTCTGCAGCACCATCATCCCCTCCAGCTCCTCGTTTTCCTTGAGGTCGTCTCGGGTGATCTTTCGCTGGAAGGCAGCCTCGGCCCGCACGCTCACGCACATCCACCGCGGCGCTTCCTTGCTGCTCTTCGGGTCGAAGTACTTCGAGCCCTTCTGGAACTGGGTCGGATCGGGAAAGGGCTCCGATGCCACGACGGCCAGACCCGGGATGGTCTGGGGCTTAGCGTTGGAGTGGTAGAACAGGACACCATCCCCGACTTTCATCTGGTCTCGCATGATGTTGCGGGCCTGGTAGTTGCGGACGCCGGTCCAGGGCGTGGTCATGTCCTCGGCCTCCAGCAGGTCGTCCCACGAGAAGTCGTCGGGCTCGGACTTCATCAACCAATACCGCTTTGCCATCTCATCCTCCGTGCAGGTGCGGGGTGTCGACCGCACTCCGGATCACCTCGGCCTCGTGGGCGGCGACCTCGGCCATGCGCGCTCGCATCGCCTCCTGCCCCACCACGCTTGCTGCCAAGTCCAGATACAGGCGGTGGTGCCGCGCTTCGCTGGCGAGGAGGGCCCGATAGAACTCGGCCAGCTCCGCATCGAAGAGACCTTCCGCGAGAAGCTTCATCCGCTCACAGGAGCGGGCCTCGATGAAGGCGCAGCACAGCAGGGTGTCGACGAGCCGCTCCGGCTCGCCTTCTCGCACCACCGACAAAAGCCGCCCGGGGTAGGCGCTCGGCTTGGAGCGCCCGAAAACCAGATTGCGACCCTCCAGGATGGCTAGGACCGCTTCGAAGTGTTCCAGCTCCTCTCGAGCCAGCTCCGAGAGAGGCCGCATGAGCTGAGGGTGCTCCGGGTAGCGGAACATCAGCGTCATCGCCGTCGAGGCAGCCTTTTTCTCCAGGTGGGCGTGATCTAAGAGAATGGCGTCCATGCGGGGCGCAGCGCGACGCGCCCAGTCGGGCGCCGTGTCGGCGCCGAGGTGGAGCACCGGTCAGAGCCTCTCGATCTTCGCCGCCAGGACGAAGTCGCTCTCGGTCAGGCCGTCGATGCTGTGCGTGAAGATCTCCACCGTTACTCGGCCCCACGTGAAGCTGATGTTGGGGTGGTGGCCCTCGGCCTCGGCGACCTCGCCGATCTCGTTGACCCGGGCGAGGGCGCTCTTGAAGTCGGGGAATTCGTAGGTCCGGTGCAGATGGTGACCGTCCACCACCCGCCACTGCGGCAGCTGGTTCGACAGCGCCTCCAGCTCTTTCCCCTGAAGGGGCGGGACGTCGCCCTTACAGGGGACGCAGGACTTGGCAGCCAGTTCTTCGCTCATGACCGGGACCTAGCAGGCCACCGCCCGCACATCACGCCGATTCCATCATCGCGGCCAGGCTCTTGCTCGTCATGTCTTCGATTCCTCCTTGTGAATGCTCGAGATGGCGGCTCGGATGAGCTCCGGTCTCCGCCAGGGAACGAAGTGACTCATGGCCGGCACCCGAACGAAGCGCGCCCGGTCCTCGGGCAGACGGGCCTCCAGGAAATCTGCGTTGCCCGGAGGTACCAGCTCGTCGGCGCCGCCGTGGATCACGTGGATGGGTACGGACAACTCGGCCCAACGTTTCTCGATCGCCTGCAGCTCGCCGCGCAGCGGGAGGATCTCTTGGTTGCAGACGTCGAGCTCCGGAGGCAGGAGCCAGCGCAGGCAGCTCCAGCTGGCCGGTACCTGGAACCACCTCGTCTCCTCCAGCGACGGGTCGACCGAGGCGGCGGCCAGGACCAAGCCCTTCACGAGCGCCGGGTGGTCCATGGCCAGCCGTCCCGCCACCGGGCCGCCGAGGGAGTGACCCACGACGACGGCGGGCCGCAGCCTCGCGCCCTCGGCCTCCAAGACCGCCGCCAGCAGCCTGGCCTGTGCGGCCAGGCTCGGCTCGGGCTTGCCTCGACCCGACCCGCCGTACCCCGGCCGGTCCACGGCGAGAAGCCGCAGGTGAAGGAGCGCAGGGTCGGCCAGGAAGCCTTTCCAGGCCATCCAGTCTCCCGGTGAGCCGTGCACGAAGAGGACGATCGGCGCGTCTTCGGGACCGGTCGCGGCCCAGCGAATCGGGCGACCCCCGGGCTCGAGGGTCTTCAGCTCGGGCATCGGCGCGTCCTTGGCATCGAAGTAGGCCCGCACGGACTGCTGGCTAGGCATCAGGCCCACCGACTCGGGGAAGAAACGAACCAAGAGGCCGGCCCCCGACACGAGCAGGAGCGCTGCCCCGACGAGGGCGCACAAAGCGAGCAGCAGCCGTCGCATCAACTGGCCGGCGGGTAGGCGTGGCTCAGGCGAAAGTAGCCGATCAGCTCTCTCACCAAGGCCCAGGGGCTCAGGGGCTCGACGCCCCGGGCTCGATTCCGGTCACCGATCGCGAAGGCGAGCTCGAACTGTTCGAACAGCGCCCGATACGCATCGACCAGCCGAGTTTCCGGATCCCAGATGTGGGTCGATTCCGCCCCCACCCCATTGAGCTCGACGATCCCGTAGGCCTCGCCCCGGCGAAAGCTCTCCACGTCCCGGAAGCGAATGTCGAAGCGTCCGAAGTCGAAGCCCGGAATCCGCCGGGCCAGCCCGTCGATGTGGGCGGAGAGCTCCGGCGTCACGAGCGCCCGCCCGTCCCGGAACACCGCGCCCTGGCAGTGGTTGCCAGCGAAGACGAGAGGCAAGCGCTCACCGGGCCGCAAGATGACCTGCAGTCGCGACGCGTGACGGCGCTCGTAGATCCGAGCCGCGTGCCGCGCCCGCGGGTGAGCCCGAATGAGCTCGCCCACCGTCCGAGCTCCGTCGCCGATCACCTCCGGAAACTCCTTGAGCGTGACCGAGAGGATCCGGCCCTCGTCGGTCTCGGGATCGCGCACGTAGAAAATCCCGGCCTCCATCGGTAAATCGACCAGCCCTTGAAAGAGAATGTCGGTTTCTCGGGGGAAGGCGTCCAGGTAGGCTCGGAGCTGAGCTTCGGACCGCAGGACTCGAACCCCGGCTCCGCGCTGGCCCTGGTCCGGCTTGGCCACGAGGGGGAGCGAGAGCTCCGCCTCGGCCAAGGCCTCTCGAACGTCGCGCAGGCCATCGGGGCCCGGGTTCGAAAGCCGAGTGAAGGGCGGAAGATGAGGGCCTTTCGGCAACAGGCTCAAAATCTCGGCCTTGGACTCTCGAATGAGCCCGCCCGCGAAGATGGACGGATTGACGGCGGTGGGAAGGGTGAGGCTCCGGTAGCGCAACCCCAGGGCGAGGTACTTGAAGGCAACCGGCAGGTAGAAGAAGGCCGGGCTCCAAAACTCGAAGGTCGAGCGCAGGGCCCGTCCCTCGGCGTCCCGCTCCACCGCTCGCCGGCGGAGACGAAGGAGAACGCCGGGCACGAAGAAAACGAGCACGACGAGGCCCAAGCCGGCCCAGCGCAGCGAACCGAGCCAGTCGTGGATGGCGTCACCGAGGGCGATCGTCAGCCCCAGCAAGAGCGTGGCCCAGAGGGTGGTGGCCAGCACAGCCACCAGAGCAAAGTGAGAAAACGAGGTCTTCAGCCCGCCGGCGGCGAGATAGGTCGGCAGGCGCGCCCCCGGCACGAAGCGGGACAGGACGACGGCTTTGGTCAGGTTTTCTTCCAGCCACCGAGCCCCCTGGGTCCACTTCGCCTCGTCGATCCAGCGCCAGGAGCGTACCCGCTCTCCGAAGAGTCGCCCCAGCCCGTACAGCCCCAGGTCCCCGGCTGCGATCCCGGTGGCCAAACCGAGCCAGGCGGTCGTAAAACTGACCTGCCCGGCCACCACCAGCAACCCTCCCGCGACCGTGGTCGGATCTTCGAGCAAGAGGGTGCCGCCCGCGAGAAGAAGCCCCTGGACCACCGCTGAGGCGTCGCTCGGACTCAAGCGGCCTCCAAACGCAGGGGTGGCGTGTACAGGTGGAGGCTGGCGGCCGGCGCCTCGGCGAGGTTGGCGAGGCGATGAACGTCATCGGCGCCGCAGGCCTGCACCCAGCCGGGCGCGAGCTCTCGCAAGCCGCGACGCGGCCCGCCGACTTCGTCGAACTGCTCCTCCGTCAGCTGGCCTCGGAGCACCTTGAAGGCACAGAGGCTGCCCTCGTGATGGTGGATGGGCGTCGCCTGGCCGGGCAGCCAGCCCACCACCACCAGCTCCACGCCCTCGGCCTCGCCGAGAACTCGGCGGGCGTAAGCTCCGCGATCGAAGTGGACCATCTCTCCAAAGCGACGGTCGTCGGCCATCTCCACCTGCAGACACGCCCACAGATCCCAGCGGCTGGACACCGGTCCTCTCTCCTCGATCCGTCGCAGGAGCTCCCGCACCACCGCCCACTGTCGGGGCGACCCGGCCCGCCGGATGTCGCCCATCCGCACGGCCTCTTTCATGCCCCCTCCTCCTCGGCCAGAGCCGCCACGAAGGCGTCGACGTCCTCGGTCCCCACCTCGGGATTGACCGCGACCCAGCGCACCACCCGTCGATCGCGAACCTGGGCCGTGCCGACCACGTAGCGTCCGGCGTCGTTCAGCTTCTGGACGACCTCATCCGGATCCCGTCCCGGAAGCCCGATGCACACGTTCAGGCCCTCGTGGGAGACGAGCTCCAGGCCCCCGGTCGCCTGCACTCGTGCGGCGCAGCGGGCGGCGGCGGCGAGGCAGCGCTCCAGGCGGTACGCGAAGCCAGCGTCGCCGTGCCTCTGCCAGGCCGTCCAGAGCTTCAGGGCGTCGTTGCGGCGCCCGCACTGGAGGCTTCCCTGGCCCGGATCATGGCCGGCCCCGTCCTGGAACAAGTAGTCGGCGTCTTCGGAGAGGTTCTGCTCCAGCTGGCCTCGGGTGGGCACGAGGAGGACGGAGCAGGTCAACGGTACGCCCAGCAGCTTGTGGGCGTCCCAGGTGAACGACTGCGCGCGATGGGCACCGTGGAGCAGTTCCTGGCCGCGGGAGCTCAAGACCAGGGAGCCGCCGTAGGCCCCGTCCACGTGCAGCCAGAGCCCCTCTCCTTCGGTGACCGATGCCAAAGCATCCAGGTCGTCGAAGGCTCCTCGGACCGTGGTGCCGGCCGTCGCCGCCACCATGAACGGAAGACGTCCCTCACGGCGATCGGCACGGATGGCGGCGGCCAAAGCGCCGGGGCGCATCCGCCCGCGGCCGTCGACCGGAAGGCTTCGGACGGCCCGCCGGCCGAGACCGATCAGGCCCGCATTCTTGCGGAAGGAGTAGTGCGCCTCTTCCGACACGTAGGCGACGGGACGCCGCTCGCCCAGGCCTTCTTCCCTCGCCCCGGAGAAGGCTGCGTTGCGGGCGAGCACCATCCCCAACAGATTCGAAAGCGATCCCCCGGGCGTGAAGCTCCCTCCCGCGTCGGCCCAACCGAGAAATCTTCCCATGTGGCGGATCAGGGCTGCCTCCACCAGCACCTGGGGCCCCGCCACCTTGTAGGTGTACATGGACTGGTTGAGGAGGCAGGCCAGCATGTCGGCGGCGGTGGCCGAGCCCAGCCTCCCGCCGAAGAGCTGATTGAAAAAGGCGGGCGTCGTCGTGCGGGGGCTCGCGAGGACGAGACGCTCCAAGTCGCCGGCGACCTCGGCCCAGGGTCGGGGCTCTGGGCCGAGGGCCAAGCGCAGGCGCTCGGCCACCTCCTCCGGGGCCTCCGGAGGCAGGACGGGCTGAGCCAACTCGGCCCGCCGCAGCCGCTCCACGATGCCGAGGAGGGCGGGGAGGACGTCATCGAACGCGTCCTGGCTCATCGGCTCACGGGCTCCGGCTCCGGCTCCGGCTTTTGGAGGGGTCAGGGGCACCACGGCGCTCACAAGTCGATTACGGCCCGAGGGCTCCGACCGTTACGGCCGGGGCTTCTTGGGACGCTTTCCGGCCTTGCGAGCCCGCTTGGCCGCCGTAGCCTGTTTTTTCGGGTTCCGCAGGGCTCGAGCCTTGCCCCGCTCCACCCGCTTGGCCGGGCCCTCGTCCTTGCGGTGGGGCTTGTAGTGCACCAGGAGCGGCGTGCCTCGAAAGTCGAAGGCCTTCCGCAGCTCGTTCACGACGTAGCGCCGGTAGCTGAAATGGATGAGCGAAGGGTCATTGACCGAAACCATGAAGCGCGGGGGCCGAACGTCGACCTGCGACACGTAGTAGATCCGGCCCGCCCGGCCCTTTCGGGACGTCGGCGGATGATGCTCCATGATCTGCTGGACGAAGCGGTTCAGCTTCGCGGTCGTGACCCTGCGATTGTACTCGCGATGGACCTTGATGATGGTCGGAAACAGTCGGTCCAGCCCCTCGCCGGAGTGACTGGACGTGAAGATGATCGGCGCATGGGCGAGGTGGGCCAGCTCCAGACGGATCTTCTCGATGAAGGCTTTGCGGTCCCCGTCGGGCGCGATGTCCCACTTGGACACCACGAGCACCACCGCCTTCCCCTTCTCGCCCGCGTAGGCCGACACCTTGGCGTCCTGATGAGCAATGGGCTGGGTGACGTCGAGCAAGAGGAGCGCGATGTCCGAGCGCTCCAGGCCCCTCAAGGCAGCGAAGACGCTGAAGCGCTCGACCCGCTGGGCGATGGACCGCTTGCGCCGGATCCCGGCCGTGTCGACGAAGAGGAAGGGCTGCTCCCGCCAGTGGACCAGGGAGTCGATGGAGTCCACGGTGGTCCCCGCCACCTCCGAGACCAGGTGCCGGTCTTCGCCGAGGAGTCGGTTCACCAAGGAGGACTTGCCGACGTTGGGGCGGCCGATGACGGCGACCCGAATCGGCCCCTCGGCTTCCGCTGGCGCCGGCACTTCGTCCTCGTCGAAGCTGGGGTCGAGAAGCGCTACGATCGACTCCTCCAGCTCGCCGACGTTACGGCCGTGGGCGGCGCTGAGGGGCATGACTTCGGGCAGGCCGAGTCGATGGAACTCGGTCATCCAGGCGTCGTGGGAGGGCCCGTCCAGCTTGTTGACCCCGATGACGGCGCGCTTGCCGCTCTTCAGGAGCAGGCGCGCGATCTCGTAATCCTCGGGCAGCGGCCCGGCCCGACCATCGGTGATGAACATGACGGCGTCGGCCTCGTCGATGGCGAGCTGAGTCTGCTCCAGCACCCGTCGCATGATCGGATCTTCGTTTTGGGGGTCGAAGCCCCCCGTGTCGACCAGCACCACCGGGATGCTCCGGCCACGGCCGGTCAAGGTCGCCTCCGCGTAGATCCGGTCCCGGGTCACGCCCGGCTCGTCGGCGACGATCGACCGCCGGTTCTTGATGAGCCGGTTGAACAAGGACGACTTGCCGACGTTGGGTCGGCCCACGATGGCGACGACCGGCTTCACCGGTCGGTGTCCTCGATCGCGTCGAGAACCTCGGCCGGGATCTCGAAAGGGCCGCCCATAGCCGGGCCTTCCGGATGGACGCGCTGGTCGACGTAGCCCAGGTTGTCGAGCCGGTCTCGGTTGGTCGACCAGTCCCGGCTCACTTTCACCTGCAGATCCAGGTACACGGGCCCGTCCACGAAGCGCTCCAGCTCTTCCCGAGCCTTGGTCCCGATGCTTCGCAAGCGCTCTCCGCCGCGGCCGATCACGATCGCCTTCTGGGCCTGGCGTTCGACGTGGATCATGGCCTCGATGCGCACGATCTTGGGGCGGCGATCCTCCCAGCCGTCCACCGTGACGGTGGCCGCATAGGGCAGCTCGTCCCGGAGCTCGAGCATGATCTTCTCCCGGATCAGCTCGGCAGCGATGCTTCGCTCCGACTGGTCGGTGAGGGCGCCGGGGCCGTACATCGCCTCGCCTTGGGGCAAGGCGCGGCCCATCTCGACGACGAGTCGCTCCAGCCCTTTGCCCTTGCGGGCGGCGATCGGCACCGCGGCCGCGAACTGCTCTCCGAGGGCTTGCTGGAGGAAGGCCAGCTGGCCGAGGAGCTTCGACTTGTCGGGGAGCCGATCGATCTTGTTGATCGCGACGACGACCGGTTTGGCCAAGCGCTGCAGCCGGCCGAGGATGACCTCGTTGCCCGGTGTGAGCCCAGGCTCCTCCCGAACCTCGATCACCCACACCACCACGTCCGCCTCTTCCAGCGCCTGTTCAGCCTGGCTCACCATGAACTTGTTCAAAGGGCCCTTGGCCTTGTGAAGGCCTGGCGTGTCGAGGAGCGCGATCTGGCCGTCGGGCGGATTCAGGATCCCGAGGAGGTTGCGCCGCGTGGTCTGAGGCTTATGGGTGGTGGGCGCGAGCTTCTGACCCAACAGCTGATTGAGGAGGGTCGACTTGCCGACGTTGGGCCGCCCGACCAGAGCGACGAAGCCCGCCCGGAAGCCATCGGCTTCGAGGGCCGGTTCGACCGGGTGACGTAGGCCCTGGTCGCCCTCGCCGGCTCCGGGCGCTCCATGACGCCGGGAGCGGTCAGGCATCCTGGCGATAGATGGTCACCTTCTTCATGACCACGTCCTCGGCGGGACGATTGGCGGGCCCCTTGGTCTCGACCCGCGCGATCTTCTTCACCACGTCCATGCCCTCGGTGACCTTGCCGAACACGGAGTGTCGGTTGTCGAGATGCGGTGTGGGCACCTCGGTGATGAAGAACTGGGAGCCGTTGGTGTTGGGCCCGGCGTTCGCCATCGAGAGCATGCCGGGAGCGTCGTGCTTCAGCTCGGGGTGGAACTCGTCTTTGAACTTGTAGCCCGGGCCGCCGCGACCCGTCCCCTCGGGGTCACCGCCCTGGATCATGAAGTTAGGGATCACGCGGTGAAAGATCAGGCCATCGTAGAAGGGCTCCGTCGTCATCTCCTTGGTCTTCGGATCCTTGAAGGGCTTGAGACCTCGGGCGAGACCGACGAAGTTCGCGACGGTGCGGGGCGCCCGGTCTTCGTAGAGTTCGGCTTCGATCGTGCCCCGGTTGGTCTCGAAGCGGACCATCAGCTGGCCGTCGCCCTCGAGACCCTTCACGGCCTCCTCGATGCCGAATCCGTCGGAGGCCTCGGCCTTCTTGTCGCCGGCGGACTTGTCGCCGGCGGACTTCTTGCCGGCTGCCTCGGTCTCGGCGGCGGGCTCGGCCTTCTTGGGGGTCGGAGGCTCCTTCCCATTAGCGGTGCAAGCACCGAGGGCGAGGGCGGCGATGAGAGCGAGGGTGGTTCGCATGGGCAGGAACAAACGGAGCGATACGATGCAGGTCAAGCTAGGACTACTTGCCCTCCTGGTCCTGCCCGAGACCAGCGAGGACGAGGGCGGCGGCGTGCCGTTCGGCCGCCTTCTTGCTGCGGCCGCTTCCTCGGCCGAGACAGCGCTCGCCGAGCCAAACCTCGGCCACGAAGGTTCGGTCGTGGTCGGGTCCGTGGGACTCGACCACGACGTAGCGCGGCGTCTGGCGATGCTTGGCCTGCAGGACGCTCTGAAGCGCCGACTTGGCGTCGGTCTGCTCTCCCGGATGGGGAGGCTCGAACAGGCGATGGATGAGGCCCCGGGCTTCCTTCCAGCCTCCGTCCATGTGCACCGCCGCCACTACCGCCTCGAAGGCGTCGGCCAAGACCGAGGCCTTCTGCCGGCCTCCCGAGGCCTCTTCGCCCCGGCCCAGGAGAAGCGCCTCACCGAGCCCCAGATTCCGGGCCTGTCGCGCCAAGCCGACTTCGCTCACCATGGAGGCCCGCGCTTGGGAGAGGGCGCCCTCGTCGGCTTCGGGCAGAGCCATCATCAGCATCTCCGACACCGCGAGATCGATGACCGCGTCGCCGAGAAACTCGAAGCGCTCGTTGTCCTCCTCGACCCTCTCGCTTTCGTTCACGTAGGAGCGGTGGGTGAGGGCCTGCCGCAGAAGCGCGAGATCGCGAAACTCGTAGCGGAGCGCTCGCTGGAGCTCGGCCTCCGGATCCCCCATCAAACGCCCCCCTCCGCGATCCATCCCCCCCCGACCACCTCCTCGCCGACGCGGAAGACGGTGGCTTGGCCGGGCGCGACGGCCCGCACCGGCGACTGAAACCAAACTTCGGCCTCGTCTCCGTCGCCCGGGTGCACGACGGCGAGGGTTCCGGGGTCCCGGTAGCGGATCTGCACGGTGGCTTCGAAGGGCGCCTCAGGCGGCGTCGGTCGGGTCCAGGACACGCGCTCGGCCCGGAGCCAGCGGGCGGCCAGGCGCTCGGCCGGGCCCACCACGACCTGCTTTTCGTCGGGCAGGATCCGTAGCACGTGCAAGGGTCGCTCAGCGGCGACGCCGATGCCTCGCCGCTGGCCGACGGTGAAGTTCATGACCCCGTCGTGCCGGCCGATCTGGTCGCCGGCTTCGTTCACGATCGCGCCCTCGTGCTGGCCCTTGGCCTCGGGCTGTCGCATCACGAAGCCGCCCGCGCCCGCTCCGCCGACAAAGCAGACCTCCTGGCTCTCCAGCTTGTGGGCGATCGGCAGGCCGGTCGCCATCGCCGCCGCCCGGACCTCGTCCTTGCGAAGCCCACCGAGGGGGAAGACCAGCTCTCGCAGGACCTTGGGACCGACCGAGAAGAGGAAATAGGACTGGTCCTTCGCCGGGTCTACCGCCCGCAGGAGGCGATCACCGTCCTTGCGGGCGTAGTGGCCGGTCGCCAGGGCCTCGCAGCCCAGGGCGCGAGCCCGGCGATGAAGGCGCTTCAGCTTTACGAAGGCGTTGCAGCCGACGCAGGGGTTCGGCGTGCGGCCGCCTAGATAGTCTCGGACGAAGGGTCGCACCACCGCCTCGTCGAAGGCTCGACGGCCGTCGAGGACGTAGAAGGGGATGTCGAGCAGCTCGGCGACGCGCCG
>CAYZFR010000085.1:0-5635 GCA_964477875.1 uncultured Myxococcales bacterium
GACGGCGGCGCCGTTCACGGCGTGGGCCTTGCCCGCCAGCTCCATGAAGTCGCCGGTCCCGAAGAGACTGAAGATCACGAAAGTCCCAATCAGGAAGCCGAAGTCGCCGACGCGGTTGGTGATGAAGGCCTTCTTGCCGGCCCGGGCTTTGTCGAGATCGGTGAACCAAAAGCCGATGAGGAGGTAGGAGGCGAGGCCCACCCCTTCCCACCCGATGAACATCACGGGGAGGGAGCGCCCGAGCACGAGGACATTCATGGTGAAGATGAAGAGGTTGAGGTAGGCGAAGTAGCGCCAGTGACCCCGGTCGTGGGCCATGTACTCCGTGGAGTAGACGTGGATGAGGAAGCCCACCCCCGTGACCACCAGGAGGAGCGAGGCGGTGAGGGCATCGAAGCCGAAGGCGAGGTCGATCTGGAAGCGACCGACATCCATCCAGCTCCACAGGATGGTCTCCAGGGGCCGGCCGTCGTGAACGAGCTTCCAGAGGGCGGTGCAAGTGACGAGGAAGGAGCCCCCGACGGTTCCCAGCGCGATGGCGACGACGGTCGACCGCCGCAGGCGCGCTCCCAGCAGCATCAGGAGGGTGGCGCCAAGCAGCGGCAAAAGCGGGATCAGCGCCAGAGAAGGGAAAACCGACGTTTGCATGGCGCGCTGCGGAAACTACGGCGGCCCTGAAAGGAGGGTCAAGCGGAGCTTTGGGCCACTCTGAAACGTCCAGCTCCCCGAAATCACGCCGGATCCGATGGAGCTTTCGTGCAGGAGCGACGACGCGCGCCACGGGCCAGCCTTCTCGTCTATCCCGAGGTCTGGGTGTTCCACGGTAAGACGGAGCGGCGTGCGTTCATGGCCGACTTGTCTCGTACCGGCGTCCTCTTGTTCGGCCCCGACAAGCTCGAGCCCCGCCGGGCCTACGAGCTGAGCGTGACCGTGCCCCCACCCTTCGACCGGGACGTCCAAGGGAGCCAGCTCCGCTTCCAGGCGCTTTGCCGGTGGAGCCGAAGCGCCCGAAACCCGGAGCTCTTCGAGGCCGGCCTGGAGCTCCTCCACATGGACCCGCCCGTTCTACGGACGCTGATGTTCGTCCAGGACCAGCTCGACATGGCGAGCTGAACGCCGCTCGGGAGGACTCACAGGTAGCGGGCCTCGGGCTCGAGGGTGACGCCCCAGGTCGCTTTCACCCCGGTCTGGATCGTCTGGGCGAAGGCCTTCAGCGCTTCGGTGGTGGCGCCTTCGTAGGTGACGAGGGCCAAGGTGTGGCGGGTGGACAGGCCGACGTTTCCTTGCCGGTGGCCTTTCTCGAAGCCGGCGTGCTCGATGAGCCAGGCGGCGGAGAGCTTGTGCCCGCCCTCGGCCGGGAAGGCCCGAGGCGCGGGCGCGCCGAGGCGCTGCGCTCGGGCTCGGACCGAGGCCCACTGCTCGCCGTCGACGACCGGGTTCGTAAAGAAGGAGCCAACGCTGCGGCCGTTCGGGTCCTCGGGGTCCCACACCATCGACTTGCGCCGCCGGATGCGAAGGGTCGCGTTCCGGACCTCGACCAAGGCGAGCGGGACGTCATCCGGCAGCGCACCCACCTCCTCGGCCAGCTCCGCGTACTCCGGCTCGGGGCGCGCCCGTCTCAGCGCCAGGGTGACCCGGAGGACGACGCCGGGGTCGCCCCTTTTGAATCGGCTCGTCCGGTAGCCCAGGCCCAGGGCGTCTTTGGGCAGGACCAGGACTTTGCCCGAGGACGGGTCCCAGACTTCGACCTCGACCAAGGTATCGGCCAACTCCTGGCCGTAGGCGCCTATGTTCTGAATGGGGGCGGCACCGACCGAGCCCGGGATGCCGCTCAAGGCCTCGATCCCCTGCAGGCCCTGGCTGACCGCGGTCGACACGACCCGGTCCCAGGGCGCGCCGGCGCCGATCAGCATGCGTGTTCCGTCGACCTCGATCCGGCGGTCGGCGCTCTGCACCACCAGCGCGTCCAGGCCGTGGTCGGGGACGACGACGTTGGAGCCGCCGCCGAGGACGAGCATCCGCCGATCTACGCGCTCGGCCTCGCGGCGCAGAGCGACGAGGTCCTCCGCACCTCCGAAGCGCGCCAGGCCCCAGGCCGGACCGCCCAGGCCCAGGGTGGTGAGGGGCGCCAGGGGCACCCCCCTATGAAGAGGGGGCGCGCTCAGATCAGCTCTCTGAGAGGCGACGGAGCACCGTGTGGAGGATACCGCCGTTTCGGTAGTACTCGACCTCGACCGCGGTATCGAGGCGGCACTGGGCGGTGAAGCTGCTCGTCGAGCCGTCGTCCTTGGTCACCTTCACCTCGATGTCCTGCTTGGGCTTCACCTGGTCATCGATGGCGATGTCGAACTTCACCGCGCCTTCGAGCCCCAGGCTGTCTCGCGTCTGGCCGTCCTCGAAGACCAGTGGGAGGACACCCATGCCCACCAAGTTGCTCCGGTGGATCCGCTCGAAGGATTCGGCGATCACCGCCTTGACCCCCAGGAGCAAGGTTCCTTTCGCGGCCCAGTCGCGGCTGGAGCCCATGCCGTAGTCTTTGCCGGCCACCACGACCAGAGGTGTGTTTTCTTCTGCATAGGCCTCCGCCGCCTCGAAGATGGTCGTGACCTCGTTCGGCTTCACGTCGCCGTGAGCCTTCTCGCCGAAGAAGGTCGTGAAGCCGCCCTCGGTCCCGGGGGCGAGCTCGTTCCGCAGCCGAATGTTGGCGAAGGTGCCCCGGGTCATCACCCGGTCGTTGCCCCGGCGGGAGCCGTAGCTGTTGAACATCGTCCTCGCGACCCCCTGCTCGGTCAGATAGCGACCAGCCGGGGTCTCCTCCCCGATGGCGCCAGCGGGAGAGATATGCTCGGTGACGACCGACCATATCTCTCCCGATGGCGCCAGCGGGAGAGATATGGTCGGTCGTCACCGAGTCCCCGACGCGGACCAGGAGCTTGGCCCCCTCGATGGGCTGAATGGGCGCCGTCTGCTTCGCCATGTTCTGAAAGAAGGGGGGCTCCTGGACGTAGGTCGACTTGGGATCCCACTCGTAGGTGTCGCTCTCCGTGATCTGCACCTTCTGCCACTCCTCGGAACCCTCCATCTTGCCGTACTGCTCGATGTACTGCTCCCGACTGGTGGAGGCTTCGATGACCCTCTGGACCTCCTCCGGCGAGGGCCAGATGTCCTTCATGAAGACGTCCTTGCCGTTTTCGTCCTGCCCGAGCGGCTCGTTGACCAGATCGACGTCGACGGTGCCGGCGAGAGCGTAAGCGACCACGAGGGGGGGCGAGGCCAGAAAGCTGGGCTGCACGTCGGGGTTCACGCGCCCTTCGAAGTTTCGGTTGCCCGACAGAACGGCCGCGGCCAGGAGGCCCTCCTCGCGGACGGTCTCGCTCACCTCGGGAATGAGGGGGCCGCTGTTGCCGATGCAGGTCGTGCAGCCGTAGCCCACGGTGTGGAAGCCAAGGGCCTCTAGATCTCGAGTGAGTCCGGACTTGTCGAAGTACTCGGTCACCACCCGGGAACCGGGGGCGAGCGAGGACTTGACCCAAGGCTTCCTCTGCAAGCCGGCCTTCACCGCTTTCCGGGCCAGCAAACCGGCCGCCACCATCACCGACGGGTTGCTGGTGTTGGTGCAGCTGGTGATGGCGGCGATGGTGACGGCACCATCGGCGATGGTGTGCTTTTGACCGTCGAGCTCGACGGTGCCAGTCTTTACCTCTTGGTGGCCGTAGGTATTCTTTCGGTGCTGGGTCCAGTTGCCCTTCATCTCGGACAGGATCACCTTGTCCTGGGGCCGCTTGGGACCGGCCAGCGAGGGCTGGACTTCGCCGAGATCGAGGCCTAGCCGGTCCTCGTAGTCGGTCTGCCTCCCGTCCTCGCGCCAGAAGCCGTTGGCCTTGCTGTAGACCTCCATCAGCTTCACCGCCTCGTCGCTGCGGCCGGTCTGGCGCATGTACTTCAGGGTCATGTCGTCGACCGGAAAGAAGCCACAGGTGGCGCCGTACTCGGGGGCCATGTTGGCGATGGTGGCTCGGTCGGCTACCGTCATCGACGCTAGCCCGGGCCCGAAGAACTCGACGAACTTGCCGACCACCCCCTTCTTGCGAAGCATCTGGGTGACGGTGAGGACGAGATCGGTGGCGGTGGCGCCTTCGGCCAGCTGGCCCTGGAGCTCGAAGCCGACCACGCCTGGAATGAGCATGAATATCGGCTGACCGAGCATCACCGCTTCGGCCTCGATGCCGCCCACGCCCCAGCCGAGAACCCCGAGGCCGTTGATCATGGTGGTGTGGGAGTCGGTACCGACCAAAGAGTCCGGAAAGGCGACGGACTTGCCGTCCTGCTCACGGGTCAGGATGCCAGGGGCCAGGAACTCGAGGTTGACCTGGTGCACGATGCCGGTCGCCGGAGGGACGACGGAGAAGTTGTCAAAGCTGGACTGGCCCCACTTGAGGAACTCGTAGCGCTCCCGGTTTCGCTCGAACTCCAGCCTGGAGTTCTGCATAAGGGCGCCGGCGCTGCCGAAAGCGTCCACCTGGACCGAGTGGTCGATGACCAGATCGGCTCGAACCTGGGGATTGACCTTTTTCACGTCTCCGCCGATCCGCTTCATGGCGCTGCGGAGGGCCGCCAGGTCCACCACCGCCGGGACGCCCGTGAAGTCCTGGAGGACGACCCGCCCCGGATTGAACGGGATCTCTAGGTCGCCGCTCCGCCCCTCGGCGAGGGCCCGCGCGTGGTCTTCGGTCACCGCGAAGCCGTCCATGTTGCGCAGGATGGCCTCCAGCAGGACGCGGGTGCTGTAGGGCAGGCGCTCCACCTTGCCCACCCCGGCCTTGGAGAGGGCCGAGAGGTCGAAGAAGCGGTGGTCGAAGCCGTGACCGAGGGAGCTCGCGGCGCCGAACGGATCCTGGTATGACATGCGCTCACGCTACGCCCGCGGTATCGGGGGCTCAAAGTGTTTGACGTCGGAATACCCGAGTGCGTCGGGGTCTTGACGGATCGGGCGAATCAGTACGAACTGGCTTGCGGGTTCGACGCGGGGGGCCGCGCGTCCGCCGGCGGAGCACGCTTCGCGGGAGGAAAGTCCGAGCTCCACCGGGCAGGGTGCTGGTTAACGGCCAGTCAAGGCAACTTGCAGGAAAGTGCCACAGAAATCATTCCGCCTCTCAGCCGGCTTCGGCCGGGGACGAGGTCAGGGCGAACCGGTGCGGTAAGAGCGCACCGCGCACCAGGCGACTGGGGCGGCACGGTAAACCCCACCCGGAGCAAGACCAAATAGGGGCCCGAGGTGCCCGGCCAGGGCCCGGGTAAGGTCGCTCGAGCAGTCCGGCAACGGCCTGCCTAGATGAATGGACGCGACGGGGCTTCGGCCTCGGACAGAACTCGGCTTACAGGCCCCCCGCGACGGGCCCGCACTTAGGGACCCGGTCCGGGCGGAGCCCGGACCACCCCTCTTCGCTCTCTGCGCGAAGCTCGGGCGGGCGCCCGCCTTCGCTTCGTTCGCTGCGCGGCCTTCACAGCGCTGCGCGCTGAGTCGGCCTTTGCAGGACTTGGCGGCCCGGTCTTGGGGGCCCGGTACGGGCGTAGCCCGGCCCACCCCTCTTCGCTCGGCTACGGCCTTGCGGCCTTCGCCTCGCTGCGCGAGCCT
>CAYZFR010000085.1:5735-15976 GCA_964477875.1 uncultured Myxococcales bacterium
TTGGGCTGCAGGAGGCTTTCGTCGACGAGCATCCGATGGCAGTTGGTGCAGAACTCGAGGGTGTCGCCCCGCATCAGCGTGATCACGAGTTGGGGCCGAAGCTTCATCTGACAGCCGGTGCAGGTACCGCCCTTGACGACCGCCACCGCAAGCCCGTTCCGGGCCTGACGTAGCTGCTCGTACTTCTTCAAAACCCGGGCCGGAAGCTTCTCGGCCACGGCCGGCCGGCCTTCCGAGCGCGCCGTTGCCTCGGCCCGATACTCAGCCTCGGTTCGGCGGAGCTCGTCGAGCTCGGCCTGCACTCGGGCCTCCTGCTCCCGAAGCTCTTCTTCCTTCTCGGCGATGGCGAAGTCCTTCTTCTCGAGGTCCTGGGCGATCTCGAGGACCCGGTCCTCTTGGTTGTGCACCTGCCGCTCACCCATCTCGAGCTCACGAGACAAGGCCTGGTATTCACGCGGGCTCTTGATGTCGTTGAGCCGCCGCTTCCATTTGTCGTGCTTGGCGCTCTCTTCGGCCACCTGGCCTTCGAGCTCGTTCTGCTCCTTGCGGAGCTCGTCGGCCTCGGAGTTCATCTTTCCCAGCTCCGAGCGCGTAACTTCGAGCTGGTGCTCGAGCTCCTGAATTCGCGCCGGGATCGACTGGGCGCTCTCGATCATCTGTTGGGCTTCGGAGTCGATCTTTTGAAGCTGGTGAAGGGCGAGGATGGTTTCGCGCACTCTAGGCGTCTCCTGGTCGAGAAGGTCTTCTTGGGCCCACCTGGATTCGAACCAGGGACCAATCGGTTATGAGCCGACAGCTCTCACCGCTGAGCTATGGGCCCGCAGGGTTCTTCTCGTAACCCGGGATCGGGTACGCCCCATGGGTGTCGAGGTCAAGACTGAGGCGCCTCCACCATGTCCTGGGTAGGCGTCATGGCCTCGTCCATGCGCCGGCGCAGCTCACGCACCCGATCCGACAGGGCCTCCCGGCTGTCCGCCCCCTCGGGAAGCTCGTCCAGGGCGGCCTGCAAGAGCTGGATGTCCTCTCGCGTCTCCTTCGAAAGATGGTCCACCATCCCCACCAATGCCGCGTGAAGGTCCCGAAACTCGTCGTGCTTTCGGAGCTTTCGGACGATCGGGAGCCGACCTCGAGCGACCATCCGGACGCAACGCCCTAGGACGAAGACGGGGCCGACCATGCGATGGGTGACGACGATGCTCCCTAGAAAGAGGAGAAAGTTGAAGGCCAGCAAACCCAGCACCAGTCCCAAGGTGGTAGAGGCGTCGGCGTCGGCCAGCTCCGCCGCGATGATCGGGTCGAATTCGGCCTGAAGCCGGAGCATTCGAGTGTTCTCGTTCATCTGTTCCAGCACGAAGAAGCCGAGCCCAACCGAGAGCACCGACGACAGTCCGACCACCAGAGCTGCGTACTTCAGCTGAAACGGTCCGTTCAGCAGGTAGTTCTTGATGCTGCGTTCTTTGGGCATCTCGTCATCCTCCCCGTATGTCCTTCAGGGCAGCGGTCACCGCTTGGGCCACCGCCGCCTCCAACAGCCGCTGCGCTACCCGGCTCCTGTCGTCCTCGACGCTCGTGACCCGCATCCGGGCCCGCGTCGTCAAGACGTGCCGCAGGTTGCGCTCGGGCCAGTTGCCGAGCGCGACCTTGAGCGTAACGCTCACCGCGACCTGATCGCCCGCCGGCTCCACCGCTAGAGGCTCGGCCGTGATCCGGAACCAGTGCCCGGAGCCGTCGGCCTCCTCGGGCGGCATCAAGCGCAGACCTTCTCCACGCTCACGGAGGTGCCTTCGAACCTGCGCCTGAAGCCCGGCGCTCAAGTCCTGCCCGTCCTCGAGCGCGAAACGATCGACCTCCCACACCACCATCGGGCCGCTGGGGCCGAGCCGGGCCTCGAGCCGCTCCAGCGCCTTACGGGCCGCCTGCTGGACGACTTCTTCGTCGTCCCGCTCCAGCTTCTCGAGCAGCAGCGTGTCCCGGACGCTCCCATGACGGCCGAGCACTCGGACCGCCACCGCACGCACCACCGCCGCGGCGTCTCTTCGGGCCCGACTTCGGACCACCTCCAGGACGTCGGCGGCGGGAGGCTCGCGCTCGATGTCGAGTCGTCGGTCCAGGATCAGCAGGGCTTGCAAACGAACCTTCGACGACGGGTCGGTTCGGATCGACCTCAACAGCGGCCCCAAGTCGGCGGCCCTCGCGGGGACAGAGGCCCCGGCGGCCAGGGCGAACGCGAGGCCCAGCACTCTCACGCCGACTCGTCTCTTCGGGCGTGGACCATGCGTGTCGCGAGCTGAATGGCTTCGACCATGCTCTGGGCAGACGCGACCCCTTTGCCCGCGATGTCGTAGGCGGTCCCGTGGTCGACGCTGGTGCGAATGATCGGGAGGCCGAGGGTGACGTTCACCGCCCGGTCGAAGTCGAGCAGCTTGAGCGGCGTGAGGGCTTGATCGTGGTACATGCCGATCACGACCTCGAACTCGCCTCGGGTCGCGCGGTGGAACACGGTGTCGGCGGGAAAAGGACCTCGAACGTCGATCCCGGCCACGCGCTCGGCCTCGATGGCGGGCAGCAAGATCGTCGCTTCCTCTTGCCCGAACATCCCGCCTTCGCCGGCGTGGGGGTTGAGACCGGCGACCGCCACCCGGGGGCGAGCGACGCCGAAGTCCCGGCGGAAGCAGGCGTCCGCGACCCGAATGGCGTGACGTAGCCCCTCCACCGTGACCAACCCCGGAACCTCGGACAAGGCGACGTGAACAGTGAGTGGAATGACCTTGAGGCTGGGACCGGCCAGCATCATCACCGCCGGTCCGCCGCCGAAGCGAGCCGCCAGCATGTCGGTGTGCCCGGAGAAGGGCGACCCGGCCCGATGGATGGCGCTCTTGCTGATCGGCGCCGTCACCACGGCGCTCGCCGATCCGTCCTCCAGCGCCCTGCAGGCCGACTCGATGTACGCGAGCTGAGCCGCGTCGGAGGATGCATTGGGCTCTCCCCAAACATGCCCGCTCAGCGTCGGACCGGACTCGACCACCACCGCGCCGTCCGGTGCCTGCGCATCGACCGCCACCATCGGCACGTCGAGGTGAAGCGCCAGCGCCGTCTTCCGCAGCAAGTCCAGGTCCCCGAAGACTCTGAGCCGAGCCGCTCGCCGGACGGGGGGCACCGAGGCCGCCTTGACCACCACCTCGGGTCCGATCCCGCAGGGATCGCCCATCGTCAGAGCGATGACGGGCTCAGCGGCCACCGAGGCTCTCCTCGTCACCCGCCTCGTAGGCCTCGAGAATCCGGCGGATCGCCCCGCTCTCGGGGTGGTCGGGCTCCAGGTCCAGGAACAAGCGATAGTGCCGTGCCGCCGCGTCGTAGTGCTCCTGTCGAGCGTGGGCGGCCGCCAGGTTGCGATGGCAGACCGCCATCTCGGAGGCGAGCTCCACGCAACGCTGGAGGGCCTCGACGGCCTCCTCGATTCGACCCTGCCGGAGGGCCTCTACGCCTTGCCGGGCGAGGGCCGCGCCGCGACGTCGGGCCGACCGGTGTCTTGTCAAGGCAGCTTGCTTCGGGTCGGCGAAGCGCTCCCGGTCACGTTCGAAGCGGTCCAGGACCGCCTCGTCGTCCCCGCGGTCGAACGCGGCCTGGAGGTCCCGGTCCGCGTTCACCGCTCGTCCGGTGTCGACGAGAAACCAGGTCCCCCCGAGGCCAACCCCCAGCAGCACGCCGAGGGCGACGAGCGCCACGACCCAGGTCGAGCGCCCGCGGGCCAGGTCGACCCGATTCCGCCACGAATCGGTCGGATGGGAGCCGGACCCGGTCCAGGCCGCCGGCGCAGGGGGCCGGGCCCGTTCCGGGCCGGGCGAGGAAGCGTTGGAACCCGGGAGCGGCCCGCGACGCAGGGTCGTCTCGTCGGCGGTCTCGGCCTCCTGCCGGGCGGCGCGCTGGACGAGGGCGGGGTCGGGCTGGGTGAGGGCCGCGCTCGGATCCGCGTGGCCGGTGGGTGCCTGAATGCCGAGCTGCTCGAGGGCGCGAACATCCTCGTCGGTAGGGACGAAGTCGGCGTCGGCGGGCACGTAGCGCAAGCCCACGTCGCCGAGCTCGACCAGCTCGCCCTGCTGCAGGCGGTGGGAGGCGACGAGCTGGCCTTCGACTCGGATCCCGTTGGCGCTCCCCAGGTCGTCCATCCTCAGGCCCCCTTGGCCGGTTTCTATGGCCGCGTGGAGCCGCGAGATGCTGGGGTGATCGATGACCAAATCCGCCTCCACACCCCGGCCAACCAGGGTCCGTCCATCGCCGAGCACGAAGCTTCGACCAGCGAGGGAAGAGCGAACGGCGACGAGGCGCGGGCGGGCGACCCGAAGCGGTAGACCAGGCGTATCGAGATGGGGCGTCGAAGTGGGCGTCGGCGCCTCGGGCGGGTCGGTGGGTCGCTCGACCGGGGCGCCGGCCTCGACGATGGTGTCGTCCGGCGCTGGAGTCTCGGACGACTCCTCCGCTTCCTGGCTCCGAGCCTCCAGGACCACGCTGTAGCTCCCGATGCCCACCACGTCGCCCATCCCCACGGTGGCGCGTCCCTCGATGGGGTCCCCGTTCAGGGAGACGCCGTTATAGCTGTCCAGGTCCTCGACCATGACCGAACCACCGGGCTCGCGGGCAAAGCGAGCATGGCGCCGGGAGACGCTTCGCTCCATCAGTCGGATGGTGTTGCCGACCCGGCGGCCGATGGTGACGGCGCGTTCGCCGAGAGGAAAGAGGGTCGTCTTGCCCTCGTCGTCTTCGATGACCAGTCGGAAGAGCGTGGCCAATGCCGCCTCGGTCCATGGGAAGTAACACGGGCCCCGAGGCCCGTAAAGCGGCGGCCCGATTGCTCAGGACCGGCTCGCGAGCACCTCGAGAGCTCTTTGCATGGCGGCGTCGTCCTCTTGCCTCGTGGCGCTGACGAGGACGTCGGGATCGAGACCTCGGCCCTGCAGCGACTGATGGGAGGGCGAGAAGTGCCGCGCCACCGTCAGCTTGAGGGCCGAGCCGTCTTCGAGCTCCGCGATCGTCTGCACGGTTCCTTTTCCGAAGGTGCGAGCCCCCACCACCGTGGCCCGCCGCGACTCCGAAAGAGCCGCGGTCAGGATTTCGGCCGCGGAGGCGGTCCGACCGTCCACCAAGACGACGATGGGATAGTCGGGCTCGGTTCCCCGCGGATGGGCGACGAGCTTCTCGATCACGCGACCTCGGGCCTCCGTGCTCACGATGGTGCCCTGTCGCATCCACAGGTCGGCGACCCGAGCCGCCGACTCGACGAGGCCGCCGGGGTTACCGCGGAGGTCCACAACGAGCCCCTCCAGCTCCCCGAGCCGGTCCAAGTTCCGCCGAACGTCGAGGGGGGTGTCGGCGGTGAAGCGCTCGATCACGAGCTGGCCGTAGGCCCCCACGTGCGCCGAGCGCACGTGAAAGGGCCGGAGCCGGGCGCGGCGCAGGCGAAGCCTCCGGCGCCCATCGGCGCCGGGAAGGGTGAGGGTCAGGGCCTCGTCTTCGGGTCCCTCCAGACGCCGCTCGATGGCGTCGATGCTCAGCTCGGCGACGGCATGACCGTCGAGCCCGAGAACCACGTCGCCGATCCGAAGCCCCGCCCGAGCGGCCGGTCCTTCGGGCAGGAGGTCCTCGATCGGCCGCCCCTCGGCGATCGGCGGCCCTAAGCGAAGGCCGATGTGGGCCGGAGGTGGACGGGGGCGAAGGCTTTCGACCTCGGCCTTCGACAAGTAGCGGGAATGGCCGTCCAGCTTGGTGACCAACCCGCGGATGGCGCCGTCGACCAGCCGTTCCGGCGGCACGTCCTCGACGTAGCCGTTCTGCACCAGATTCAACACTTTGGCGAAGAGCCGGAGCTGAGCGTAGGTGCGCTCCCGTTCTTCGCCCGTGATCGCGCCGGCCGAGCTCACGCTCGCCCCGACCAGCACCCCGAGGACCAGACCACCGAGGAGAAGGAAGCCGTTCTTCCGCACACCCCGAATCTAGTCGCCTCGGGCCCCCCACAGCCAGCGCGCGGGGTCTCTCGGGCGGTCGTCGACCCAAATCTCGAAATAGAGGTGGGCACCCTTTGGGGATCCGCCGGAGCCCACCGTCCCCAAGACCTGCCCCGCGTCCACGTCTTCCCCCACGCCGACCTCGAGCGAGGCGAGCCGCGCATACACGGTGAAGCCCTCAGGCGGGTGCTGAAGGACGACGATCCGTCCCCATCCGGCCACCGGACCGGCGTGCTGGACCCGAGCTCGAAAGGGAGCGCTGACCGGCGTCCCTCTCGGGGCGCGCAGATCCCAGCCCTTCTGCTCGAAAACGACGCCGGTTCGAGGATGGACCACGTGGCCGAAAGGAACCTCCACTCGGCCTTCGGCCGGCCACGCCAGCCGACCTCGATTCGACGCGAATCCACCCGGCCCCAGGGGCGGAGGCGGCTCGGAGGGAGGGCGGAGACGAACCGGGCGGGCCGCCTCGGCCAGCAGACGGGTGAGCGCCCGGGAACGCCGGCGCTCGACGCCGAGACCTTCGGCCAGCGCGGCCAGCTCCGCCTGCTCCATGGCGAGACTCCCCGCCTCGGCCTCCAGCTGGGCCCGCTGTCTAGCGAGCCGGCGACCCGCCTTCTCGACCGCCACCACGGCCGACGCACGCTCGGCGCGCAGATCTCGGATCCGACGGGCCACTCGGGCGTCGTGGGCGAGCACGAAGCGAAAGCGGTCTTGCATACGGCGGCGCTCGGGATCGAAGGCTTCGGGGAGGTAGGCCTCCATTCCGTTCCGCCGGAGCTGCAGCACGGCCGAGGCCCGGCGCCCGCTCCTGCGCTTGGCCGCCTCCAGCGCGCGCTCGACTTCGGCCAGCTGGGCTCGGGCCTCGGCCTCGGCCTCGACGTTGGCGTCCTCGGCTTCGGCGAGCTCCGAGAGCGTCGTCCTCCGATCGGCGATGGTGCGCCGCAGGTGGGCGATGGTCCGGCGCACCTCGCTTTCCTTCGCCTGCAGGAAGACGAGGCGCGCTCGCTCTCGGCCCATGCGCGCCGCCGCCACCGCCGCCGGATCCGGCGGGCCGCCGAGGAGCAGCCCCCAAAGTGCGACCGCCAAGCTCATCGGCGCACGAACCTCCCCACCGCGAGGCTCGCCCCGAGGAGGCCGAGCACTCCGCCGGCGCCAGCCGCCGCCGGGAGCCACGGCCCCACCCGGAGCCGAACTTCGGTCTCCATCAGCTGAGCGAGGGCGCTCGACATCGCCTCGTCGAGGCCGAGCAGCCACAGTCCAGCCAAGAGCCCCCCCGCGAAGCCCTGCAGAAGGCCCTCGATGAGGAAGGGTGCCCGGATGAACGTCCCGGTCGCACCGACGAGAGAGAGGACATCCAGCTCTTCTCTTCGAGCGAGCACCGTGAGGCGGATGGTGTTGGCGATGATCGACAGCGTGGCCAAGACGAGGGCGGCCCCGAGGACGCCAAAGGCGACGCTCGCCGAGCGGCGCACGAACTCCAGGCGCTGAAAACGGTCCGCCCCCCACCGAACCTCTTCGACCTCTTCGCGGGCCGCCAGCCGCTCGGCCAAGAATCGGGCGTCCCGGCTGCTGCGTCGACCCTCGGCGAGCTGGACTTCATAGGAGGGCGGAATGACGTCGCTCGGCAGGCCCTCTACCAGCACGGCGTCGGGGCCGAGCTGAGCTCGGAAGGCCTCCATCGCCGCCTCCGAGGACAGAAAGAGCGCGTGACCGACCTCGGGCCAAGCAGCGATGTCGATCGCCGCTACTTCGGCCCTCTCCTCGTCGACGTCTCGATCCAAATAGGCCGACAGCGTCAGGGATCGAGCGGTGGTGGCGACCCGGCTGTCGAGCTCGAACCAGGCCAGACCGAAGGCGCCGAGGATCGCGAGCGAGATCGAGATCGTCGCGATGCTCAGCACGGTCGCCCCCGCCGCGCGCTTCATGGCGGAGAAGGCCATCCGGAAGAAGAACCGGAGACGGGCCACGGGCGATCGATAGCCTAATCGATTCAGCCCTGCCATGGTCGCGACGTGAAGCGACTCCTGCTCCCGGTCGGGATAGCCTTGGCCCTGGTCGTCGTCCTTTTTGCGAGCATCGGCGGCAGCGGCAAGGACGAGGCCCCTGAGGGATCGACCGGTCGACGCCAGATCGAGCCGGTCGGCGCCGCTCCGGCCATGGTCGTCGCCGCCCATCCGCTCGCCAGCGAGGCCGGTGCCGAGATCTTGGCCCGAGGGGGCAGCGCCGCCGACGCGACGGTGGCGGTGCAGGCGATGCTGACGCTGGTGGAACCCCAGAGCTCGGGCCTCGGGGGCGGGGCCTTCGCCCTCGCCTGGGACGCCCGCCGGCAGGTCCTGGAGGCCTGGGACGGGCGTGAAGTCGCCCCCGACGGCGCCACGTCGAGCTTGTTCCTGGATCCGGAGGGGGAGCCCCTCGGCTTCCTGGAGGCCCTGGTGGGGGGACGAAGCGTCGGGGTGCCGGGTGTGGTCGCCATGCTGGGTGCCTTGCATCGCTCGCAGGGCGTCTTGCCGTGGTCGGTGCTCTTTCAGCCTGCCATCGACACCGCCGAGGAGGGCTTCGAGGTGACGTCCCGGCTCCATTCGCTGCTGGAGCGGGATCCGGTGTTCCGGCTGATGCCCGCCGCTCGAGCCCTCTACTATCCGAACGAACGGGCTCTCGCGGTGGGTGCTCGCCTCCGCAATCCGGAGCTGGCCGAGGTGCTGCGCCGCGTGGCCCGGGAGGGGCCGGCGGGGCTGTACGAGGGACCGGTGGCGACCGCCATCGTGGAGGCGGTCAAGGACGCGGTTCAGCCCGCGGCCTGGAAGCTCGGGCTGACCGCCACCTGGCGAGGAGCCGGCCTCCCCGGCGACCTCGGCCTGACCGCCGGCCAGCCCCAGCCCGGCGCCCTGACCAGAGCGGATCTGACGGAGTACCACCCGAAGACGCCGCCGCCCCTGTGCATCGACTATCGCTCCTACCGGGTGTGCGGCCTCCCGCCGCCGTCGGGCGCCCTGGCGGTGCTGCAGATCCTCTCCATCCTGGAGCGCTTCGAGGTCGCCGAGGACGGGCCCCGTTCCGTCGAGGCCGTCCACCTGCTGGTCGAAGCCTCTCGGCTGGCATTCGCCGATCGAAACACCTTCTACGCCGACCCTGCTTTCGTCGAGGTCCCGGTGGCCGGCCTGCTGGATCCGAGCTACACCCGCGAGCGGGCAGGCCTCATCGACAGGTCCGAGGCGATGGCAGAGGCGAAGCCGGGTCGACCGCCGGGCTTCGAGCCCCGGACCCGAAGCGACGAAGACGAACTCCCCTCCACGAGCCACTTCAGCATCGCCGACGCGCGGGGAAACGTCGTGTCCATGACCACCAGCGTCGAGAACGTCTTCGGCTCACGGGTGGTGGTGAAGGGCATGGTGCTCAACAACCAGCTCACCGACTTCTCCTTTCGGCCAAGGAACGAGGACGGGCCGATAGCCAACGCGGTTGCGCCCGGCAAACGCCCTCGCTCTTCCATGAGCCCCATGATCGTCTTCGGAGAAGACGGCGAGCCGGTGTTGGCCGTCGGCTCACCCGGCGGCTCCCGGATCATCGGCTACGTCGTCGACACCATCGTCTCGGTGCTCGACCACGGCTTGAACGCCCAGGAGGCCGTCGCCCTCCCCCATGTCCTCAGCCGGGGCGGCGCGGTCGAGCTGGAGCGCGGCTGGGAGTCGCGGAAGGACCAGCAGACCCTGGTCCGAGCGCTTCGAGATCGGGGCCACGAGGTCGAAGTCTCGGTCTTCACCAGCGGCCTCCACGTGCTCCAACGCACGGAGGAAGGCTGGATCCCTGGTATCGATCCGAGACGGGAAGGTCGAGCGGTGCCGCTCCGCGCCGAATGAAGGAATTGGGAAGGCCCCAAACCTGACGGGCGGGCCGACCTCGGGTTAGACTCGGGATGATGAGCGCTTCGGGTCAGCCGGATTTCGTGATCGGCGAAGACGGTGAGCTCGTGCCGACCCGCGACGTCGCCAGCGACGACCTCCGAAGCCCCGAAGCCTACATCCCTGGGTCTCGGGCAGCGCAGGCCGCGCCGCCACCTCGACCGAGCCCTCCAGTGCCGCCCCCTGGCCCCCCGCCGCCACCGCGTCCTGGCCCCCCTCCTCCGCCTGCCGCCACCGGCGCCCGGCCACAGCCGCCGCCTGCTGCTACCGGCGCCCGGCCACAGCCGCCGTCTGCCGCCACCGGTGCCCGGCCACAGCCGCCGCCGCGGGCGCAGCCGCCTGC
>CAYZFR010000086.1:0-15907 GCA_964477875.1 uncultured Myxococcales bacterium
CGTGATACGCGAACTGCCTGGTTCGTGAAGAGCTGGTCTGTGCCGCTCGAGATTGGCACGACCATTGCTGCGTCTTCACCCCATGAGGAAACCGAGACGACTCACGCCCGAGTCTTACTGGGAGATCACTGCACGTTGCGCTCGGACGGAGTTTCGGCTACGTCCTGATGCAGCGCGCACGGAGGGACTGGGCTACTATCTCGCGAGAGCCCTCGCAGCTTGCCCGGGCATTCGGCTGTTGTGTGTCGGACATATGTCCAACCATTTCCACCTCGTCCTGAGAGACGACAGTGCGGAGCTTTCCAAGTTTATGTGCCTATTCGAGGGCCCCCTCGCCAAGTACATCAACGAGCTGGACGGGGCCCGAGGACAGGTTTTCGAGAGACGCTTCGCCGGGATCGAGGCCATCGACAAGGCCGCCGTCCTCGATCGCATCGCTTACGCGGTCGTGAATCCTGTCGATGCCGACCTCGTCGAACATCTGGAGGATTGGCCGGGCCTGATCGCCTGGCCCGGACAGAAGCTAGACCAAACCTTCGCCTTGACGAGGCACCTCGGTCCGGCTCGACTACCGGAGGACGAATACTCCCTCGAAATCGCTCGAGAAATCCTATCCCCTGAAGATCTTCTGTGGCTCGAAGCCGAGATTCAACGCAGGATCGAGACACTCGCAGAGGAGAGAGACGGCCGCCCCGTACTAGGACGGGAGGCGGTCCTTGCTCAGGATCCCTTCGACGCGCCGAGTGACTCGAAGCGTTCTCCTCTTCCCGCCTGCCATGCAAGTAGCGTGGAGGACTGGTTGGACTACGTCCGAGAGTCGAAGCTATTCGTCAAAGCCTATCGAATAGCTTCGGCTGCCTTCCGAGCGGGAGAATTGAACACCCACTTTCCACCCTTCAGCTTTAGGCCTTGGTCCTCCACCTTCGCGTCGCTGACAGTTCTGTGAAAGAAAATGACAGCATCAATCCATCGATAGCGAACAGCTCTTGAAGGAAAAGAGCCTCATTCCCGATGGCAACGGCGAACTTTTGTTTTTGGAGCCCGCTCCTTCGCGAGCGAAAACTCGTGATCCGTCCAAAGACCTACTTTCGCCTCTTCTCGAAAAAATTTCGCAACAAAAGTTGCGAAAGTGCATGACATAAAAAAGGGGGGATTTTAGAGGTATTCGATCTTTTGGATGGTTAGATTGATTTCGCCTTTGGGGCGGTTGGCGGTGACTTCGTCGTTGGTCTCTTTTCCGAGGAGGGCCCTGCCGATGGGGGATTTCAGGCTGATGCGGCCTTGCTTGGCTTCGATTTCGTCTTCTCCGACGAGGGTGTAGCGCATTTTGTTGCCGTCTTCGTCCTCGACCTGGACGGTGGCGCCGAAGTCGACTTTGGCCTTTGCGTTGGTTTTGGGGTCGATGACCTGGAGTTGGTCCAACAAGTTGGACAGGTATCTGATGCGCCGGTCGATCTCGCGGAGCTTCTTCTTTCCGAAGATGTATTCGGCGTTCTCTGACCTGTCGCCGAGGGCGGCGGCGTCCGAGACCTCGCTGACGATTCTCGGGCGCTCCTGGTGCCAGAGGTCACGCAGCTCTCGGTCGAGTTTCTCGTACCCGGCGGGGGTGATCGGTCGTTTGGCATCGCTCACGACAGGCGATCCTCCAGGATGACCATGGCGGCATAAGCGTCGCGGCGTTGCTTTCGGTCCCGCTTGGAAAGACCAGCCTCCTCCATGCGATGATCGGCCTCGTAACTGGACAGGGCCTCGTCCCACTCGGTCACGGGAATCGAAAGAGACACCCGGAGCTCGGCCGCGAAGACCAGCGCTCGCTCGGTGGCCGGAGTTCGACGTCCGTCGAGCTGGACTGGCACGCCGATGACCAGCTCTTCGATGTCGTAGTCGGCGATCACTTCCTTCAAGTGGGCCACATCCTGGTCGAGGTCGCGGCGATTCCAAACCTCGAATGGGCGCACCACGCCCTCCTCGGCGAGGGCGAGGCCGAGCCGCTTGGTCCCGAAGTCGAGCCCCAGCAGTCGGCCCACCGGCGGCTCAGGGGTAGGCTTGGCCGAGATAAGCCTCCACGCCAGCCAGACCCTCGTCGTCGAGGCTGATCGGCTTGTCGAGCAGCAGACGAGCGTGCGCGTCCGCCACCTTCCTTGGCTCGTCGGTCTGCACATAGTGCTGGGCGAGGCGAAGGAGCCACTGATCCATCGCGTCTCGAGACCGACTGATCGCCTCGCTGGCGGCCTCGCTGATCTTTTCTGAGAGCACCCGCCGGGCGCCTCGTCCCGAAGCGACCTGCTCATCCTTCGGAATGATGGAGGCGTCGACCACCACCTCGAGCTCGCCTTGGGCCACGACCTCTCCCTCGGCGGTCCGAGGTGCGCGAACGATCCATTGAATCGAGGCCTGAGCCGAGCTTTGGGTGATGCTGCAGTCGTCGACCACGATCTCGATCTGCCCTTCGACCGGCGGAGCCCGATCGTCGCCCTTCTTCCAGGCTTCGGTCCAGCCCGGACTCAGCACCCAGCCCCCGAGGTCGTCCCGCTCTGAAGCGGTGGTAGCGAGGGTCGACTGCAGAACGGCCGGGAGCTTCTCGCAGGACTGGGCCCCTTCCTCCAGCCGTGGCGCCGCCACCACGAGGATGAAGTCCCCCCGCTCTTTCAGGACGGCCCGGGCCTCGTCTCGGATCCTCTGAAGCGCGCTGGCGTTGGGCGCCAGCGCCAAGCCCTTGCTCGCCACATAATGAGCGGCCCCCCAGGCCTCGGCCTCGGCCAACTCGCCAGCCTTCGCCGAACGAGTCGCGACCAGCCGGCTGGCCAGGTTTCTCTTCCGCGACAGTGCGGCGGGGTTCTTCGGGTCGATGTCGAGGAGCGCCTGCACCACCTTGGATTCGGCGATCACGTCCTCCTTTGCCGCGACCTCCTGCAGCTTCGCTTCCAGGTCGGCGATGCGACGGTCTCGCACCCACGTCTCTGCTAGAGCGGCCACTTCGCTGGTTCGGGCGCCGAGCACACCCTGACGGGCGTCGGCGTAGGCGCCCTGCGCCTCGGCCAGGTTGCCCTTCGCGAGCAGAGCACCGGCTTCATCGAGCCGCACCTGCATGTCGCCGCCGATGTTCTCCAGCATCCCGAGGGCCGACACGATATGGGCGAGGCGCTCGGACGAGATGGAGGTGTGGGTCTGCTGGCCCCGAGCCCGAAGCTTCTCGTAGGCCTGCTCGGCCCGGGGGCTGTTCTCATCCACCGCGTAGCCCGCGGCAAGTGTCGTGGCGGCTGGTCGCGGGTCCTCGGCGCTGCCGATGGCCGCCAGGGCCAGCTTTTCCTGGCGGTTGCGAGCGGTGGAGGCGAGCTGGAACGCCAACGCGGCGGGCTTGGACTCCGGATCGGCCTCCTTGGCCGATGCGAACAGCCGCTCCGCCTTGGCGAGCGCGCCCGCCTGCAGGTGGGCGAGGCCGGCTCGCATCTTGCCCTCCAGCTTCTCCTCGAAGCTGCCTCGCAGCGCAGAGATGGCGGCCGCACCGGCCTGAACATCACCCTCGGCCGCCGCCTCCTCGAGGGAAAGGGCCGCTTTCTCGGTGTTCTCGGCCGAAGGCGGCGCTGGAGGCTCCTCGCCCGGCTTGATCGGGGCGCGGCTTCCGCTCTTGGTGACCGGGCGGCGGGTCTGGCTGCCCTGAGCCATCGCGCTCGACGCGGTCAGGAGCAGGGACAGACCGAAGATCGCTGGAGTGCGCATCATTCCCCCCATACCGGAGGCGCTCCGCCTTCACCAGGGGCGGTTGCAGTGGGAACGATCTTCGAGTTTCCTCCGCCCGTGCGAGAGGCCTTGTGCATGTTCTTGCTAATGGCCGGCTGCCGAAGCGAGGCGCATCGCGCAACGCCGGCGCCGGACGGAACCCCGGACTGGGCCACGGCTTTCGAGTACGGGATCGAGGTGGAGGCCGACACCATTCGGGTCCGCTTCGAAGTCGCGGACGGCTTTCACGTGTACTCCCAGGGCGAGACGGTCGGTCGACCCCTCGAGCTGCGCTCCGAGCCGGACAGCGCCTACGTCATCGAAAACGTGCGCTACCCGGAGGGCGAGACCAAGGATCTGCCCATCGGCCGCTCGGTCGTCGTCGAGGGGGCAGGCCTGGTGGAGGGCGAGCTCGACCGCCGGCCTGACGCGAGCAACGACCGGGTGCGGGGCGTCTTTCGCTACCAGGTCTGTACTGACGAGGCCTGCGACCGCCCCCGCACCGACAGCTTCGAGGCCGAGCCCGAACCCCAGAGCTGAGCCTCTTTTCCGGCGACTGCTTGCCCGCTTCGACGCGCTTTTGCGAGCATGCGGCGCCGTGACGGCGCCCGAGCTCATCGTGCTGGGAACCTCCAGTCAGGTCCCCACCCGGCACCGCAACCACAACGGCTACCTGTTCCGCTGGGGCGAACGCGGTCTGCTCTTCGACCCCGGCGAAGACACCTCGGGCCAGATGGCCCGGGCGGGCGTCGGCTTCGACCAGCTCGACCACGTCTTCCTCACCCACTTCCACGGCGACCACTGCCTCGGCCTGGCCGGGATCTTTCACCGCCTGGCCATGGACGAGGTCCCAGGCCCGGTGACGATCCACTTCCCCAGCTATGGCCGCCCGTTCTTCGAGCGGGCGCTCCACGCCTGCCAGTACGAGCGGGAGCCGCCGGTCCGAGCCGCACCCTATGACACCGAGGGCGTGGTGCTCGCCGACGGGACCTTCGAAGTGACGACGCAAAAGCTCAGTCACTCCATCGAGACCTTCGGCTATCGAGTCGACGGCGCCGACGGTCTCTCCCTGGCCTTCGTGATGGACACCCGCCGCTGTCGAGGCGCCTATGAGCTCGCCCAGGGCGTGGACCTGCTGGTCTGTGAGGCGACCTACCTGGAGGCGGAGGAGCGAGAGGCTCGAGAGCGCGGCCACATGACTGCCCGTCACGCCGCCGAGCTCGCGCGCTCGGCCGGCGCGAGGGAGCTGCTCCTTACCCACTTCAGTCAACGCTATCCGAGCACCCGAGGCCACCTCCGCGAGGCGAAAGCGGTCTTTCGACCCGTGACCGCAGCGTTCGACCTCCGGCGCTACGCGATGCCGCGCCGGCTCACAGAGCCAGCAGCGTGAGGGCCATGATACCCATGCCCACCATCAGTCCGTAGACCGCGTCATGGCCCTCCTCGTAGCGCTTCGCGTTCGGGATCAAGGTGTCGAGGCTGATGAAGACCATCACCCCCGCGACCCCTGCCGTCACCAGGGCCATCACCCAAGGGTCGCCGAAGACGCGGATCGCCGCCAGAGCGAGGAGAGCGCCGAGGGGCTCGGCGAGGCCGGAGACGGCGCAGTACAGCAGCGCTTTTCTTCGACTGCCGTCGGCTTGGTAGACCGGCACCGCCACCGCCACCCCCTCCGGGATGTTGTGCAGCGCGACCGCGACCGCCACCGGCAACCCGAAGCGCAGGTCCCGGAAGGCGCTGAGGAAGGTCGCGATGCCCTCCGGAAAATTGTGAATGGCGATGCCCAGACCCGCGAGGATCCCCATGCGCCGGAGACGAAGCTTCTCGACGCTCTCCGCCGTCTCGTCCGTGCCCATATGGGGGTTGCTGGGCTCCGGGATCACGAAGTCGATGGCGGCGATGGCGAGCATCCCGGCGAAAAAAGCCAGTGTGACGGCGAGGTCGGGCACGCTGCTCCCCGCCGCCTCGAAGTCGGAGCGAGCGGCCGGCATGAGCTCGACGAAGGAGATGTAGATCATCATGCCCCCCGACAGACCGAGACTGACGGCCAGGAAGCGCCGATTGGTCGGGCCAGCGCTGACGCCGATCAGGCCGCCGATGAGCGTCGCGAGGCCGGCGAGCAGGGTGAGGCCAAGGGCGACGGCCAGCGGCTCACGATCGGGCACCGTCGTCTCGTTCGATGGCCGCGATCAGACCCTCTACCGTCGGCTCGCTTCGGTCCCGGACCTTCGGCGCCCGCTTCAGCCACAGACCGAAGCCCTCGGCCTCATCGACCAGGACGGCGGCGTCGAAGCCTCGCTCGTCGGCCTCCTTTCGGGCCTTGCCCGGCTTCACCGGATCAGGAGCGAGGCTGACCGCGAGGCCTGCCGTCCTGAGCCGGCGGGCGAGCTCCAGGCTTCGACCGAAGGCGCCCTCGCTCGACGGCGTCAGAAGAACGCGGCGACGCGCCCGGCTCTCTTCGAGGCCGCCTCGCTCCTGCAGGAGGACCAATATCCGCTCCAGTCCCAACGAAAACCCGCAGGCAGGGACGTCTTGCCCGCTGAACATGCCGACCAGTCCATCGTAGCGCCCGCCGCCTCCGAGCGAAGCCCCGAGGTCGGGATCTTCGACCTCGAAGATCGCGCCGGTGTAATAGCCGAGTCCTCGGGCCAAGTTGGCGCTGAAGACCAGCCGCGGACCCGCTTCGGACCCTTCGGCGAGCTCCAAGATCCGCCGGAGATTGCTGACCGCCGCCGCCCCTTCCTCGTCGTCCGCCACGAAGGCGCTCACCGCGTCCAGCCCTGCTTCCCCGGTCAACACGCCGAGGAGCTCGCCGGCGGCCCGCGTCCCCACGCCGCGTTCCGACAGCTCGGCCCGAACGCCCTCGGCGCCGATCTTGTCGAGCTTGTCGAGGGCCGTGATGGCGTCGACCTCGGCCCCGGCCTCGACCCCCGCGACCCGCATGACGCTCCGGAGCAAGCCGCGGTGGTTGAACCGAACTCGGGCCGCTTCGAAGCCCAGCCGCGCCAGACAGGTCGACACCGCCGACACGACCTCCACCTCGACGAGGGGAGAGCTCGAGCCAGCAACGTCGACGTCACACTGATGGAACTCTCGAAAGCGCGCCTTCGACGGGGTGTCCGCCCGCCACACCGGCTGGATCTGGTAGCGTCGATAGACCGCGGGGAGCTGGCTTCGATACTGGGCCACCACACGAGCAAGGGGCACGGTGAGATCGTAGCGAAGCCCCAAGTCGGCCAGAATCGGCTCGATGCTGGGGGCCGACTCCCCGGTCCGGCCCACGACCACTGTCCCCGGCTCCTGCAGGGCCGCCGCCGCCGCCCGCACGCCGTTCACGAGCGGCTGGGCCCGATGCAGGATCTTGAAGACGAGCTGATCACCCTCGTCGCCGTACTTGCCGAGGAGGGTGTCAAGCCGCTCGAAGCTCGGCGTCTCGAGGGGCTCGAAGCCGAAGCTCTCGTAGACTTCCTGGATGATGCGGATGACCCGCTGGCGCAGCTCGAGCTCCGGCCCAAGGAGATCGCGGGTGCCCTTGGGAGGCTTGGTGCCGACCTTCGCCACGTCGCCGTCGCCTACTGAATGATCTTGAGGCCGCGCCCAGGCTTCACCGACTGCTTGGCAGCGGTGACCGCGAGCTCGGTGGCGAGGCGATGAGCCAGCTTGTCGAAGGCTTGCGCCACCGCGCTGTCGGGATGGGCCAAGACCTCGGGGACGCCGCTGTCGCCCGACTCGCGGGTCGACTGCTCGAGCGGAATCTCGCCCAGCAGTGGCACGCCGATCTCGCTCGCGAGACGGTTCGCGCCGCCCTGGGAGAAGATGAAGTGCTTGGCGCTGCAGTCGCCGCACACGAACCAAGCCATGTTCTCGACCACGCCCAAGACCGGAACATCGACTTTGTCGAACATCGCCTTGCCTCGGATGACGTCGGCGAGGGCGACGTCCTGGGGCGTCGACACCAGGACCGAGCCGGCGACCTTCAGATTCTGCGCGATGGTCAGCTGCACGTCTCCGGTCCCCGGGGGCATGTCGAGGATCATGTAGTCGAGCTCGCCCCACTCCACGTCCCGCATGAACTGGGTGAGAGCGCCATTGAGCATCGGACCGCGCCACGACATCGCCTGATTCGGGTCCACGATCAGACCGATGCTCATCAGCGAGAGGCCGTGCTTGTGGACCGGCTTCAGCTTTTGCCCAACCACCTCTGGGCGCTCGGTCACGCCGAGCATGGTGGGGATCGAAGGTCCGTAGATGTCGGCGTCGAGGAGGCCGACCTTCGCGCCGGTGCGGGCCAATGCGGTGGCCACATTGGTGGCGACGGTGGATTTCCCGACCCCGCCCTTACCGGAGGCGAAGAGGATGACGTTCTTGGCCCCCGGGATGAGGCTCTGGGCGCTGCCCTGGGGCCGCGCCGCCTGCACGTCGCCCCGAATGTCGATGCGGATGTCTCGGGTTTCACCGGCCTCGGCGAGGGCCTTGCGAATGGCGTCCTCCGCCACCGTCCGCCCCTCCCACGCAGTGGTTGGAAAGACCAGCTGCAGCTGAAGCGCGTGGGCGCTGTTCAGCGACTCCAGCCGCTGGTCGAGCGGCGTTCCGTCGACCGAGTCCTCTAGGCCGCTGAGTGCGGCGCGAATCTGGGCCTCTTCCAGGCGACCCTTGCCCTTCTTGCCAAACATGACGCGCTTTTGTAGGAGCCCCACGGATGTTTTCTCCGCTGGCTTCGCTGCGGAATGCACTCGCATCCGCCGTCGCGTCGAGCCAAGGTCTTTCGAGCGATTCAGAGGCCGCCGTCTACGCCCACATCCGGGAGGCCGACCCCCAGCACGGGGACCTGTCCCTTCCTTGCTTCCCCTTTGCCAAGACGGCCGGCAAGAAGCCCCCCGAGCTGGCCCGGGCCTGGGCGGCCGATCTCGCCGGCGACCCCCGCTGGTCGGTGGAGGCGGTAGGTCCCTACCTCAACTTCAGCTTCAGCGCCGCCGCCCTTGCCGAGCTCGTGGTGCCGGCTGCCCGGGGGCCCGACTTCGTGCGCAGCGAGCACGGGCAGAACAGGACGATGGTCATCGACTTTTCGTCGCCCAACATCGCCAAACCCCTCGCCTTCCACCACATCCGAAGCACGGTGATCGGAGCCGCGCTCTCCCGGATCCACGCCGCCTGCGGGTGGAAGGTCGTCTCGATCAACTATTTCGGGGACTGGGGGAAGCAGTTCGGGCTTCTCGCCACCGGCTTCGCCCGCCACGGCGACCCCGCCCGACGGGAGGACGCGAAGCACCTGGTCGAGGTGTACGTTCGGGCGAGCAAGGAGGCCGACGTGGCGGGGCGCAAGGCGCGCATCGCGCGCCCGGCGGAGGCCGAAGGCCTCGCCGAAGCGCTGCGGATGGCTCGGGCGGAGGCCGAAGCGGCGGAGGGCAAGGACGTGAAGAAGGCGGAGAAGAGGGCGAAAGGCCTGGAGAGGAAGCTGCGCGCTCTCGGCGACCTCGCCGCCGACGTCGATCCCTTGGAGGCGCTTCCCAGCCTTCTCCAGACGCTCCGCGCCGACGCCGAAATCGCGAAAGCCGAGCTGCCCGAAGCGGAAGCGAAGGACGCCGAAGCCCGGCGTTTTCTGCGCCGGATGGAGGAGAAGGACGAAGCAGCGCTCGCCGAATGGCGGCGCTTTCGAGCCATATCGATCGAAGACTTCGAGAAGGTCTACGCCCGGCTGGGGGTGCGCTTCAGCTCGCTGGAGGGTGAGTCTCTTTACCAGGACGTGCTGGAAGAGACGGTGGAGAAGGTGCGCCACCAGCCCGGCACGCGGGTCGACCAGGGAGCGGAGGTCGTCGACGTCGACGTCCCCGCCGACGAGCCTCCGCCGATGCTCAAGACCCGGGACGGAACGACCCTCTACTTGACACGGGACGTGGCGGCGGCTCTCGACCGCCATGCGCGCTTCGACTTCGACCGGGCGCTGTACGTGGTGGGTGTCGAGCAGAGCCTTCACTTCAAGCAGCTGTTCACGGTGCTGAAGGCCATGGGGCACGACTGGGCCGACAGCTGCCATCACGTTCCCTTCGGTCGGGTGATCGGCATGAGCACCCGGCGGGGTAACGTCGTCTTTCTCGACGAGGTGCTGGAAGAGTCGGTCTCGAAGGCTCGGGCGATCTGCGAGGCTTCGGACAAGATCGATTCGAATCTGCTCGACGAGGTGGTGGAGGCCATCGGCATCGGAGCCATCCTGTACGGCGATCTCAAGAATCTGCGGGCGAGCGACTTCAACTTCGACTGGGACGAGGTTCTGCAGTTCACCGGCTTCACCGGTCCCTACGTGCAGTTTTCCCACGCCCGGGCGTGCTCCATCCTCCGCAAGGGCGAAGACGAAGGGCTCGACGAGGCCGTGCTCTCTCGTCTCGAGCTCGACGAAGAGCGGATGGTGTTTCGGGCCCTCGCTCGCTTCCCCGACGTCCTCCAACGGGCCTGCGAAGAGTTCGAACCCTCGCTGCTTGCCCGAGCCACCTTCGATCTCGCCCAGGCGACGGCGAGCTGGTTCACGGCCGGCAATCAAGACCGAAGCAAGCGCGTCTTGGTCGGGGGCGACCCAGAGCTCCGGCGCGCGCGGTTGGCGCTGGTCGACGCCGTTCGCCGCACCCTCGCCGCCGGATTGGAGCTGCTGGGCCTTCAGGCTCCGCAGGCGATGTGAAGATCTCCTTGAAAGAAGCGGCCCGAAGGCTGCGCGCGGGCCAGCTCGTCGCCTTCCCCACCGAGACCGTCTACGGCCTGGGCGCAGACGCCACCAATCCCGAGGCGGTGGTCCAGATCTTCGAGACCAAAGGCCGGCCGCGCTTCGATCCCTTGATCGTCCACGTCGCGGATCTCGCCTCGGCGGAGGCTTTGGTGGACGGCCCCCTCGATCCCCGGGCAAGAGCTCTGGCCGAAGCATTTTGGCCCGGGCCCTTGACCCTGGTGCTGCCCAAGCGGCCGGTGGTGCCCGACCTGGTGACGGCGGGACTTCGGAGCTTCGCCGTCCGGGTGCCCGACCACCCCACCGCGCTGCGCTTGCTCGAGGAGACGGCCCGTCCGGTCGCGGCGCCGAGCGCCAATCGCTTCGGTCGCCTGAGTCCGACCTCGGCCGAAGCAGTGGAGGAACAGCTGGGCCTGGAGCTTCCGCTTGTGGACGGGGGGCCCTGCCACGTGGGCGTGGAGTCCACCGTGGTCTCGCTCATGCGTTCCGAACCCATGCTTCTGCGGCCCGGAGGACTCGCTCGGGAGGCGATCGAGGAGATCATCGGCCGCTCGTCGGTGCCTTCGAAAGACAGCCTGCAGCAAGAGAGCCCCGGCCGGACGCTGCGGCACTACGCGCCGCGAACGCCCCTACGCTGGCGGCGCCCCGGCGACCATCCACGACCTGACGCCGGCCGGCTGTGCTTCGCAAGCGCGCCCGAGCCGGGCTGGGGGGCGGAGATCGACTTGAGCCCCGCCCGCGACCTCCGCCAGGCGGCGCGAAGTCTCTTTGAAGCGCTGCGGCGTCTCGACGGCGCCGGCATGCGCGAAATCGTCGTCGAGCCCGTCCCAACCGAAGGGATCGGCGCGGCGATCCAAGACCGACTCGAGAGGGCCATGCAGACATGACGCCGCCGCAATGGACCGTCCTCCTGGTCAGTTGTATAGGGACCATCGCGTGTAGTGTCGCGATCTACCCGGGGGTCCGTCAGAGGTCCGACAGTTGGGTGAACGCCCTGCTAGCGAGCGTCATGACGGCCGCGTTGACGAGCGTTTCCGCGGGTTTATTTTTTGGCGCCTTGCACAACGGTTTGCTGTCCGCCCTCGACTAGCTGTACACCCGGCGGCGATGACTTCAAATCTCCGCATCGAGAAGCATGAACGCCCTGTCGAAGTCGTATTCAACGGCTTCACACTTGCTCACAGCACCCGGGCGCTGCGTCTAGATGAAGATGGCTACCCGGCTCGCTACTACATCCCGAAAGACGACGTCGACGTCGGGATGCTCGAGCGAACCAGCAAGCAGACCCACTGCCCATACAAGGGCACGGCGTCCTACTACTCGGTGCGCATCGGCGGGCGCCAGGTACCCAACGGCGCCTGGGTGTACGAGCAGCCTATTAAGCAAGCGAAAGGCATCGAAGACCACCTGTGCTTCGACGATTCGACCGGCATCGAGGTACACGCGGACGCCGAACAGCACCCAGTCGCCACCGCCGACCTCGCGCAGTTTCCGAACGCCAAGCAGAGGAAGGCGGCCGGACAGGCCTGAGCGCCCGAAGCTGGGTCAGCCCATGTTGCGGATCAGATGGTCCGCGAACTCCGAGGTCTTGACCTTGGTGGCCCCCTCCATCTGCCGATGGAAGTCGTAGGTCACCGTCTTGTTCCCGATCGTGACGTCCAGGCTCTTGACGATCAGATCCGCTGCCTCGGCCCAGCCGAGGTGGCGGAGCATGAGCTCGCCGGAGAGGATCACCGAGCCTGGATTCACGACGTCCTTGCCCGCGTACTTGGGCGCGGTGCCATGGGTAGCCTCGAAGATGGCGTGTCCGGTCTCATAGTTGATGTTGCCACCGGGCGCGATCCCGATACCGCCCACCTGGGCCGCCAGGGCGTCGGAAAGGTAGTCGCCGTTCAGGTTCATGGTCGCGATGACGTCGAATTCGGTGGGTCTGGTGAGAATCTGCTGGAGCATGATGTCGGCGATGGCGTCCTTGATGATCAGCTTGCCTTCGCGCTTGGCCGCCTCCAGCTCGGCGTCGGCAGCCTCCTCCCCCTTCTCGGCCTTGGTGCGCTCCCACTGTGAGCCCCCCATGGTGCCCCAGCCGTAGGTCTGGTCGCCGAACTCTCGCTCGCCGAGGGTGTAGGCCCACCGCATGAAAGCCCCTTCGGTGAACTTCATGATGTTCCCCTTGTGGACGATGGTGAGGCTCTTGCGGCCGTTGGCGAGGGCGTACTTGATGGCGCTTCGTACCAGTCGCTCGGTGCCCTCGGACGACACCGGCTTGAGCCCGATGCCCGACGTGTTCGGAAAGCGGATCTTGCCGTAGCGCTCGGGGAAGTGCTCCTGCAGAAGCTTCAGGAAGCGCGTCGCATCCTCGCTTCCGGCCTCGAACTCGATCCCGGCGTAGATGTCTTCCGTGTTCTCACGAAAGATGACCATGTCGATCTCGTTGGGCTTCTTCACCGGCGAAGGGACGTTTTGAAACCACCGCACCGGACGCAGACAGGTGTACAGATCGAGGGTTTGCCTGAGCGCTACGTTGAGGGATCGGATGCCGCCTCCGACGGGTGTCGTGAGGGGGCCTTTGATGCCGACCTTGTACTGGCGAAAGGCATCGATGGTCCGGTCGGGCAGCCACTCGCCGAAGAGGTCGAAGGCCTTCTGCCCCGCAAAGACCTCGTACCAGGAGATCTTCTTGTCTCCCCCGTAGGCCTTTTCGACCGCGGCGTCGAAAACCCGCTGAGAGGCGCGCCAGATGTCAGGGCCCGTACCGTCACCTTCGATGAAGGGGATGATGGGTCGATCGCCGGCCAGGACCTGCTCGCCTTGGATTTCGACAGTGTTTCCTTCCGGAGCCACGAAGTACGTCATGGCTCGGGGCTAGTACAGCGATCTCGGTGAGTCCACCAGGCCGTGGGCCCCACGACTTCGGGCATGACCCTTCGAACGGGTCCGTTGGTGAGCAGACCGACCCCGTGATAGGGGGCCGGCATGCAGGTTCTGGCCATGGTTCTCGCGGGGGGTGAAGGAAAGCGGCTCCTGCCGCTGACCGAGGAGCGGGCCAAGCCGGCCGTCCCCTTCGGTGGACGCTATCGCATCATCGACTTCGTCCTCTCGAACTTCGTCAACTCCGGTTACCAACACATCAAGGTCCTCACTCAATACAAGTCGGACAGCCTCCTCAAGCACCTGATGCGAAGTTGGAACCGCTTCGCCGGCTTCGGTGGCTACATCGAGCCCGTCCCGCCCCAAATGAACCTGTCCAAAGATTGGTACACGGGCAGCGTCGACGCCATTTCACAAAACCTCAACATCATCGAGGACGAAGACCCCGAGCTGGTGGCGGTGTTCGGCGGCGATCACGTCTACAAGATGGACGTCAGCCAGATGGTGGACTTCCACCGCACCCGAAAGGCGCGAGCCACCGTGGCTGCCATCCCGGTTCCTCGAGAAGAGGCCAACCGCTTCGGCTGCGTCGCGGTGGATGCCGAAGGTCGAATGACCGGCTTCGTCGAAAAGCCCACCGATCCCCCTGAGATGCCCGGCCGTCCGGGATGGTCCCTGGCCTCGATGGGCAACTACCTCTTCGATCGCGAGGTCCTGATCCGAGAGGTTCGGGGCGACGCCGCCCGGTCGGGATCCAAGCACGACTTCGGCGGCGACCTTCTGCCCCAGCTGTTCGAGAAGGAGCCGGTCTACGTGTACGACTTCGCTCAGAATCGCGTGCCTGGTGAGGCCACGAAGGCCCAAGGCTACTGGGTCGACATCGGGACCTTGGCCGCCTACCACGAGGCCTCGATGGACCTGGTGTCGGTGTCGCCGACGTTCAACCTGTACAACCGAGCGTGGCCCATTCGGGCGGCCGAACCCGAGGGACCGCCGGCGAAGTTCGTCTTCGCCGACCAACAGAGCAAACGGATCGGCATCGCCACCGACTCCATGGTCTGCGATGGCTGCGTCATCTCGGGCGGCCACCTGGAGCAGAGCATTCTGGGCTCCGGCGTCCGCATCAACAGCTTCTCCCACGTGTCCCAGTCGGTGCTCTTCGACGGCGTCGACGTCGGCCGACACTGCCGCATCCGGCGAGCCATCATCGACAAGAACGTCACCATCCCCGAAGGCACCACGATCGGCTTCGACACGGATTCGGACGCCAAGCTCTATCACGTCTCGCCGGAAGGCATCGTGGTGGTGCCAAAGCAGGGCCCCTTGTCGAAATCCCGCTCCGTCTGAGTCGACATGAGCCTCGACGCTTGGCTGACGGTCGGCGCCATCGCGGCGACTTTCGGAACGCTGGCGCTGACGAAGCTGCCGCCCTACCTGGCGCTCAACGCGGCGCTGGTCGGTCTCATGACCCTGGGCGCCATCCCGGTCTCGGTGGGCGTAGGGGGCTTTGGCAACGAGGGCGTCGTCACGGTGGGCGCCTTGTTCGTGGTGGCGGCGGGGCTTCGAGAGACGGGCGCGGTCGGCTTCGTCATACAGCGGGTCCTGGGTCGCCCTCGCTCGGTCGCGATGGCGGTGCTTCGGCTCAGCGCTCCGGTGGCGGTGCTGAGCGCCTTCTTGAACAACACGCCCATCGTCGCCGTCCTGCTGCCCGTAGTCTCGGACTGGGGGCGCCGCCTGCGCATACCGGTCTCCAAGCTCCTCATCCCCCTCAGCTACGCGGCCATCCTGGGCGGCCTTTGCACGCTGGTCGGCACCAGCACCCACCTCGTCGTGCAAGGTCTATTGCTAGAGGCGGGGCGGGCCCCGCTTCAGCTCTTCGACTTGGCCGTGGTCGGCGTCCCCTGTGCTCTGGTTGGGATCGCGTTCATGGTCCTCGGCGGTCATCGGCTCCTCCCCGCCCACGACGACGGGCTCCGGGAGCTGCTGGACCCGCGGGAGTACACCCTCGAGATGGTGGTCGAGGACGGCGGGCCCTTCGCGGGACGCACCATCGAGGAGGCCGGGCTTCGCCACCTCCCGGGCGTGTACCTGGCCGAGATCCATCGGAGGGGGACGGTCCGGCCGGCGGTGGGAGCCCAGGAGCGGCTGGAAGCGCAGGATCAGCTCGTATTCGTCGGGATGGTGGACTCGGTGGTCGAGCTGCGACGCACGCCGGGCCTGCGCCCGGCCAGCCGAACCCTCTTCATCCTGGAGGGCGGTCGGTCGGACCGAGTCTTCGTCGAGGCGGTGCTGTCTCAGGCCTTCCCGATGCTCGGCAAGACTGTTCGAGAGGCGCGCTTCCGCAATCAGTACAACGCCGTCGTGCTCGGAATCGCGCGCCAGGGCGCTCGCATCCGAAGTCGCGTCGGCGACATCGAGCTCGTGGCCGGCGATACGCTGCTGCTGGAGGCGCCGCCTTCGTTCATCGACCAGCATCGGCTGTCGAACGAGTTCCACCTGGTGAGCCGCCTCGACGCCGAGGACCCGCCGCGACACGAGCGGCGCCTGTGGGCGCTCGCGATCTTCGTCGGCCTGTTCGGTGCCGTGGGCCTGGGCGTCTCGCTGACC
>CAYZFR010000087.1:0-15767 GCA_964477875.1 uncultured Myxococcales bacterium
GAGCTGGAGGCCCTTCGCCGAGAGCTGGAGCTGGGCGCCGTTCCGCTTCAGCAAGTGCTGGACGCCCGGATCCGCCTCCTCGACGCCGAGCTCGCGGCGGCTCACGCCCATGGACGCCGCCACGCGGCGGCCTTCGATCTCTGGCTGATCCTGGCCACCGACGACGGAGCCTCTCCGTGATCTCGGCGAGAGGCTGGAAAGCTCGAGCCTCGGGAGCAGCCCTCGCCCTTGCGCTCATCGCCGGGGCCTGCACGACAGCCGAGACCCCCGAAAAGGCCGTTCGCGACTCCAGCGACGACGGAACGAGCTATGCGACCGTCCGGGCCGCGGGCAACCAAGCCATCATCCAGGCACCGGCCCGCCTCATCCCGACCGCGACCTCCTCCGCCGACCTGACCTTCCTTTCTATGGGCGTGGTTCGCCAGGTCTTCGTCCAGCCCGGAGACGCGGTCGAACGCGGAGACCCCATCCTCGAGATTGCGTCACCCACCTTGGCCGAAGCGGCGGGCGAATGGCGAAGCGCGGTCGACACCCTGGATATCGCGGAGGACCGCCTCGCACGAATGGAAGCTCTGGCCGAGGAGCGCCTGGCGTCTCAGGACGAGCTGCAGGCTCGTCACGAGGACATCGCGCGACTTCGAGGACGCAAACGGAAGATGCAGGCCATCCTGCTCGCCCACGGTATGGATCGTCGAGACTTCGATCGCATCCATCTCAACGGCAGCTCCATCCTCGCCAGTCCCATCGCCGGCACCGTCACCAAGCTGAAGGTCCGACTCGGCCAGAACGTCGGCCCCGACCGCAGCCCTCTCGCCCAGGTCGTGGGCGCTGGACGACCCCGAGTGGAAGCCCTCCTTCAGGACAGAGCGACCGATGCCCTCGACTATGCCTTCGAAGCTACCGACGGCGCGCGCTTCGCGGTCCGAAGTCCTCCTTTGGGGGCGGTGTCGGACCCACCGACCGGCACTTGGACGACCTGGTTCGCCTTGGCCGAGGAGGTCGAACTCGTCGGCGAGCGGGTCGGCGAGCTGATCGGCGCGACCCGGGGAGCGGACGCCTTCACCATCCCCATCGAAGCCTTGGGCCGAGGTGAAGAAGGCGCGTTTCTCGCCCGACGAACTCGGGAGAACGAAGTCGAGCGCCTGCCCGCCGAAGTCCTCCATCAAGACGACGAAGTCGCAGTGGTGCGCGCTGCACTGACTCCGTCCGACGAGGTCGCCCTCGATCCACGGGCGGCTCTCCGAAATCGATGAGGCTCTTTTGATCCTGGAGCGCATCATCGAGACGTCGACCCGTCGCCCGCGCTCCATTCTGACAGTGGTAGGCGTCGCGATCGTGGCCGGACTGTATCTCACCCAAGGGCTCGAGCTGGACGCCCTCCCCGACGTGACCGGCAACCAGGTCGTGGTCCTGACCCGTGCTCCGGGCTTGAGCCCGATCGAAGTCGAGCAGCAGGTCACGCGGGTGATCGAGCTGGCCACGGGCTCGGTGCCCAATCTCGAGGAACAGCGCAGCAAGTCTCGTTACGGCATTTCCTCGGTGACCCTTCTCTTCGAAGAGGGGGCCGACATCCTGGAGGCCCGCCAGCTCATCCAGGAGCGACTCATCACGGTGACGGACGGCTTGCCTCCCGATGCTCAGCAGCCCGAGATCGGCCCTCTGAGCGGTGGCCTGGGGGAGATCTTACAGTTTTCCCTGTCGTCCGAGACCCGAGGTCTCGACGAACTCCTGGAGATTGCGCGCTACGACATCGGCCCAGTCCTCGGAGCCGTACCGGGCATCGTCGAGGTCAACAGCTGGGGCGGCAAGGTCCGCACCTTGGACCTCGTCGCCGACCCGGTAAAGCTGGCCCGATGGCAACTCAGCCTGCGGGACCTGGAAGAAGTTCTCGCCCGGACGGTCCGGGTCGCTCCCGGAGCCACCCTCCAAACCGATGGTTCCGGCCAGTCCTTACTGCGGGGCATCATTCGCCCTCGGGTCCCTGAGGAGCTCGCCGACCTCGTGATCCGCCCACGAGGCGACGACCGTCCGCCAGTCCGGATCCGAGACATCGGCCGGGTCGTGGTGGGCCACCAGGTCCGCACAGGCGCCGCCACCCTCGATGGGGAGGGGGAAGTCGTCTACGTCATGCTCCAGATGCTTCGCGGCGCGAACGCACTGAAAACCGTCGGCCTCGTCAAGGCCGAACTGGACACGGTGAAGAAGATCCTTCCCAAGGACGTAGAGCTCGACATTGCCTACGACCGCGGCAAGCTGGTGTGGGCGACGATCCGGACCGTCACCGGGAACCTCCTCTCGGGTGGCGTCCTGGTCGTCGCAGTTCTCTTTCTGCTGCTGGGCAGCTTCCGGGCCGGACTGATCACCGCCCTCGTCATTCCGTTGTCGATGCTGGGCGCCCTGGCCGGCATGGCCGTCCTGGGGGTGCCAGGTAACCTGATGAGCCTCGGCGCCATCGACTTCGGCTTGCTGGTGGACGGCGCCGTGGTCAAGGTCGAGAGCTTCTTCGAGTCCAGCGAGGATGCGAGCGGAAGCTGGGTGGACCGCATCTCGCAAAACGCCAAACAGGTCGCGGGGCCGGTCACCATCTCGGTGCTGATCATCATCCTCGTCTACGCGCCCATCCTACTCCTGCGGGGGGTCGACGGGCGTCTATTTCGCCCCATGGCCGTCACGGTGGTGCTCGCGCTCTTGACCGCCCTCGCCCTCGCCATCACCTTCGTCCCCGCCGCTGCGGTCGTCTTTCTCCGGCAGAAAGACCTCCCTCAGCGCGAGCCGTGGCTGGCGCGCCGATTTCGGCGAGCCTACGCCCCTGCCCTGTCGGCCTGTCTCGCTCGCCCCGGCCTCGTCGCATTGGGAGGCGTGGCGCTCATCGGCGCCGGCATCGCCTTTTTCGTACAGGCGGAACGCGCCTTCGTTCCACAGCTCGACGAGGGAGACTTGGTCATTCAGACCACCAGGAGGCCCGACATCTCCATCGAAGGGGCGATCGATGGCGCCACCCGCATGGAGCGGGCATTGATGCCCATCCCCGAGATCCGCCACGTCGCCTCGCGCATCGGCAGCCCTGCCGTCGCCACCGACATCATGGGCCTGGAGCAGGCCGATGTGTTCATCGACTTGGCCCCCAAGTCCGAGTGGCGGGCCGGGCTCACGAAGCCAGAGCTCATCGAGCTCATCGACGAACGACTGACCCAGCTCGACCCCGAAGGGGATCCCGTCTTCACGCAGCCGATCCAGATGCGCTTCAACGAGCTCCTCGGCGGCAACACGGCCGACGTCTCGGCCAACGTCTATGGGAAGGATCTCGAACAGCTACGGCTCCTGGCCGAAGAGGTCGCCTCTCGCCTTCGGACCATCGAAGGCGCAGCAGACATTCGCATCGCTTCGCCCCCCGACGTTCCCACGGTCGACGTTCGACCACGGCCGCTGCTGGCCGGCCAACTCGGCTTCACCGGAGACGACATTCTTCGGGCAGTGATGGCCGTCGAAAGAGGCGTCGAGGTCGCCAGAAGCTACGATGGACGCGTACCCCTATCAGTACGAATCAAGCTGAAGTCCGATCGCTCGACCACCGATCTTCCCAGCCTCCGCATCCCCACCAGCGAAGGCGAGCTCGTCCCCATCCTCCGGGCCGCGCAGATCGAAGAGCGCAGGACGCCGAGCATCGTCTTTCACCACCAGGGTCAGCGCCGCATCGTCATCGGCTTCAACGTCCGCGGGCGCGGTCTGGGGACGGTTGTTGACGAGGCCCAGGAGAAGATGGTGAGCCTGAAGCTGCCAGAGGGCTATCGAATCGAGTGGGGCGGCCAGTTCGAGTCCCTGCAGAGCGCCCAGCGCCGGCTCATGGTCATTGGCCCTCTGGCCTTGGCGGTCATCGCGCTGCTGCTTCTTTGGCTCTTCCGGGACTGGCGTCCCGTCGCCTTCGTGCTCCTCAATGTCCCCGTGGCCACGGTAGGCGGGCTGCTCGCCCTGAACCTGCGTGGACTGCCGCTGTCGATCTCGGCCGCGGTCGGCTTCATCGCCTTGAGTGGCATTGCGGTCCTCAACGGAGTGGTTCTCTTCACTCGAATCCAGCAGCTGGAAAAGGCCGGCTGGACGAATCCCACCGACATCGCGAGATCTGCGGGATTGAACCGACTCCGACCCGTGCTCATGACCGCCGCCACCGACGCCATCGGATTCTTGCCGATGATGCTCGCCGCCGGCATCGGGGCCGAAGTGCAGCGTCCGCTGGCCACGGTCGTCGTGGGGGGCCTGGTCACCTCGACTCTGTTGACCCTCTTCATCCTGCCCGCGGTCTACACTCTATTCGAGCGATGGCGGAACACCAGCGGCCGCCTGTCGACGACGGACTGACGGCCCGTCGAGCACGTCATGAGCACCGGACGACCTTGTGGACCAGCTTCAATGAGCCTCATTTAGGTAGCTTCTTTCCGGTTCATGTTACCGCTTCGTAATCTTAGCCCGGTGGAGGCTTCGATCGCATATTTGGCACGGTGATTGCTGGGGTTGTGAAGAGCGGCCTCGTCGCACCAGAAAAAGCCATGCGAGTCGAAGAACTGATGACCCAGCCCGTCAAGACCTGTCTCCACACCGATTCTCTCAACCAAGCGGCTCGAGTGATGTGGGAAGACGACTGCAAGTGCTTGACCGTGGTCGATTCGGACGGCCGAGCGGTCGGGATCCTCACCGACCGAGACATCGCCATGGCGGCCTATACCCAGGGTCGCGTCCTCGCCGAGATGGGGGTCGCATTGGCGATGACGAAGCAGTTGCATTGCTGCCTCGACTCGGACTTCATCGAGGAGGCAGAGCGCATGATGGCCGAGCACAAGGTCCGGCGCCTCCCGGTTCTCGACCAAGACCGTCGTCCCGTTGGCATTCTGTCTTCCGCCGACATCGCTTTCGCCCGAGCGCAAGTCCCTCTGGGCCAAGAGGTCTCCTGAACTCAGCCGGTCTTCAACCGCCGCGATTGCGTCCGAAATCCTTCACGGTCTGCCCGCTCTCCCTGGCCGGAATGACAGTGAACCTGAGAGGGTGGAGGCATTTTTTCTCCAACGGATCGGTGCGCGTCGAGGATGACGGCCAGCACCATCCGAGTCCGCTTCGATCGCCGGGTATTCGTCGACAGGATCCTCGGGCCTTCTTGGCGGAGACCTTCTTCCTCGATACCTTCGACGGAGATGTCAGCATTGGCCTTCACGATCGCCGTCCATGCCGCTGTCGCGCATCTTCCCGATGCCACAGGGGGCGGCTGGACCGACAACGGTATCCTGGGTCGCTACTTCGCGAATCCTGGCCTCGAAGGCGAACCAGCCTTCATTCGCCGAGACGTCCGCCTCGACTTCGATTGGGGCCCGGGTGCCCCAGTCGGTGGCTCCCGCGCGAAGCCATACGCCGAGTTTCCCAAGTCTCGCTTCTCGGTGCGCTGGGAGGGTCGAATCCTCCCCCGCTTTTCCGAAGCCTACGTGTTCGAAGGCCGAGCCGGAGGAGGATTGCGGGTCTCACTGCGCTCTCCCGACGGAAAGAAGCGTCTGATCGTGGACCGGTGGAACGAGTCGGGTCCCTGGCGATCCAAGCCGGTCCCCCTGAAACGGGGCAAGGCGGTGGACGTCGTGATCGAATACCGCCAGCTCGCCGCGTCCGGAGCGCTCCGCCTTCGATGGTCCAGCCCCAGCACGCCCGAGGAGATCATCGATCCCGTAGCCCAACAGGGACTGAACGCCGCAACCTACGGAAGAATTGTCTGGGCCGACGCCCTGAAGACCGCGCGCTGGTCGAACGACGAGGGCTTCAGCGATCAGCAGTGGCCTCTCGAAGATGCCGCGTCTCTCGTTTTGATGGAAACCGAGGGTGCAGAAGGATACGGGCGCGGGACCTATCGGATATCCTTCAGAGGAAGGGCGGACGTCTCCCAGAACTGCTGCTGTCGAAACTTCGCCTTCGTGCAAGATGGAGGTGCTCGGACGAAGCGCCTCCCCGAGGGCGCCTACGATCCGAAGACCGATCGGACGGAGGGGAAGTTCGCCGCCGACTGCTCACGGGTCTTTATCCAATTCGAGCGCGAGAGCGCCCAGGACGAAGATGGCCCCCTGCTGACGGACCTACAGGTCATGCGTCCTTTGCACCCTGGCGCCGACACGCCTCACCGTACCGACGAGGTCGTGACTCGCTACTTCAAGGACATCGTGCGCGACCACTACACTTCCATCCGCTGGCTTGGCGGCGGCAACCGCAAGGGTGAAGTGAGCTGGAGCGACCGCACGCGCCCCGACTTCCCATTCTTCTACGACGCCGACCGTGTCGAGAACTGGGAGCTTTTGATCATGCTGGCGAACGAGACCGGGAAGGATCTCCTCATCGCTACTCCCATCAGCGCCGACGACGCGTATTTTGAAAAGCTCGCGCGCCTCGCCGCCTTCGGCAGCGACGGGCGGGAGCCCTATCGAGAGCGGACCCCGAACCCACGCTATCCTCCGCTGAACTCAAATCTCCGTATCTACGTCGAGGTGGGGAACGAGATCTGGAATTGGCCCTTCCCGTCGACCCAAGAGGCCAGGCGGCTGTCCATGGCCGCCAAGGAGACCGAGCTATGGTCGGTGATGAACTTCGATGGGACGCTGGGCGACCCGGGGAACATCGACAGCATCCGTCGTTGGCACGCGCTCAGGACCCTGGCTGCCAGCCGCGCGTTTCGTGAGGTGATGGGGGACGAGGCCATGGGCGAACGATTCCGTCCCCTCATCGAGTACCAATACGAGAACCTCCAGCGTACCGCGGAGATCTCCTTCGACTTCTTGGACAGCTTATTGTGGCATCAGGCGGAGCAACGGGGGGAAGACCCCGTCCCGGTCAGCCATTGGATCTGGGGCGCTGGCGGCGCGACCTACTTCGCTCTTCAGAACGGCAGAGGCGTCGTCGAAGAGCCCGCGTTCGCCGACGGCGGTTTCGAGGGCCCGCTGCTCCCCGAGCCCGGCGTGTCGCTGCAGCCATCGGGGGTCGACGGGTGGCGCTTCGAAGGGGCGGCAGGGGTGGCGCGGCTAGATGGCCGCGACCCTGACGGTCCGTTCGAGGTCGTACCCGAGCCGAAGGAAGGGATCCAGGCCGGCATCCTCTTATCGGGCGGTCGCATGAGCCAAGAGCTGAACTTCGAGGAGCCCGGCCATTACGCGATCAGCTTCCGGGCCGCCGGCAAGAAGAAGGGCTGGCCGCGCTACCTTCCCTTCAGAGTCGCCGTCGATGGCGAGAACATCTCGGCCAGAGACCAGGGCCAGATGTTTCGCTCTTCGGGTAGCTGCGACATTGGGGGCTGGCGCCGCTCCACGGATAAATTCGACGGCTACTACGGTTCAGCGGTCTTCGAGGTCAAAGCCCCAGGGCCACGTCGGATCAGCTTCACTGCCGAGCAGGTCGATGGGCCGGGATGGATCATGATCGACGAGGTCGGGGTCACGAAGGCAGAGGCCATCGTCGAGTCTGGCTTTGCCCAAGGAGAAGCCTTGGGTCAGTCCGGGGCCGACTTGATCGAGCGACAGTTCGCCGAGCAGGCCATCTACGCAAAGAGCTTCGGCTTGCCGGTGGTGGCCTACGAGGCGGGATGGTCCGTCGGCGGCGACTTCAGCCGGGTTCCGATCCAGAACTGGACCAAGTCCACGCTGCCCGAGGTTGGCAAACTCCACCAACGGGTCGATGACATCTGGCACCAAACTGGCGGCTTCATGAGTATTTGGGGCGTGTACGAGTTCTTTCCCTGGCGAGAGCCGCTCGGGGCTCGGGACCGACCGCTCATGAAGGCCCTTCGGCAGACCTCTCGTCGGCTGCCACCCGAACAGAAGATCGGCCGGCCGCTCCCCGCCGAGCTGACCCCCAAGGAGGCAGACTGGAACTTCCGCCGCAGCGGCTCGGGCTCGCTCTGGGATCGTCTGTTCGGAGACTCGAGGCAGTGGTGGTCCTGGATCGTGAACGTCCCAAAGACGGGCGTATATGCCGTCACCGTCGAGGGGAGCGGTCAGCTCCGCGTCGAACTGGATGGAGAGGTCATCCTGACCGGCGAGCAGCGGAGCAAGGAGCGGCGGCTAACCCGTGGCGCCCACGCGATCCGGCTCGTGCCCGAGTCCGGAGGCGAGGTCACGAGCGTGAGCGTGAAGGCTCGATGAAGTCTCTTCGAGCTCAGGGCGTCGATCGCACCCCAACCGGGGCCCTTCGAGAGAGGAGCGCTGAAGCGCCATATACCGCGATGGAGGCGAAAACGCCCTCGGTTGCGGTGAGGGCGGGGTTGATGAGCTGCCCCTGACCGTAGACGACCGTGCCGTAGTGGGTGAAATGAACCAATGGGCCCACAACGGCAGCGGCGACGACGCCCATTCGATTCGGATGCGACTGAAGGATGCCGGCCGTCATTGGGACGATCGAGGCGCACACCACCCCGTAGACGCCCATCTGCGCGAAGAGCCCCACCAGCTGAGGCGGGTCGAGCGCCAAAAAGAAGGTGGCGATCCCCATGAAGGCGATGATTCCCTGGCTCGCCCGCAAGGCAGCCTTCTCGCGTTCGGCGACCGTCGCTCGAGGCATGAGCCGCTCGCCCAGGAAGCCCAGGAACAGATCGTTGCCGGCGATGGTCGAGGCGCTGACCAGCAAGCCGTCCATGGTGCTCATCCCGGCCGCCAACAGAGCGATCGAGACGAAGGCGCCGACGTAGGGCGAGAACGTCTTGGCGATGTAGACCGCGATGACCGCGTCTTGGTTTTGGATCTCGGGAAAGCGGGCCCGGGCCCACATCCCGACCACGAGCATCAAGGTGAAGCTGGTCCCGACGATGCCAGCCACGACCAGGTACTTGGTGTGGTCCTCGTCCCGGCGCAGGTACAGGCTCTTGGTCAAGATGTGGGGCTGACAGACCAGACCGAAGGACACCACGAAGCCACACACGAAGACCTGCCAGGCCGAGTTGAAGAGTGCGCTCCCCGGATTCACGACCTGGACCAGGTTCGGGTCCTGTTCGGCCAGACGGGACCAAAGGCTCGGCTCGCTGAACAAAAGGCTCACTCCACTCCCGAAGACGAGCAGTGCCACCAGCGCCATGATCGAGCCCTGGAGCGCGTTGGTGTACGCGTGGGCGTAGGTCCCGCCGAGCAGAATGTAGGTGAATACGAAACCGACGATGACCAAGACCGACGTCCCATAAGCGAGCCCCAGGGTGTGCTGCATGACCAGCGCCGAGCCCTTCACGATGAGCACACAGAAGGTGACCGCCAGCACCAGGTTCAGGAGCGCGAAGTAGGTCCGAAGCCCGGGGCTGTCGTAGCGAGCCCCCACCCAGTGGGGCAGCGTCAGAGCCCGGACGGAGCCTCCGATTCGCCGAAAGCCCTTCGAGAGGACCAGCAGCCCGGTGATGACCCCTCCGTATCCGGCGACCCCGAAGTGTAGGAGCGCCGCCAGGCCATCCGCATAGACGAAGCCGGGATTGATGACGAAGGTCGCGGTGCTGCTGACCGCCGCCGCAAGCGTGATCCCGACCAGCGCGGGTCCCATGTTTCCCCCGCCGATCGCGAAGCCTGCCAGGTCGTGCGTCTTGGACATGCCCCGAAGGGCCAGCGCGGTAGTGGCGAGGATGTAGGCGGCAAACACCGCCCATGCGAAGGCATTGGCGTCCACGGCTACATGACCAGGCCGCCGTCCACGTCGAGACAGCGGGCGGTGAAGTAGTCACACTCGAATATAAAGCGGACCGCGAGCCAAATGTCCTCGGGTACGCCGATTCGCCCGACGGGCACCATGTCGACCAGAGCGTCTCGGGCCTTCTGCTTCATACCGGCGGTCATCGGGGTCTCGATCATGCCGGGCGCGATCGCGCCAACACGAATGCCAAAGCGAGCGAACTCGCGAGCCCAAGTCACGGTGTTGGCGGCCAATGCGGCTTTTGCGGCGACGTAGTTGCTCTGGCCCCGGTTGCCGTGCCGGGCCACCGAGGACATGTTGATGATCGCGGAGGGCACCGGCGCGTCCTGCGCCGCGATCAGGGCCGCGAACTCTCGAGCCATGTAGGTGGCGCCGGTCAGGTTCACGTCGATGACCGATTGCCACTGTTCGTCCGACATCGTCCGGACCTCGCCGGTGTTGCGGTCCTTTCGGACCAACAGGCCGTCCCGAATGATGCCCGCGTTGTTGACGAGGCCGTTCAGGCCACCCATCGCCTCATTGGCCCAGGAGACGAAGTCCTTGCAGTCGGCCGAGCGCGTCACGTCGAGGCGCCGGCGATGAACCCCTTCGGGCAGCTTGTCGAGCCCCTCCTCCGACACGTCGCCAGCCGCCACCTGGGCCCCCGCCTCGATGAGCTGATGCGCGAAGTAGGCCCCCATGCCGTTGGCCCCCCCGGTGACGATGGCCTTCAAGTTCTTCAGTCTCATGTCATGCTCCTCTCAGTCTCTCGGTGAGCCGCAGCGCCACCGCGGCTTGGTTGTAGCCGACGCCCGAGCCGACGAGCGTCAGCAGCTGTCCGGGCTTGGCGAGGCCTTGTTCCACCGCGTCGTGCAGCGCCATCCCAACGCAGGCCGACCCGGTGTATCCCCACTTGTCCATCACCATGTGCAGCTTGGACTGGGGAATGCCGAGCTCCGCCCCTACCTTCAGAATGGTGTTCCGTCGAACCTGCGTGAAGATCGCCAGATCCACGTCTTCCATTGCGAAGTCGTTTCGCTCGGCGAGGCTTCGCATCAGCGTCGGCCAGCCCTCGTCGTTGATCTCGCTCGGATACCTCTCGGCGAGGCGAACCCGTGTACGCCCCGCCGCCACCGACTCGGCGCTGGCGGGCTCGACCGTGCCCCCGCTGAAGATGCCCCAGCGCTTGGCGTAGTTACCATCGGCGAGAAAGGCTCCCTGCATGACGCCGGGTTCTTCGCCCTGCCGCAGGACCGCGGCGCCCGCGCCGTCGCCGTAAAAGAAGATCATCGGATCTTCGGGGTCGGCGAGGCGGTGCATCATGTAGGCACCGACGACGAGGACGCTTCGAAGCTCGGTCTGGCTGGCGACGAGACCGGCCGCCGTCATGAGGCCCGTCGGAAAGGACGCGCAAGCGCAGCCGATGTCGAAGGTGCCGGCCCGATGAGCGCCGAGCTTCGCCTGGAGAACGACCGAAGTCGCCGGAGTGATGTAGTCCGGGCTGTCGGTCCCAAGAATGATCAGGTCCAGCTCCTCCGGCTTCATATGGGCCCGATGCAAGGCATTCTCGGCCGCTCTCAGGGCCAGGTCCGACGTCGACCAGTCGTCAGGAGCGTACCAGCGGGTCCTGATCCCCGACGTGGTCTCGACCTTGTCCACGAAGTCGGGGGCCTTTTTGGCGAAGCGAGCCCGAAGCTCGTCGTTGGGGACTTCACGCTCCGGCACGCAGATGCCGGTCGAGATCAGCTCGGCGAAGGTACTCATGGCTCGTTGTCTTTCAGCTCCGTCTCCGCCATCTGCTGTAGCCTGGACCTTTCGATCTTGCCGGCCGCGTTCAGTGGATAGCGCTCGACGAATCGCCAGTGCTTGGGAACCTTGTATCGGGCCAGTCGCGCCTTCAGCCACGCCTGCAGAGCCTCGGCCTCGGGCGGGGCCTCCATCGACTCCGGGACGAGGACGCCATAGCCGACCTGCCCCCACTTGTCGTCGCGCACCCCTACTACGGCCGCCGACTGAATGTCGGGATGCTGGACGAGGGCGTTCTCGACCTCGGCCGGATAGACGTTCTCACCTCCGGAGATGAACATCTCCTTCAAGCGGCCCACGACCGAGAAAGCCCCTCGCTCATTCCGAACCAGGAGGTCGCCGGTGCTGAACCAACCGTCCTCGCTCAAGACGGCGCGGGTGGCCTCGGGCCGATCGAGGTAGCCCTTGCAGACATGGGGCCCTCGCAGCTGAAGCTCTCCCGGCCTGCCCGCCCCGACCTCCTGGCCAGCCTCGTCCACCAGGCGCACCTCGCCGTGGAACGCTGGATAGCCCACCGTCCCCATCCGATCGGGCCCCTCGACCGGTGACAGCGTGAAACAGTTGGGGCCCACCTCGGTGAGGCCGTAGCCCTGGCGGAGCGGCATGCCGGCCGCCTGAAATCGTTCCAGAACCTGGGTGGTGACCGGCGCGCCGCCGCACAACAGAGCTCGAGGCGTCGCGTCGGCCCCGGCCTCCAGGAGACCTGCTTCCGCCATCATCTCGTACATGGTGGGTACGGCGATGGTCGTGCTGGCCCGGCCGCTCCGGAGCAGCTCGGTCGCTTCGCGGGCCTCGAAGCTCGGCGCCAGGAGCACGCGCCCGCCTCGGTAAAGGGTCGGTGTGGCCAGGGCGTGAAGCCCACCGGTATGAAAGAGGGGGAGGCAGGCCAGGGTCGCGTCCACGGGAGAGAGGTCGGCCGCCAACATGGTGTTGATGCCGTTGAAGAGGATCTGGCGCCACGGGATCATGACTCCCTTGGGGCCGCCGGTGGTACCGCTGGTGTAGAGGACCAAAGGGACGTCCTCCAGCTCGAGCGCGGGGAGCTCCTGCTCCTGCCCCTGCGCTGCCCCCAATGCGAGATCCTCCCAGGTAACATGGCCCTCGGACAGTGCCTGATCGAGAGCTATCGCCCTCATCGGCGAGCTCTGCAGCAGCGCCTCGGCGACCTGGGCGTGGGCGGCGTCGTATACCAAGACCTCGGCCCCCGAGTCCTCGAGGATGGTCTCCAGCTCCGGAGTGGCCAGGCGCCAGTTCAAAGGAACCAGCGTCAGCTTGGCCTTCGCAGCCGCGAACAGGGCCTCGAAGACCTCGCCCCGCCCCTCGCACAGCATCGCGATGCGCTGGCCTGCTCGCAGCTGCCTTCCGGCCCGCCAGCCTCGAGCGACCCGATCCGCCCGGGCCTCGAGCTCGCCGAAGGACCAGACGCGACCAGACCGCACTTCTTCGATGGCGATCTGCTGCGGCGCGATCTCGGACCAGCTTCGAAGGAAGTCGTACACGGTGGCCTCGGAGATCAGATCAGCAATCGGAGCGAGAGGATGAAGCTGTCCGTCGCGTCGAGCGATGGCTCACGAGTAGACTGGGTAGCCTCGGCCATGCTCCTAGCCCAGCGGAAGCCGGCCGAGGCCACGTCCTGCCACAGCCAGTAGGTCGTCCCGACGTTGATGTAGTGCAGGGTGAGATCGTCCGGGCGACCGTCGACGGACTCGGCCGCGAACTGCTGATCGATGTAATAGTAGTTCCCGCCCAACCCGAAGTTGCGGAGGACGGGGACGTCCAATCCTCGAAAGTCGACGTCGAACCCACCGGCGGCGAGGATGCCTTCGAACCTCTCGTCATTCTTCATCGTGATGTCCGGAAGGGGAACGGTGTCGTTCTCTCGATAGGCGGCGGATCCGTACAGCTTCAGAAAATCATCCTCCAGATCGAAGAGGAGAAGGAACGGGAACACGTACTGCGACGCTTTCTTCAACTGGGCGGTGGCCCGTGCGTTGTAGCCCTTCAGGATGGCGTCCTCGGACTGAGTGACGTCGTTGTCGACCCAGTAGATCTGGCCCGCCGTCTTCACCGCGAACCAGCGACTACCGTAGATCAGGCTTGGCGTGACGACGGTCATATCGATGTCGGAGCCGGGGATGCCGTTGGAGAGGGCGCGAAGGGGCGCGGTGAAGAGCGTGCCCGTCTGACGGACCTGACCGCCGAAGCCGAATGAAAGCGACGATACGAGAGGGTTGCCGCCGGTGAAGCTGACCCCGGCGACCAGCCCATCGAGAGGCGACCAGCCGGTCAGCTCACCGAGCTTGGCTCGAAAGAGCACGCTCTGCCCCTGGTTGAAGCCGCTCACCAACAGCGGATCCCGGACGTAAGGGTCCATGCCGAAGGTGTCGAGGATGTTGCTGGAGATGTAGTCGACGCTGGCCGGGTCCGGAAGAATGCCGGCCGACAGTTCCAGACCCCACTTCGACAAGCGGATGTAGTTCTCACGGGCCTGCCATGAGGCGGTGCCTTCCCAGATCGAGGTCCCAACTGGACCGTTCCGCGCGAGGGAGAAGCCGACGTTGCGCTCGAAGAGGGTCCGGAAGGACAAAAAGCCGAACAGCTCTCCCTCGAAGCCGATGCGAGAAAGGAGCAGGGTGCTGACCCGCTCGTCGAACTCGCGCCCCTCCACGTCGGACTCGGGCAGGTAGCCCACCACCGAAGACGAGATCTGGACGATCGGCTTGATGAAGCCGTCCAGCTCTTCGTCGCTCCATATGACGAAGTCGCGGGCGACCCTCTGGTCGGCGGTGGCGAGGACCCGGTCGGCGCGACTCCCCTTTCGGTCGCCGGCTCGTTCGGCCGTCATGTCGGTCTCGGCTCGACCGACGGCGGGAAGAAGCGCGCTCGAAAGGAGCGCCAAGGAGAGCAGATGTTTCATGACCAGGTCCTCCAGGGAATGAAGCGGGGACGGCCCCAGCGTGGCGCCGGGGCCGTCAGGGGGAACATCAGTCGTTCAGCTTTTCCAGGATGAGCGCCATGCCCGCGTCGGACCGGACGGATCCGAAGTGGTTGGCGAGGAAGCCCGGCAGCCCATCGAAAAAGTAGCCGGAGCGATCGAAGTCATCCAGGCCGATGAGCTCGTTCTCGACGCAAGGCTCGAGATCGAGGCTGGCCGAAGCCTCGCTCACGAACTCGTCCTGAAAGCTGCCATCGGGGAGGTCTTCCATGGTGATGGTGGTGTAGTCCACGACGTTGTCGCCGCACTGATCCTCGGAGCCGAAGGCGTAGGATCCATCGGCGCAGGGCGCCGTGTAGAGGTCGTTCGGCCCATTGTTCACCTCCGAGAAGTAAGTCGGCATGAAGGCGCCGCGGTCCCCCATCTCGCAGGTCACGGACACCGCCATGTTGCGAACGTTGGGGTCGCAGCTCCCCCCGGTCGACACGCCGTGGTTGGCGCCCGAGGCCAAGATGACGTCGGTGAGCTGCGGGAAGGGATTTACGGCGCCCTGCTCCTGGTTGGTCCAGGCCACGTACATGCGGCGCAGGGTGTCCCGGATGACCGTCGTTCCCAGCGAGTGGCCGACCAACGAGATCTGCCGATTACGGTTGTTGGTCATGACGGCGTTCACCATCGACTGAAGCATGGGGACCACCCAGCCGTGGTCGATGTTACGGCTCCCGTTGGCCATCACGTCGTAGTCACCGAGCTGATTCACGAGGTCAGTCCGGGCGTCGAAGGCGAGAACCTCGAAACCGTCGTCGAGGAGCTTGGTCGCGAGCTGTTCCCGGACCATCGACTCGATGGTGAACGTGAATTGGGAAAAGGTCGTGGCCTGCATGCCGGCCAGACCCTGCTGGAAGTACTCTTCGAAGCTGGTGTTCGCGGAGGAGTTTCCGTGGACCAGGATGACGATCGGCTTTTCGGGGTCGACGTTCGAGGTGTCGTAGGCCTTGGCCGCGCAGTCGTAGCCTGCGATGTCGGCCGGGGTGCCGGGGGCGACCGTCGCCTCATTGGTCTGGACCAAGAACTCTACGTTGTTGCCGTACATTGCCCGGGGCTCACAGCCGACGTGGTTGGCCAGGTCGTCCCGGTAGCGACCCGCGAAGTCGGCCTCCAGCGTGACGTCGCCGTCCACGGGTCCGATCATCTCCGAGGGATCATCGAAGGGTGCGGGCAGCATGTTGGAGACCTCCATCTCACGCTGCCGAATGGCCGCGGTGCAGGCCGGGTTCAGCGAGCTCGGCCCCATGTCGGTGCCGCCCATCATGTCCATGCCTCCGCCGCCCATGTCGACGACGTTTCCGTTTCCGTTTCCGTTTCCGTT
>CAYZFR010000088.1:0-15526 GCA_964477875.1 uncultured Myxococcales bacterium
TCCACGGAAAGACCGCCAGCCAGACGGGTGAAGCCGTTTTTCAGCACCCCCCTAGAGCTCTTCCAGCCGCTTCGGCCAGTCCTTTTTCATGAGGCGGGAGAGGCTGCGGTCGGCGAGGAGGCGGCCTTCGTTCTGGCAGCGGGGGCAGTAGTTGAGCTCGTTCTCTGCGAAGGCGATCCGCATGATCTTGGTCCCGCAGATCTTGCATGGCTCTTTGTGGCGGCCGTGCACCATCATGTCGGGTCGGAAGGCGGTGACCTTGGCCGGGAAGCCTTCGCCGGCCTCGGCTCGGATGGCGGCGGTGAAGCGCTGCAGCACCACCTGGGTGGCGGCGAACAGCCGATCGACTTCGCCGTCGTCGAGTTTTTGGGTGAGCTTCATCGGAGATAGCTTCGCCTCGAACAGGATCTCGTCGGAGTAGGCGTTGCCGATGCCGCTGAAGATCCGGGGGTCGGTGAGGGCGCGCTTGAGGGTGTGGTTCCGGGCTCGGAGGGTCCGCGCAAAGCCCTCGGCGTTCAGCTCGAAAACTTCGACCCCGCCTCGGGCGTGGCCTTCCAAAAGCGCCTCGCGCCCCTGAACGAGGTGCAGCGACGCCCGCTTCTTGGAGCTGGCCTCGGTGAGCAGCAGCGTTCCCGAGCCGAAGTCGAACGCGGCCAGTCCGACCCGTCCCGGGATCTTCGCCCCCGCCGCCGCCCACTTGAATCGCCCCGCGATCATCAGGTGAATGACCATGTACAGCTCGCCATCGAAGCCGAAGGCGATCCGCTTTCCGAGCCGCTCCACCGAGCGCACGGACAGGCCCTTCACGGAATTCAGGGGCGGTTCGGCGGTCCGAAGCAGGAACGGACTCGCGAGTCGGACCTCGTTGAGCGGCTGGCCGACGGTGTGGCGCTCCAGCGCCTCGACGTAGACCGTGACGTCGGGAAGCTCGGGCATCAGACGACCCGAGCGCCGGCGGCGGTCTTGGACACGAAGCCCATGTCGAGCATCTTCAAGAGCGTCCGGGCCGTCTCGGCGTCGTTGCTGGTGGCTCGGTTCATCACCTCGCGCATGAGACCGTGGTCGTACACGAGCTGAAAGACTTCGAGCTGGCGGGCGCTCAGGTCGGTGAGCAGACCGGGCAGCGGTCGCGACACCTCTAGCCTCGCCTCGGGGCCCGGCAGATGGGGGGAGAGCCGCTTCAGCTCCTCCAGCTCTGCCAGCCCCTGGCTCACCAGATTCTCGGTCGTGTCTTCCAGCTCCAGCATGAAGCCGTGATCCTGGGTCTCGGCCGAGAAGCTGTAGTCGCCGGCGGTCCAACCGAGCAGTCGAGAGAGCGCCTTCATCGGGCCCATCTCGTGGTCGTCGTCGATGCTCGCGTAGTACAGCCAGCCCTTCCGAAAGTAGAGGCACCCTCTTGCATCATTGGAGCGAAGCCTGAGCTCACCCGTCCGCTGACTGCTTCCGAACAGCTGGACGAGGTCGGCCACCGACAGCTCGTCGAGTCGGCCCTCTTTGCGGACCGGCTCGCTGACCGCCAGGTCGGGGCGGCTGTGGGTGTCGACCATCTCGTTGGTCGGGTCGTCGACGGTGGCCACCACCAGCCTGAGGATCGAGGTCCCGATCAAGATCCGGTCGCCTTCGCTCAGGCGAACCCGTCCCACCTTCTCGCCGTTGACGTAGGTGCCATTCGTGGAGCCGAGGTCTTCGAGGGTGGGGATGCCGTGCTCGAGCTGAATGCGGGCATGGCGGCGAGAGACCATGTCTTCGACGAGGACCACGTCGCCCTCGGACGAGCGGCCGATCACGACCTCACCGCGTTCGGGCAGCGGGAACTCGCCGCCCTCGTATCGTCCCGACAGGAATCGCAGGGCGAGCCCCGACGCCATGCGTCGCAACGTATCAGGGGATTCAAGGATCGCAAACGGGCGTCAGGGTCGGCCGCCGGGGCGACCGAAGCCCTCCACGATCCGCCACCGGCCCGCGGCTGGCGCCAGCGTGAGGCGAAGTGTGACCGGTCGCGGTCCTCCAGCCTCGGGCAAGCGCAGGAACAGGTCGAGATGACTCCGGTCCGGGCGCAGATCGAGCCGCCCCTGGACCAGCTCCACCCGTTCCACCTCGGCCCACGCCGCTCCGCTGGGGTGTGGGCCCTGGCCCCAGCGCGTCTGGAGCTCCTGACGCCCCTCCAAGCCGTCGGCGTAGTTTGGATGGATGGCCTTCATGGCCTCGGCCGGCGTGTGGGCGGCGAGGAACTCGCCGACCATCGCCTTCACGTCCCGGGGTCCGCTCAAGAACCCAGACCGGATCCGATGGCGCCAAGCGCCTCGCTCGAAGACTACATGGGCGGTGCCCTGGGCCCGCCAGCGGGGCCACTCGGCGACGAAATCGACGTCGACCGTGCCCTGTCGCCGGGTCTCGCCCCAGCGTGTCCGGGCCTCGCCCAGCTCCAGTCGCTGGAGCGGATCCGAGCGGAGCGCCTCCAGCAGCCGTTTTCGTCCCCCGAGGGGGTCGCGATAGTCCGGGGCCACGGCGCGAGCCAGAGCCGGCGTTCCGTCTCGCGCCGCGATCAGCGCCTCCGTCACCGTCGCCGCCGGCTCCCCGGCGCAGGCAACGGCGGTCGAGCAGGCCCAAAGAGCGAGCGCGCGGCTCACGCTTCGTCGAGGAAGGGGTAGCGGTAGTCGGTGGGCGGCACGAGGGTCTCCTTTACCGCCCGGACCGACACCCAGCGCATCAGGTTGGAGGCGCTCCCGGCCTTGTCGTTGGTTCCCGAGGCCCGGCTGCCGCCAAAGGGCTGCTGTCCGACCACCGACCCGGTGGGCTTGTCGTTGATGTAGAAGTTGCCGGCCGCCCCCCGGAGGCGCTTCGCCAGGGCCGCCACCGCTCGACGATCGTCGGCGAAGACGGCGCCGGTGAGAGCGTAGGGGTTGGAATCGCAGGCGTCGAGGGCCTGCTCCAGGTCGCCGTCTTCATAGACCCAGACCGTCACCACTGGGCCGAAGATCTCTTCCCGCATCAGCCGCGTATCCGGGCCCCGACTTTGAACCACGGTCGGCTGAACGAACCAGCCCGTCCCGTCGTCGCAGCTTCCGCCGGCCAGGACCTCGTAGTCGGGCTGGGCCTTGGCCTCGTCCACATAGCTCTTGATCTTTTGAAACGAGCGCTGGTCGATCACCGCGCCCATGAAGTTCCTGAAGTCCTGCACGTCTCCGGTCTTCAGGGTACCGACGGTGTCGAGCAGGGCTGGCTTCAGCTTCGTCCACACGCTCTGGGGTACGTACACCCGAGACGCGGCGCTGCATTTTTGGCCCTGGAACTCGAAGGCGCCCCGCACGATGGCGGTGGTCAGGGCCTGCACGTTGGAGGCCGAGGGATGGATGAAGATGAAGTCTTTGCCGCCGGTCTCGCCCACGATGCGGGGATAGGTCGCGTAGCGGCTGATGTTCCGGCCGATCTGGTTCCACAAGAACTGAAAGGTCTTGGTGCTGCCGGTGAAATGCAGCCCCGCCATCTTCGGGTGATTCATCGCCACCTCGCCGATCGGACCGGGATCGCCGGCCACCATGTTGATCACGCCCGGTGGAAGCCCCGCCTCCTGAAGGATCTCGACGATGACCCGAGCGCTCGCCATTTGGGTCGGGGCGGGCTTCCAGATCACGGTGTTGCCCATCAAGGCTGGGGCGGTCGGCAGATTCCCGGCGATGGCCGTGAAGTTGAAGGGGGTGATGGCGAAGACGAAGCCGTCCAGGGGCCGCAGTTCCTGATAATTCCACGTCCCGGGGGGCGACCAGGGCTGCTCCTCCATCAGCTTCTGACCAAAACCCACGTTGAAGCGCCAGAAGTCGGCCAGCTCGCAGACGGCGTCGATTTCGGACTGGTGGGCGGTCTTGGACTGGCCGAGCATGGTGGCGGCGTTGATCCGGTCCCGGTAGGGCCCGCACAGCAGGTCGGCGGCCTTGAGGAAGACCGCCGCACGATGTTCGTAGCCGAGCTCGGACCAACTCGGCCGGGCCGCTTCGGCGGCGTCGATGGCCTGCTCCACATGGGCGGGGGTCGCCGTATGGGCCAATCCGACCACCCGGCGATGCTCGTGGGGCGAAGTGACGTCTACCGGGGCATGGGTGACGGGACGACCGTCGATCCACAGCGGGATTTCGAGGGGCTTCTCGGCCATTTGGGCCACCGCCGCCTTGAGCCGGGCCTTTTCTGGGCTCCCGGGACCGTACAGGCAGGGGGGCTCGTTGCGAGGGGCGGGCACCTGGCTTCGACCGTGCATGGCTGTTCTGTAAACAGCCTGCACCGACCGGGTAAAGCGGATTGACCGCCCAGGGGCACTCCTCCTACTCCCCGCAGCGTGGGAACGCGAATCGCCATCAACGGGTTCGGCCGCATCGGCCGCTGCATCACTCGCTCGCTCATGAAGCGGACCGACCACGAGCTGGAGCTGGTCGCGGTCAACGATCTGACCGACGCCAAGACCCTCGCGCACCTGTTCAAGTATGACTCGGTGCATGGTCGCTACGACGGCTCGGTCGAGGTCGGTGAGGGCGCGCTCACCATCGACGGCAAGAAGGTCGTGGTCACCGCGGAGAAGGACCCGAGCAAGCTGCCCTGGAAGGCGAACGGCGTCGACATCGTCATCGAGTGCACCGGCATCTTCCGGGACAAGAAGGGCGCTGGCGCCCACTTGGCGGCCGGCGCCAAGCGCGTCGTCGTGTCCGCCCCCGGCAAGGACCTCGACGCCACTTTTTGCTTCGGGGTGAACCACGAGAGCTTCGACCCCAAGAAGCACGAGATCGTCAGCAACGCCTCCTGCACCACCAACTGCCTCGCGCCGGTGGCCAAAGTCCTCGATGACACCTTCGGCCTTCAGCACGGCCTGATGACGACCATTCACTCCGTCACCAACGACCAGCGGATCCTGGACCTGCCCCACTCGGATCTCCGGCGAGCCCGGGCCGCCTTCGAGTCCATGATCCCGACCAGCACCGGGGCCGCGAAGGCGGTGGGCCTGGTGCTGCCGAACCTGGCCGGCAAGCTAAACGGCTTCGCCATCCGGGTCCCGACCCGGAACGTGTCGGTGGTCGACTTCACGGCGCAGGTCCGAACGCCCACCACCAAAGAGAAGGTCAACGAGGCCTTCGCGGCGGCGACCAAGGGTCCGCTGAAGGGCGTACTCGACGTGCTGAACGAACCTCTCGTGTCCATCGACATGAACGGCAACGAGAACAGCAGCACCGTCGATGCCGAACTGACCGAGGTCATGGAGGGCACCATGGTCAAGGTCGTGTCTTGGTACGACAACGAGTGGGCGTACTCGGTCCGCTGCGTCGACATCGCCAACCACATCGCAAAGAACAGCGCATGATCCGGAGCATCGACCAGCTGGAGCTGGAGCGCCGGGTCCTCTTCATGCGGGTGGACTTCAACGTCCCCCTCCGGGACGGCGTGGTGCAGGATGACACCCGGATCGCCGGCGCGCTGCCGAGCATTCGGCACGCCTGCGCGGCGGGAGCGAAGGTCGTCCTCGCCTCCCACCTCGGCCGACCGAAGGGGAAGCGCAGCGAGGACGAGACCCTGGAGCCGGTGGCGGCCAAGCTGGCCGAACACCTGGGCCAGGACGTGGTCTTTGCCGACGACTGCGTGGGCGACGGCGTGCGGAAGAACATCCGCGACCTGGAGCCCGGGCGGGTCCTCCTGCTGGAAAACACCCGCTTTCACCCCGGCGAGGAAAAGAACGACGAGGAATTCTCACGGGCTTTGGCCCAAGACGTCGAGGTCTACGTCAACGACGCCTTCGGCAGCGCCCACCGCGCCCACGCCTCCACCGTGGGCATGGTCCGCTTCGTGAAAGACAAGGGCGCGGGCTTTTTGATGAGGAGGGAGCTCGAGTACCTCGGCCAGCTCCTGGACAATCCTCCTCGGCCCTTCGTGGCCGTGGTCGGCGGGGCCAAGGTCTCGGACAAGATCGCGGTTCTCCAAAGCCTGGTCCAACGCTGCGACAGCATCCTCATCGGCGGCGCCATGGCCTACACCATCCTCGCCTCCAAGGGCGTCGCGGTGGGTAGGAGCCGGGTGGAGCGAGACAGCCTCGGGATGGCGGAGCAGTTCCTCAAGATGGCCACCGCTCGTCGCGTGCAGGTCCTGCTGCCCCAGGACCACGTGGTGGCCTCCGAGTTCAGCGAGGACGCGGCCCCGTCGGAGGTCGAGCACATCCAGGACGGGATGATGGGCCTCGACATCGGGCCCAAGACCCGGGCCCGCTTCGCCCAGGCGATCAACGACGCGAAGACGACTTTCTGGAACGGGCCAATGGGGGTGTTCGAGTGGCCGAACTTCGCCCACGGGACGGTGGCGGTGGCCCAGGCCCTGGCCGATGCCGGCGCCACCAGCGTGGTCGGCGGCGGCGATTCGGTGAGCGCCCTCGCCAAGACCGGGCTCACCGACAAGGTGAGCCACGTCTCCACCGGCGGCGGCGCCAGCCTCGAGCTCATGGAGGGCAAGGTCCTCCCGGGCGTGGAGGCGCTGGAGGTATGAGATGACCCGTCGACCCTTCGTGTGCGGCAACTGGAAGATGAACACCACGGCCCCCGAGGCCGAGGCCTTGGCCGAGGAGATCCGGGACGCGGTCGGTGAGGCCGCCTCGGCGGTGGACGTGGCGCTGGCGCCGCCTTTTACCAACCTCGACCGGGTCGCCCGCGTCCTCGGCGACGGGCCCATCCGCCTCGCGGCCCAGGACGTCCACTGGGAGGCGAGCGGGGCCTACACCGGCGCCGTCAGCGTCGACATGCTGGAGTCGCTCTGCGTGACCAGCGTGATCATCGGCCACAGCGAGCGCCGAAGCTTGTTCGGAGAGACCGACGCCGACTGTCGGCGAAAGGTGGACGCGGTCTTGAGCAAGGGTCTGCACGCCATCCTGTGCGTCGGGGAGAGCCTGGAGCAGCGGGAGGCCGAGCAGACCCTCGAAGTGGTGGGCCGGCAGCTGGAGGCGGGCCTGGAGGGCGTGAAGGCCGACCAGGTGCCCCGGGTGATCGTGGCCTACGAGCCCGTTTGGGCCATCGGGACCGGCCGTACGGCGACGCCCGACCAGGCACAGGAGGTCCACGCCTTCCTGCGAGGACGCCTCGCGGCCCGCTTCGGGCCGGAGCCCGCGGCCGGGATGCGGCTCCAGTATGGGGGCTCGGTGAAGCCCAACAACGCCAAGGAGCTGTTCACCCGGCCCGACATCGACGGCGGCCTGATCGGGGGCGCTTCCCTGAAGGCGGCCGACTTCGCTGCCATCGTCGCCGCCGCCCATCCCTGAGAAGACGCGTCGCGGCGCGCCTTCTTAGGGGTCGTCTCCTGTTTACAGAGCGAGCCTAGGAGGGCAGAAGTCAGGGCTCCGATGGTCACGGCCCTGTACATCCTGCACGTCATCGTCTGCCTGGCGATGCTGCCCATCATCTTGCTCCAGGCCGGCAAAGGCGGCGGCGTCAGCGCCGTCTTCGGCGGCGGAAGCTCCGGCAATGTCTTCGGCAGCCGGGGGGCGAGCACCTTCCTCACCCGGATGACGACCGGCGCCGCCATCGTCTTCATGTGCACGAGCATGGGCCTGGCCTATGTCTCGTCCCACAGCGCTTCGGTGATCGACAAAGTCGAGCCGCCGGTCACGGAGAGCGTGGGCGCCGACGAGTCCGCCCCCGCCGAGGCCGGTCTCGACCCCAAGGGCAGCGCCGCCGGCGGCGTCGAGCTCGAGGCCGAAGGCGGGGAGGGCAGCGGCATTCAGATCGAAGTCGAAGAGCCCCCGGCCGGGGGCTCTTCGACTTCGATCTGAATGCCGCTGCCCTCCCCGCCTTCGGCCTCGAGCTCGACGCCGCCGGCGGCGCTGCCCTTGGGGTCGAGACCGGCCTCGGCGGGGGCGGACTCGTCGGCGCCCACGCTCTCCGTGACCGGCGGCTCGACTTTGTCGATCACCGAAGCGCTGTGGGACGAGACATAGGCCAGGCCCATGCTCGTGCACATGAAGACGATGGCGGCGCCGGTCGTCATCCGGGTGAGGAAGGTGCTCGCCCCCCGGCTGCCGAAGACATTGCCGGAGCTTCCGCCGCCGAAGACGGCGCTGACGCCGCCGCCTTTGCCGGCCTGGAGCAAGATGATGGGCAGCATCGCCAGGCAGACGATGACGTGCAGGATGTACAGGGCCGTGACCATCGGAGCCCTGACTTCTGCCCTCCTAGGCTCGCTCTGTAAACAGGAGACGACCCCTAAGAAGGCGCGCCGCGACGCGTCTTCTCAGGGATGGGCGGCGGCGACGATGGCAGCGAAGTCGGCCGCCTTCAGGGAAGCGCCCCCGATCAGGCCGCCGTCGATGTCGGGCCGGGTGAACAGCTCCTTGGCGTTGTTGGGCTTCACCGAGCCCCCATACTGGAGCCGCATCCCGGCCGCGGGCTCCGGCCCGAAGCGGGCCGCGAGGCGTCCTCGCAGGAAGGCGTGGACCTCCTGTGCCTGGTCGGGCGTCGCCGTACGGCCGGTCCCGATGGCCCAAACGGGCTCGTAGGCCACGATCACCCGGGGCACCTGGTCGGCCTTCACGCCCTCCAGGCCCGCCTCCAGCTGCCGGCCCACCACTTCGAGGGTCTGCTCGGCCTCCCGCTGCTCCAGGCTCTCCCCGACGCACAGGATGGCGTGCAGACCCTTGCTCAAGACCGCGTCCACCTTTCGCCGACAGTCGGCGTCGGTCTCTCCGAACAAGCTTCGGCGCTCGCTGTGGCCGATGATCACGCTGGTCACGCAGAGCGACTCCAGCATGTCGACGCTGACGGCGCCGGTGTAGGCCCCGCTCGCCTCCCAGTGGACGTCCTGGGCCGCGAGGCGGATGGGCCCGTCGCCGAGGACGCGGGCGACCCGGTCGAGGTTGGTAAAAGGCGGCGCCAGCGCCACGTCCACCGCCGAGGCGGCCTCACCGACCGCGTCCCGGATCTCCTCGGCCAAGGCCTCGGCCTCGGGGGCCGTGGTGTTCATCTTCCAGTTGCCGCACACGAAGGGTCGACGGGTCATCTCATACCTCCAGCGCCTCCACGCCCGGGAGGACCTTGCCCTCCATGAGCTCGAGGCTGGCGCCGCCGCCGGTGGAGACGTGGCTCACCTTGTCGGTGAGCCCGGTCTTGGCGAGGGCGCTCACCGAATCGCCGCCGCCGACCACGCTGGTGGCGCCGGCATCGGCCAGGGCCTGGGCCACCGCCACCGTCCCGTGGGCGAAGTTCGGCCACTCGAACACCCCCATTGGCCCGTTCCAGAAAGTCGTCTTCGCGTCGTTGATCGCCTGGGCGAAGCGGGCCCGGGTCTTGGGCCCGATGTCGAGGCCCATCATCCCGTCCTGGATGTGCTCGACCTCCGACGGGGCCGCGTCCTCGCTGAACTCGGAGGCCACCACGTGGTCCTGGGGCAGCAGGACCTGCACGCGACGAGCGGTGGCCATCTTGAGGAACTGCTCCGCCATCCCGAGGCTGTCTCGCTCCACCCGGCTCCTACCCACCGCGACGCCCTTGGAGGCGAGGATGGTGTAGGCCATGGCGCCGCCGATGAGGATGCTGTCGCAGCGTTGGACCAGGCTTTGGAGAACCGCGATCTTGTCCGAGACCTTGGCCCCGCCGACCACGGCCACGAAGGGCCGAGGAGGATTGTCCAGGAGCTGGCCGAGGTACTCGAGCTCCCTCCTCATCAAAAAGCCCGCGCCCTTGTCTTTCACGAAGCGGACCATGCCCACGGTGGAGGCGTGGGCGCGGTGGGCGCTGCCGAAGGCGTCGTTGACGTAGACCTCGACGTCTTGGGCCAAAGCCCGTGAGAATTCCTCGTCGTTCTTTTCCTCGCCGGGGTGAAAGCGGGTGTTTTCCAGCAGGAGGACCCGCCCGGGCTCCAGGTCGCGGATGTTCTTCCGCACGCCGTCGCCCACGCAGTCGTCGGCAAAGACCACGTCCTGGCCCAGGTGTTCGGCCAGCTTGGCCGCCACCGGCTCCAGGGTCTCGTCCTCGCTGCGCTTCCCCTTCGGTCGGCCGAGGTGGGAGGCGAGGACGACCTTCGCTCCCGCCGCGCAGGCGTGCCGAATGCTCGGCAGCGCGCCGGCGATCCGGGTGTCATCCTGCACCACGCCGTCCCGGAGGGGGACGTTGAAGTCCACCCGCATGAAGAGGACCCGGCGCTCCAGCTCCAGCTGGTCGATGCTCCGGATCATGCGCTGTTCTTTGCGATGTGGTTGGCGATGTCGACGCAGCGGACCGAGTACGCCCACTCGTTGTCGTACCAAGACACGACCTTGACCATGGTGCCCTCCATGACCTCGGTCAGTTCGGCATCGACGGTGCTGCTGTTCTCGTTGCCGTTCATGTCGATGGACACGAGAGGTTCGTTCAGCACGTCGAGTACGCCCTTCAGCGGACCCTTGGTCGCCGCCGCGAAGGCCTCGTTGACCTTCTCTTTGGTGGTGGGCGTTCGGACCTGCGCCGTGAAGTCGACCACCGACACGTTCCGGGTCGGGACCCGGATGGCGAAGCCGTTTAGCTTGCCGGCCAGGTTCGGCAGCACCAGGCCCACCGCCTTCGCGGCCCCGGTGCTGGTCGGGATCATGGACTCGAAGGCGGCCCGGGCTCGCCGGAGATCCGAGTGGGGCAGGTCCAGGATCCGCTGGTCGTTGGTGACGGAGTGAATGGTCGTCATCAGGCCGTGCTGAAGGCCGAAGGTGTCATCGAGGACTTTGGCCACCGGCGCGAGGCAGTTGGTGGTGCAGGAGGCGTTGCTGACGATCTCGTGCTTCTTGGGGTCGAAGCTCTCGTGGTTCACCCCGAAGCAAAAAGTGGCGTCGAGGTCCTTGCCGGGGGCGGACACGACGACGCGCTTGGCGCCGGCCGCCAAGTGGGCGCCAGCGCCCTTCTTGTCCCGGAAGATGCCGGTGCACTCGATGACGATGTCGACGCCGTTCGCCTTCCAGGGCAGCTTGCTCGGGTCCTTCTCCGCGGTGACCACGACCTTCTTGCCGTCGATGGTGAGCGCGCCCTCACCGACCTCGACCGAGCCGTCGTAGCGACCATGCACCGAGTCATACTTGAACAGGTGCGCGAGGGTCTTGGCGTCGGTCAGATCGTTGACCGCGACCAGCTCCAGCTCGTGGTCGGTCCGCTTCATGAGCGAGCGAGTGATGCAGCGGCCGATGCGGCCGAACCCGTTGATGGCGATTCGCGTTCCCACGCTGCGGGGAGTAGGAGGAGTGCCCCTGGGCGGTCAATCCGCTTTACCCGGTCGGTGCAGGCTGTTTACAGAACAGCCATGCACGGTCGAAGCCAGGTGCCCGCCCCTCGCAACGAGCCCCCCTGCCTGTACGGTCCCGGGAGCCCAGAAAAGGCCCGGCTCAAGGCGGCGGTGGCCCAAATGGCCGAGAAGCCCCTCGAAATCCCGCTGTGGATCGACGGTCGTCCCGTCACCCATGCCCCGGTAGACGTCACTTCGCCCCACGAGCATCGCCGGGTGGTCGGATTGGCCCATACGGCGACCCCCGCCCATGTGGAGCAGGCCATCGACGCCGCCGAAGCGGCCCGGCCGAGTTGGTCCGAGCTCGGCTACGAACATCGTGCGGCGGTCTTCCTCAAGGCCGCCGACCTGCTGTGCGGGCCCTACCGGGACCGGATCAACGCCGCCACCATGCTCGGCCAGTCCAAGACCGCCCACCAGTCCGAAATCGACGCCGTCTGCGAGCTGGCCGACTTCTGGCGCTTCAACGTGGGTTTTGGTCAGAAGCTGATGGAGGAGCAGCCCTGGTCGCCCCCCGGGACGTGGAATTATCAGGAACTGCGGCCCCTGGACGGCTTCGTCTTCGCCATCACCCCCTTCAACTTCACGGCCATCGCCGGGAATCTGCCGACCGCCCCAGCCTTGATGGGCAACACCGTGATCTGGAAGCCCGCCCCGACCCAAATGGCGAGCGCTCGGGTCATCGTCGAGATCCTTCAGGAGGCGGGGCTTCCACCGGGCGTGATCAACATGGTGGCCGGCGATCCCGGTCCGATCGGCGAGGTGGCGATGAATCACCCGAAGATGGCGGGGCTGCATTTCACCGGCAGCACCAAGACCTTTCAGTTCTTGTGGAACCAGATCGGCCGGAACATCAGCCGCTACGCGACCTATCCCCGCATCGTGGGCGAGACCGGCGGCAAAGACTTCATCTTCATCCATCCCTCGGCCTCCAACGTGCAGGCCCTGACCACCGCCATCGTGCGGGGCGCCTTCGAGTTCCAGGGCCAAAAATGCAGCGCCGCGTCTCGGGTGTACGTACCCCAGAGCGTGTGGACGAAGCTGAAGCCAGCCCTGCTCGACACCGTCGGTACCCTGAAGACCGGAGACGTGCAGGACTTCAGGAACTTCATGGGCGCGGTGATCGACCAGCGCTCGTTTCAAAAGATCAAGAGCTATGTGGACGAGGCCAAGGCCCAGCCCGACTACGAGGTCCTGGCCGGCGGAAGCTGCGACGACGGGACGGGCTGGTTCGTTCAGCCGACCGTGGTTCAAAGTCGGGGCCCGGATACGCGGCTGATGCGGGAAGAGATCTTCGGCCCAGTGGTGACGGTCTGGGTCTATGAAGACGGCGACCTGGAGCAGGCCCTCGACGCCTGCGATTCCAACCCCTACGCTCTCACCGGCGCCGTCTTCGCCGACGATCGTCGAGCGGTGGCGGCCCTGGCGAAGCGCCTCCGGGGGGCGGCCGGCAACTTCTACATCAACGACAAGCCCACCGGGTCGGTGGTCGGACAGCAGCCCTTTGGCGGCAGCCGGGCCTCGGGAACCAACGACAAGGCCGGGAGCGCCTCCAACCTGATGCGCTGGGTGTCGGTCCGGGCGGTAAAGGAGACCCTCGTGCCGCCCACCGACTACCGCTACCCCTTCCTCGACGAAGCGTGAGCCGCGCGCTCGCTCTTTGGGCCTGCTCGACCGCCGTTGCCTGCGCCGGGGAGCCGGCGGCGACGGTGACGGAGGCGCTGATCGCGGCGCGAGACGGAACGCCGGCTCTGGCTCGCGCCGTGGCCCCGGACTATCGCGACCCCCTCGGGGGACGAAAACGGCTGCTGGAGGCGCTCCGCTCGGATCCGCTCCAGCGACTGGAGCTGGGCGAGGCCCGGACACGCTGGGGCGAGACCCGGCGACAGGGCACGGTCGACGTCGATTTCGTCGCCGAGTGGCCCCGCTGGCGGGCCCAGGGCACCGCCCATGTAGTCTTCGAGCGAGGCGCTTGGCGCCATCGGATCCGGTCTGGGTTCTTGAGCGGACCCCGGGACGTGAAGGCGATGGTCGGCGAGTTCCTCGCCGCCCACACGCCGGCCGAGGCCATGAAGGCCATCCATCCAAACTACGCCGACGGCTTGGAGGGGCGTCAGGAGCTCCAGACGCGCTGGGGCCAGGGCCCACACCCCAGCGGAGCGGCGTGGGCCGAGGTGGAACGGGTGGAGCTGGTCCAGGGGCGGCTCGATCTGCGCCCGGACCGGAGTCATCTCGACCTGTTCCTGCGCTTGCCCGAGGCTGGAGGACCGCGACCGGTCACACTTCGCCTCACGCTGGCGCCAGCCGCGGGCCGGTGGCGGATCGTGGAGGGCTTCGGTCGCCCCGGCGGCCGACCCTGACGCCCGTTTGCGATCCTTGAATCCCCTGATACGTTGCGACGCATGGCGTCGGGGCTCGCCCTGCGATTCCTGTCGGGACGATACGAGGGCGGCGAGTTCCCGCTGCCCGAACGCGGTGAGGTCGTGATCGGCCGCTCGTCCGAGGGCGACGTGGTCCTCGTCGAAGACATGGTCTCTCGCCGCCATGCCCGCATTCAGCTCGAGCACGGCATCCCCACCCTCGAAGACCTCGGCTCCACGAATGGCACCTACGTCAACGGCGAGAAGGTGGGACGGGTTCGCCTGAGCGAAGGCGACCGGATCTTGATCGGGACCTCGATCCTCAGGCTGGTGGTGGCCACCGTCGACGACCCGACCAACGAGATGGTCGACACCCACAGCCGCCCCGACCTGGCGGTCAGCGAGCCGGTCCGCAAAGAGGGCCGACTCGACGAGCTGTCGGTGGCCGACCTCGTCCAGCTGTTCGGAAGCAGTCAGCGGACGGGTGAGCTCAGGCTTCGCTCCAATGATGCAAGAGGGTGCCTCTACTTTCGGAAGGGCTGGCTGTACTACGCGAGCATCGACGACGACCACGAGATGGGCCCGATGAAGGCGCTCTCTCGACTGCTCGGTTGGACCGCCGGCGACTACAGCTTCTCGGCCGAGACCCAGGATCACGGCTTCATGCTGGAGCTGGAAGACACGACCGAGAATCTGGTGAGCCAGGGGCTGGCAGAGCTGGAGGAGCTGAAGCGGCTCTCCCCCCATCTGCCGGGCCCCGAGGCGAGGCTAGAGGTGTCGCGACCGCTGCCCGGTCTGCTCACCGACCTGAGCGCCCGCCAGCTCGAAGTCTTTCAGCTCGTGTACGACCACGGTCTCATGCGCGAGGTGATGAACCGAGCCACCAGCAACGACGCCGAGACGGCCCGGACGCTCTTGAAGATGCTCGACATGGGCTTCGTGTCCAAGACCGCCGCCGGCGCTCGGGTCGTCTGATGCCCGAGCTTCCCGACGTCACGGTCTACGTCGAGGCGCTGGAGCGCCACACCGTCGGCCAGCCGCTCAACGAGGTCCGACTCGCGAGTCCGTTCCTGCTTCGGACCGCCGAACCGCCCCTGAATTCCGTGAAGGGCCTGTCCGTGCGCTCGGTGGAGCGGCTCGGAAAGCGGATCGCCTTCGGCTTCGATGGCGAGCTGTACATGGTCATTCACCTGATGATCGCGGGGCGATTCAAGTGGGCGGCGGCGGGGGCGAAGATCCCGGGACGGGTCGGACTGGCCGCGTTCGACTTCGGCTCGGGAACGCTGCTGCTCACCGAGGCCAGCTCCAAGAAGCGGGCGTCGCTGCACCTCGTTCAGGGGCGCGAGGCGCTTTTGGAAGGCCACGCCCGAGGCGGGGTCGAAGTTTTCGAGCTGAACGCCGAGGGCTTTGCGCGGACCCTCCGAGCCCGGAACCACACCCTCAAGCGCGCCCTCACCGACCCCCGGATCTTCAGCGGCATCGGCAACGCCTACTCCGACGAGATCCTGTTCGAGGCGAAGCTATCTCCGATGAAGCTCACCCAAAAACTCGACGACGGCGAAGTCGATCGGCTGTTCGCCGCCACCCAGGTGGTGCTGCAGCGCTTCACCGCCGCCATCCGAGCCGAGGCCGGCGAAGGCTTCCCGGCCAAGGTCACCGCCTTCCGACCCGACATGATGGTGCACGGCCGCCACAAAGAGCCATGCAAGATCTGCGGGACCAAGATCATGCGGATCGCCTTCGCAGAGAACGAGCTCAACTACTGCCCCCGCTGCCAGAACGAAGGCCGCCTCCTCGCCGACCGCAGCCTCTCCCGCCTCATGAAAAAGGACTGGCCGAAGCGGCTGGAAGAGCTCTAGGGGGGTGCTGAAAAACGGCTTCACCCGTCTGGCTGGCGGTCTTTCCGTGGA
>CAYZFR010000089.1:0-15486 GCA_964477875.1 uncultured Myxococcales bacterium
CCTGCTCTCTGGCCAGGGCAGCGCCGACCACCCCGGTCAGGACGATGAGACCGAAGGTCGGAAGGACGCCGACCATGGTGCCGACCTGAATGAGAAGCGCCAGCTCCACGGCTGGCACCACGATGAACAAGAGCGCGAGTAAGCCCACTGGAAGAGACTAAGGACCGAGGCCTCAGGGTCAAAAGGAGGAGCCAGGCTCCTTCAGGAATTCGAGCTCTTCCCTCGTGCTTTCCCGGCCCAAGACGGCGTTTCGGTGGGGGAAACGGCCAAAGCGGAGGATGATGTCGCGGTGCTGCTCCGCGTAGCGATGATGCATCAGGGCGTGCGCCTTCTCGGCTTCGGGGAGGGAATCCGCCAGCGCCTCGAAGAGCAGAACGCACTGCTCCTGCATCTCGATGCGTTCGGAGTGCATCAGGGGCATGTAGAAGATGCAGCGGTGATGACCTCGCATCATGTGATCGAGACCGGCCTCGATCCCATCCAGGGCGGCGTCGAGCGCCTTGGCGTCTCCTGCGAAGGCGAGGGGCGAACCTCGATGAGCGTTGCGACTCAGCTGATCGAGGAGAACGATGTAGGCCAGGCGACCGTCGACGCTGGTGCACCACTCTCGATTGGCGCCGCCCAGGGTTCGGGCCAAGAGCTCTCCCCAAGTCTTTCGAACCGCTTCGTCGAAGGCGGCATCTTTTTGGTACCAGCGGTTCCGGGTGTCCTCGTCACTCCAGCCTCCCTCGTCCCTGTCCCCGAACCAGAAGTGCAACAATTCCTTTACCGGCCGCTCGGAGGCGGGCGCCCAGGGGTCGCCGTGCCGGCCGGCGAACACGAACTCGGCCTGCCGGCGCCGGGTCCTCGGCGCGCGCTCTTTCTCGGCGAAGTCGTCCGGTAGCGCGTCGGGGTCGCCGGCGTAGCCGAAGGCGACGGCGGCCATGGGCTCCACGTGCTCCGGTAGTCCGAATCGGCGTCGAGCTTCGTCGGGGTCGAAGCCGGCCATCTGGTGCACGCCGACGCCGTGCTGGGTGGCCTCGACCGACATCATGGCCAGGGCCTGGCCGCAGTCGTAGGCGGCGTGCCGGTTGGGCTTGTCGTTCTTCGAGAAGCGGGTCGAGGTGCAGGCGATGGCGAGGGCAGCGGCGTGCTTGGCCCAGCTCGCGTTCTTTTCGTTTATGCATCCGAGCACCGCGTCGAAGTGCTGGGGCTCGGTGCGCAGCCCGAGCACGAAGGACCAGGGCTGCTCGTTGAAGCTGGACGGCGACCAGCGGCCGGCCTCCAGGATCTGCCGGAGGGTCCAGGGGCTCAGGCGGCGTTCGGAGAAGGCGCGGGGGCTGTAGCGAAGGCGAAGGGCGGGACCGATCTCGAAGTCGAGGCTGGGCGCTTTGGGATGAGGCACCCCGGGAGGACAGCCTCGCCGACCGCCGGTCGACAAGTACAGGCGGTGCTCAGGACCCGCCGGGGGCCTCTTCGACGATTTTCGCCCGCAATCGCTCCGCTTTCATGAACTCGAGCGCCTTTTCGTGGGTGGCTCCGGGGACGATGGGCGGGGCCTTTCCTGCTTCATCGGCTTCGCGCCAGCGAAGCGCGCACAGGCACCACTTATCGCCCTCCTTCAGGCCGGGGAAGCTGCCTCGGGGGGTGATCAGGTCGTTGCCCTTCGACTTCGAGAACCGAAGGAACTCGTCGGTCAGCCGAGCGCACACGACGTGGGTGCCGCGGTCCCGGGGCCCGGTGCGGCAGGTGCCGTCCCGGAACCAGCCGGTCATGGGGTCGGTCGAGCAGGTCTCGAGGGCGCGACCCTCGATGCTCTGGGCCGGAGCGTCGGGTTGCGCCACGAGGGCGAGAGCCAACAGGATCATACCGGCAAACTAGCAGAGGCCGTCGCCGGCGCTCACCCGAAGTCGACGTCGAGCCGGGGAGCCGGGGAGGCGGTCGCCCGGAGCTGCGTTCGCTCCCCGAAGACGGCTTTTCGATTGCCGGTCCCGGCCAGCGAGGGCCCCTTCCTGCGGCATGAAGCGCGCCCTGGTCTGGTTTCGCAACGATCTGAGGCTTCACGACCACGTGCCTTTGCAGCGCGCACTGCGGGAGGCGGACGAGATCGTCCCCGTCTTCATCTTCGACCCCAGTCTCGTCGTCTCGAACAAGCGGCGCCACCGCATGCGGATGGGGGCCCATCGCGGTCGCTTCTGGCTGGAGTCGGTGTCCGCCCTTCGCGAGGGGCTGCGGCGACTCGGCTCCGAGCTCGTGATCCGAGTCGGAGATCCGGTCGAGTGGGTGCCCAAGCTGGCGGCCGTCTTCGAGGCGGAGCGGGTCCACTTCCACGAAGAGATCTGCACCGACGAGATCGAGCAGGAGCAGGCGGTGTGCCGGCAGCTGGAGGCCGATGGGCGCTCGGGAAAGGGAGCTTTCGGTGCCCCGCTGCTCCACCGAGACGACCTTCCCTTTCCCATCCACGAGCTCCCCGACGTGTTCACCCAGTTTCGGCGAGAGGTCGAGCGGGCTTGGATCGTGCGAGAGCCCAAACCCGCTCCGACGCGGATCGAGACCGCGCCCGTCGCCGAGCCGGGAGAGCTTCCGACCCCCGATGCCCTCGGCTTCCCACAGGCCGAGCTCGACGAGCGCCGGGTGGTCGAGCTCTGCGGCGGTGAAGAGGCCGGTCTTGAGCGGCTGCACGCCTTCGTCTTCGAGCGCGAGGCCCTCGGGCACTACAAAGAGACCCGCAACGGCCTTCTGGACCGCGACGATTCGAGCAAGCTGTCGGCTTGGCTCGCCCTCGGCTGTCTGTCGCCCCGGCGCGTCCACGCCGAGGTGCGGCGCTTCGAGCAGGAGCGCTACGCCAACGAGTCGACCTACTGGCTGATCTTCGAGCTGCTGTGGCGGGACTACTTCAAGTTCCTTTCGCTGCGAGAGGGGTGTCGGCTCTTCAAGGCCTCGGGCGTCGGTCACCGCAACATCACCTGGAGCCGCGAGCCCCGGCTCTTCGAGGCTTGGACCAAGGGCGAGACCGGCTACCCCTTCGTCGACGCCTTCATGAAGGAGCTCTACGCCACCGGCTTCATGTCGAACCGCGGACGCCAGAACGTGGCCTCCTTCTTGTCCAAGAGCCTGGGCGTCGACTGGCGGATGGGGGCGGCCTGGTTCGAGGCCCACCTCGTCGACTACGATCCGGCCTCGAACTGGGGCAACTGGCAGTACGCCGCCGGCGTGGGGACCGATCCCCGGGACCGGGTCTTCAACGTGATGAAGCAAGGGCGGGACTACGACGCCGACGGCGCGTTCATGAAGAAGTGGCTGCCGTATTTGGCGCCCCTCGACGCCCAGCAGGTCCATCAGCCCTGGGCGCACGGAGGGCCCCGGCCGATCGTCGATCCGAGTCGGGCTTTCCAGCCGCCCAAGAAGCGAAAGAAGGGCAAGAAACACCCCCGATGAAGGCGGCTCACAGTCGCTCGGTCAGAGTCGCCCAGAGCTTCTCGACGGTGGTCTCGACGACCACGTCCGGCATCGACGCTTCGTCGATGAAGCCCGCCTCGCGCGCATGGTCGATGTGGGCGAGCAGACCGTCGAAGAAGCCGTTCACGTTCAGGATCCCGATCGGTTTGTCATGCAGGCCCAGCTGGGCCCAGGTGAGGATCTCGAAGGTCTCGTCCAGGGTGCCGAGGCCGCCCGGGAGGACGATGAAGGCGTCGGCCCGCTCCGCCATGATCGCCTTGCGCTCGTGCATGCTCGTCGTCTCGATGAGCTCGGTGACCTCGAGCATGGCGACCTCTCGCTCGACCAGGAAGCGCGGGATGACGCCGACTACGTCGGCGCCGGCCTCGAGGGCCGCTTTGGCCGCGATGCCCATCAGGCCGACCGCGCCTCCGCCGTAGATGAGTCGAGCGCGACGAGCCCCCACCAGCCGACCCAGCCTCTCGGCCGCTTCGATGTAGGCGGGATCGACCCGACGGCTGGAGCCGCAGAACACAGTCACGTTTCGTAGGTCTTGCGATTCCACCGCCCTCCGTCTTTGCTCGGGCCATGACTTCCGCGCAACGAGGAAAGAACGTCCTTGGCGAAGCACTCGTCGACTGCAGCCACGAGCCGCTGACGGGGTTCTTTCGGGACGGGTGTTGTCGCACCGATGTACAGGATCAGGGCCGCCACGTGGTGTGCGCGGTCGTGACCCAGGCTTTTTTGGAGTTCAGCGCCAGCCGCGGAAACGACTTGATGACGCCCCGCCCGCAGTTCGGTTTTACGGGCCTGAAGGACGGCGACCGCTGGTGCCTGTGCGCTGCTCGCTGGCAGGAGGCCTTGGAGGCAGGGGTGGCCCCGCCGGTGGTGGCCCAGGCCTGTCACGAATCGGCGCTGGAGCTGATCGCGCTGCAGGATCTGCTGCGCAACGCCGTCGATGTGGGTCAGGCGTGAGGCGGGTCCTGGCCTGCGTGATCTTGGGCAGCGCCTGCGCGGGCTCTTCGCCTCCCGATACCAATGGGACTTCGCGGCCGGCGGGACCAACCGAGATGGCTCCGGCGAAAGGCGGCGAAGCGGGCCGCGCTCGAGACGTTCTCGCCCAAAAGTCGGCGTGGCAGCGCGCTTACGACCAGGCCTCGCCGAGCCCCGGGCAGGTGGCGGCATTGGAAAGCGTAGACGCCGCGGTCTCGCTGCGCGTCGTGTACGGCGTGTGGTGTCCGGACTCTCGGCGGGAGGTCCCGATCTTGTGGAGGGCCCTCGATGCGGCCGACGTACGCTTCGAGGTCGCGAACATCCCCGTCGACCGAAGCAAGACCGGGCCCGGACTGCAGGACGCCGACATTCGCTACGTGCCAACCTTCATCGTCCAGCAAGATGGCAACGAGCTCGGCCGGCTGGTCGAGTCGCCCGAGACCCAGCTTCTCGACGATCTGCTGGGGCTGCTCGAGGGCCGTCGGACCGGCGTCATCTCCGGACGGGCCGACATGGGCGCCGCTCCTAAAAGCGGTAGTTCACGCCGACGTTGAAGTTCAGGCCGAGATTGGCCGAGCTCCCGCCGAATGCTCCCGCGCTCCCGGCGGCGATGTGAGGGCCGAGCTTGAGCTCGCTTCGGAGCGTGAAGTCCGGAGCCAGATTGAACTCGGCCGCCGGCCCGATCAGGATCGGGAAGATCACCCCGGAGGCGTCCCCCAAGAAGACGGTGAAGGGGATGTCGATGCCGCCGCCCACCGTGACCAGTCGCGAGGCCTTGTAGCCCATGTTGAAGCCCGAATGCAGGAGGAGCTCGAAGAAGGTCGCTCCGGTGGGGACCCCGATCCCGACGCCGGGCTTCAGAGTGAGCGCGTAGGTCAACTTGTCCTGCTCACCGAGCAGGATCTTCACCGGCACGGCGCCGGCGATGCTGATGGCGTTGCCGGGAACGAAGGAGGCCAGGCTGTGGTAGGCGCCGATGTCCACGATGAACTCGCCGCCGACGGCCACGGTGGGGCTGATGCCCTGCATGTAGCCGAGGTGAGGCGTGCCCGAGTAGCCGAGGGAGCCGTAGACCTGACTGCGTTGCGGGGCGCCGAACAGGAAGCTGTCCTCGGCGGCCTCCGCCGAGCCGCTGGCTCCGGTCAAACCGACGGTGGTGATGAGAGCGGTGAGCAGGATGAGTTTCTCGAGCACTGGTTGGATCCCCTGTCTGGGTCGCTCCCATAGCGCGCTCAGGATCCAAGGGGAAGAGGGAGAGGCCTTCAGCACCCCCTTAGGCCAACCAGGTCAGGTAGCTGGTCAGACCGGCCATACAGAGCACGAAGACGGCGAAGACCTGCTTGAGCTGGCCGGCCGGAACCTTTTGGCCCAGGGCTACGCCGGCGAAGGCGCCGGCGACCGAGCAGACGATGACGCCCCCCGCCAAGCGCACGTCGATGGGCGTCCGGCCCAGGTGGCCCGCGAAACCGCTGATCGCGTTCATGGTGATGACGAGGAGGCTGGTGGCGACGGCCTCGGGCATGCTGAGCCCGCCGAAGAACAGGAGGGCGGGGACGATCATGAAGCCCCCGCCGGCGCCGACGAGGCCGGTCAGAGCGCCCATGCCTAGGCCGACGAGGCCGGTGCGGATGAAAGAAGGCTCCGGGCGGGCGCTCGGCGCCCCCTGGCGCTTGCGCAGCATCATGATCGAGGTGATGAACATCACCGTCACGAAGGCCGCCATGAGCACGTCGCCGGGCAGCATGCTGCCCAAGGTGCCGCCGCCGTAGGCGCCGACCATGGCCACCGCTCCGAAGGTGAGGCCGGTCTTCCAGCGAACCCGACCCGCCCGCGCGTGTTGAATGATGGCGAAGGCCGAAGTGCAGGCGACCACGAGCAGAGAGGTCGCGATGGCCGACTTGGCGTCCACTCCGGCCAGAAAGACCAAGATGGGAACGGTCAGGATTGAGCCGCCCCCGCCCAAAAAGCCCAGAACGCCGCCCATGCCGAGGGCGGCCAGGGCGACGAGGACGGTCACCGAGGCGCCCGGCCCAAGGTGTACTGAAAGAGCCAGATGCCGATCATCATGGCCGCCACGAAGACGAGCACGCTCTGCGCCCCCGAGCCCAGCGCGACGAGGGCGGGGCCGGGGCAATAGCCGGCGAGTCCCCAACCCGCGCCGAACATCAAGCTGCCGGCCAAAAGCCGGCCGTCGATGCCCGCCTTTTTGAGCGCCGGATCGGGGGTGCCGCGGGCGAGGAGCCAGCGCCGCAGGGGCAGGTGGGTCGCGATGGCTCCGCCCATCACGAAGGCGAGCGTCGGGTCCCAGTCTCCGAACACGTCGAGAAAGCCGATCACCTTGTCGGGAAGGACCATCCCCGAGAGCACGAGGCCAAAGGCGAACAGGAGGCCGCTGAGGAAGGCCGAGACGAGGCCCCTCATAGAACCATCCCCATCTGGCCGAGCATTCGAATCGCGGCCACCGTCAGCACGCCGAAGGCGATGAAGGTGAGGGTGGCGGTGAAGGAGCGGGGCGACACCCGGCTGAGGCCGCAAACCCCGTGACCGCTGGTGCAGCCGCCCCCGAGCTGGGTACCGAAGCCGACCAGCAGACCGGCGAGGAACATGGGTCCTGCTTTGGCCGCGAGCGGGCTGAGTCCGAAGCGCTCGCCCCACACCGCGTGGAGGACGAAGCCACCTAGCACCAGCCCCGCGATGAAGGCGAAGCGCCAAGACCGTTCAGCCGAGCGGTCGAAGCAGATCAAGCCGCCAAAGATCCCGCTGATCCCCGCGATACGGTGATTCAGCGCCATGAGCATCGTGGAGGCGCCGCCGATCATGATGCCGCCGGCGAGCGCCATTCCCCATCCTTGCAGATCCATCTGTAGTCTCGTTTCAGCGGACGACGGGCCGCTCGGCTCGATTCCAAGCCAGCATCCCGCCCTCCATGTTGGTCAGGTCTTCGAAGCCAGCCTCTTTGAGGCGCTGGCAGGCGGTGGCGGAGCGCCGCCCCGAGCGGCACACGAACAGATAGGGGCTGCTGCGATCCCAAGCGCCGGCCGCCTGTTCGAGCTCTCCCAGGGGGACGTGGTCGGCTCCGGCGATGTGGCCTAGCTCCCCGCTCCACTCTTCGGCCTCGCGCACGTCGACCACCCGGTACTTGTCGACGTCCACCGCCCGGGCCGAGGTCCGGCGGATGCCGCTCCCGGCGGGAACGGGCGGGGCGTTGGCGCGCCCGCAGGCCCGGTTGGCGGGAACCGCCACGTCCATCATCTTTGGGCTGGGGAGGTTCAGGTTCGCCATCAGCTCGGCGTACTCGCGCGCATTCTCCACCTGCAGCCGGGGGTTCTCGGTGCGCTCCTTTCCGATCGAGCTCACCTCGTTCCCCCGGTAGTCGTGGGCCGGGTAGACGAGGGTTTCGTCCGGAAGCTTCAGCAGAACGTTCTGGATGCTGTCCCACTGCGCCCGGGCGTCGCCATTTTGGAAGTCGGTGCGGCCCGTACCTCCGATGAGCAAGGTGTCGCCGGTGAAGACCCGGTCCTTCATTCGGAAGCAGTAGGAGTCGTCGGTGTGACCCGGCGTGTAGAGGGCCAAGAGCTCGATTCCGCCCGTCTTCAGCACGTCGCCGTCGGCCACCGTCTCGCTGACGCAGTCCGCAGCGGATTGCTGACCCATGATCGTCGTGCAGGCGGTGAGCTCTCGGAGCTTGCCGAGGGCGGTCACGTGGTCGGCGTGGACGTGGGTGTCGACGGCCCGGACCAGCTTCAGGTCGTGCTGCTGGATCCGCTCCAGGTAGGTGTCCACGTTCTCCAACACCGGGTCGATGAGGAGGGCCTCGGCCCCGGGGCCGTCGGCGAGAAGGTACGTGTAGGTCGAAGAGACCGGGTCGAAGAGCTGCTCAAAAATCATGCTGCCTCCACTTGAAACATAACGTTTCAAGCCGCATAAAAAGCGTTGCATGGTCGAGCCGAGTCGGCAACTGCGAGTCCTGCAAAACGACGACGGGCGTCGCCACTTCGAGACCCTCGCCGAGTTCTACCCCGACCACGCCGTGTTCGCCGTGGACGCGGACAGGAACGTGGTCTTCTGGTCCCGCGGTGCCGAGAGGGTCCTGGGCTTCCGCGCCGAGGAGGTCTTGGGCCACCATTGCCTGAAGGCCAACCGCTGCACGACCTGCATGCGCGGCTGTGGCATCGCCGAGCATGGGCGGGTCGAGGATGTGCCGCTGACGATGTTCCGCGCCGACGGGGCGAGTGTCCGTGTGCGCAAGACGGGCCAGGCTTTCTTCGATGAAACGGGAGCGTTTCAAGGGGGCGTCGAGATGTTGCGTCCTGAAACCGAGCCGTCTCTCGACGACGAGCGGGGTCGCATCGAGTGGGCGATGCGGCAGGAGCCCCGGAACCTGGAGGCGGCGGCGGCTCTGGTCGGGATGAGCCGCGCTACCTTTTGGCGAAAGAGGAAGAAGCTCGGTCTCGCGTGAGGCGTCTTCTGCCCGTTCAGTCGGACTTTCGCTGAGCCTTCTTCAGGCCGCGGGCCAGTCGACCGCCGAGCTTGGCGTTGGGCTCGTTATCGCTCTCACTGCGCTTCTTCTTGGGGCGGAAGTGGCGCACGACGTAGGCGAGGGCCAAGCCTGCCACGACCAGAGCCACGATCTCCTGCATCCAGTCGCTCGAGAACATGACGTCCTCAGAGGAGCAGATGTCCGCCTTGGTACACCAGGAGCGCCGCTACGTAGGCCAGGGCATTCATGTAGACCAGACAGAACATTGGCCATCGCCAGGTGCCGGTCTCTCGCCGGATGATGGCGATGGTGCTCATGCACTGGGCGGCGAAGAGGAAGAAGATCATCAGCGAGATACCGACCAGGGGCGTGTAGACCGGGGTGCCGTCCGGGTGTCGGGCCCGGCGGAGGCTGTCCCGCAGGCTCTCGTTCTCGGCGTCTTCCGAGTCGACGCCGTACACCAGGGCCATGGTGGAGACGAAGACCTCCCGGGCCGCGAAGCTGGCCAGAAGCCCGACGCCGATCTTCCAGTCGTAACCCAGAGGCTCGATGGCGGGCTCCATGGCCTTGCCCAGCTGGCCGGCGAAGCTCTGCTCCACCGCCGGAATCTCGGGCTGGCTCGGATCCGGGCGAGGAAAATAAAGGAGCGCCCACAGGACGATGGAGAGGGCCAAGATGATGGTGCCGGCGTCTTTCACGAAGGCCCAGCAGCGCTCGACCATGGTCCGCAGAACGTCGCCGACCTTCGGCAGCCGATAGCGCGGAAGCTCGAGGACCAAGGGGGGAGTAGGACTCTTGAGGATCGTCCGCTTGAGGACGAAGGCGCAGCCCACCGCCGTCAGGATCGAGAGCGCGTACATCGAAAAGAGGAGAACCCCCCCAAAGGAGAAGATCCCGAGTATCGGCGCCTCCCGAGCGAAGAGCGTCCCGAGGATGAGGATGAAGACCGGGAGGCGAGCGCTGCAGGTCATCAACGGCGTGACCAAGATCGTCACCAGCCGGTCACGACGGTTCTCGATGGAGCGGGTCGCCATGATGGCGGGGACGGCGCAGGCGAAACCGGACAACAGCGGAACGAAGGCCTTCCCGTGAAGGCCAGCTTTGCTCATGAATCGGTCCGAGATGTAGGCGGCACGAGCCAGGTAGCCCGAGTCCTCCAGGAAGGCGATGAACCCAAACAGGAAGGCGATCTGAGGGACGAAGACGATGACGTTGCCTACGCCGCCCACGACGCCGTCGGCCAGCAGGTCCACCAGCGCCCCGTCCGGCAGGGAGGCGCGCAAGAAAGCCTGCGTCTCCCCCACCCCCGCCTCCAGCAGGTCCATGAAGGGGCCCGCCCAGGCGAAGATGCTCTGAAAGAGCATGAACATCACCGCCACGAAGCTGAGCGTCCCCCACACGGGATGAAGGAGGACGGCGTCGAAGCGGTCGGTCCGGTTCGAGCCTTCGTTGCGAGCTCTTCGGAGAACGCGCTGGGCGATGCGCCGGGCCTCGTCGTGCCGGCGCCGGATGAGCTCCAGCGGCAGATCGGGATGGTCGCGGAGGATGTTCAAGGCCTCCCGTCCCGCTTGGTGCAGGTCGGGGTGGTGCGCGAGCGGGTGGTCCTCCTGCGCGAAGTCGTCGGCCTGGTCGGCGCTGGCCAAGGAGCTGAGAAGCCACGTGGCCTGGCTTCGGCCCTGTGGCAGCTGCTCGGCCAGGCGCGTGACCTCGACCTCGTGTTCGGCGGAAAGCACCACGCGGACCGTGGCTTGGGCCTGGGGCCTCATCTGCTCGACCGCTTCCTCCAGGTCGGAGAGGCCCTCGCCGGAGCGCGCGCTGATGGGGACCACGCCGGTGCCCAAGGCCTCGCTGAGGGCGGCGCAGTCGATGGCGTGGCCGGCCTTGCGCAGCTCGTCCATCATGTTGAGCGCCACGATGACCGGCTTGCCGAGCTCGAGGAGGCTGAGAACGAGATAGAGGCTGCGCTCCAGGTTGGAGGCGTCGACGACCGCCACCACGAGATCCGGCGGCTCGGCTCGCCAGCCCGACAAGGCGTCGTAGGCGACCGCTTCGTCCCGGGAGCGAGCGACGAGGCTGTAGGTGCCGGGCAGGTCCAGAACCTGGACTTCGGCTTCACCGAAGCGCGCGAGTCCGAGTCGCCGTTCGACGGTGACGCCCGGGTAGTTTCCAACTTTTTGGCGAAGTCCGGTCAGGCGGTTGAAGAGGGTGGTCTTGCCGCAATTCGGGTTGCCCGCCAGGGCAATGGTGGTCATGGGTCTCCGACTTCAAAGACCTCGGCCTCGCCCGGGCGGACGGAAAGCCGGAAGCCCGTGAGCTGAAGCTCGATCGGACCTCCGAAGGGCGCCTTCTTTCGGACCTGTACCTCGCAGCCTGGCACCAGGCCCATCTCCATCAGGCGCAGGGTCGTGCTCGAGACTTGGGAAACCGACCGGACGGTGGCCGGCGTTCCGGTCGGGAGGCGATCGAGCGTCATCACGTTGGGCAGCGTCGGGATGTTGAGAATGGTTGTCAATATCATCGAAGCGTCGGGACCGTCTCGGGAAGCTCGGGGAAACGACGGCCTTCGGTTCCGTACAGCAGGCGGTAGCGCAGCCAGCTCTCACCGACCCGCCGCACGTAGCCTCGGGTTTGCGAGATGGAGATCGACTCGACGAACTCGGGAAAACCGCGAGGTCCCCGGCGGAGGAAGCCGTTCGTGAGGCCGGGGCCGGCATTGTAGGCCGATAGGGCCAAGGGCACCGAGCCGTAGCGGCGCAGCCCCTCGGCGAGCACGTGAGCACCGAGACGGGCATTGAGGACCGGGTCCAAAAGCCGCGTCTCGTCTTCGAGCCGGCCGCCCATCACCTCCGCGAAGGCGCTCACCGCGGTGGCGGGCATGAGCTGCGTCAGCCCCACCGCGCCCGCCCAGCTGCGGACCTCGGGGTCGAAGCGCGACTCTTCTCGGGCGAGGGCGGTCAGGAGCAAGGGCTCCAAGCCCTCTGCCTCCGCCGCCGATCGGAGCGCTTCTTGGTAGGGGCGGCTGTAGATGGTGCGCCAGGCCAAGAGGCTCTCGGAGGTCAGGCCTCCTCTTAGCAATCTGTCCTGCACCGGGCGGACGAGCAGCTGCGCGTCGGCCGGGAGGCCAAGCTCCATCAGGAGCAAGGCGGCCTGCAAACGCTCCTCGGGACCGCGGCGAGCGGCGCAGGCCCAGCCATGTAGGATGGCGGCCCCCGCCTCGGGCCAGCCGCCGGCGGCATGGTCCCTTGCCAGCTCCAGGGTCGGCCGGGGCCGCCACCCAGGCGGGGTGGGAGTCGAGGTGGCGACCTCGGTCAGCTCTGCCCGCAGGGCGGCGGCCCTGCCGGGCGCCTCGTCCTGCAGCTGCGCCAGCGCCAGCCGCCCGTGGTAGCCGTAGCGGCGCACGAGGGCGGTCCACAGGCCCTGGCGCTCGGCGGCGATGGTGCTGGAGCGGGCCAGCCAGTAGGTGGCTCGGTCTCGCTCCATGCTGGACAGCCGAGGCCAAGCGGCCAGTCGCCGAAGCCAGGTCCGCTCGCGCGCCGAATCGTCGCCGGCCCGGGCCATCCGGGCTAGCCGCCAGGCCGCTTCCGGCGCCTGATCGCCGCCGGCCTCGACGATCGCTTCGTAGCGGACCCGGGCCTGCTCCAGGACGCCCTGCTCGTCAAAGAGGTCGGCCTCCAAGAAAAGCGCGTCGTCCCAGTAGCTGTGGACGGGCTTGGTCAGACCCTCCAGCCGACTCCGGGCCCGAGCGAGCTCGGCCGGGCGACCGAGGATCCGAGTCACCTGGGCCGACAGGAGCAGCGCCCGGGCCTCATAGTCCGGGTGGGCGCCGCGGCAGGCCCGCACCGCGTCGGCGAGGCGGGCGGCGGCGAAGCGATAGCGCCGGAGCTTTCGGGCCGCCTTTCCTCGGACGTAGGCGAGGCGGCAGGCCTCGCCGTGGCCATGCTCGAGCGCCCACCCGGCGGCCTGGCCGGCGCGCTCGTTGTCGTGGGCGTCGAGGAGGGCCAAGGCGCGGTCGGTGAAGGCGGCGTCGCCGAGCAGCGCGTGGATGGCCTTCGGGCCGAGTCGATCTGCCTCGGCGCGCTCGGTATCGGTCCCGGCGCCGCGGGTGAGCAGCGCCCGGGTGGCTGCGGGCGGCGGCTCGGGAAAGCGGGCCCAAAGAGCCGGCCACACGCTGGGATGAATCCGCGCGCCGAAGGCGGTCAGGGCCTCGGTCGCGGTGGCCGTCTCTTCGACCAGGGCGAGCTGGGCCCGCTCCAACATGGGATCTCGCTCGGCGGGCAAGCAGGGGTCGACCTGAGCGCTGGCCGAAGCAGCGAGGGCGAGGAGGAGCAGCGCGCTCACGCCGTCGACCCAATCAGGACCGGGACCGCGGCGAAAGCGCCGCCCCCGCGGAAGGGTCTGCCGAGTGGTTGACCAGGGTGGCAGCCCTTTCTAGCAAGCCGCATGCGTTCTCTCCTGATCACCCTCTTCGTCGTGTTTTTGGTGGCGCCCGCCCACGCCGACGAGGGCATGTGGACCTTCGACAACTTCCCCAGTGAACGGCTGAAGGAGGCCCACGGCTTTGGCCCCGACGCCAAGTGGCTGAAGAAGGTCCGCCTCTCTTCGGCCCGCCTCGCCAACGGCTGCAGCTCTTCCTTCGTGTCCAAGAAGGGGCTGGTGATGACCAACCATCACTGCGTCGTCTCCTGTGTGCAGCAGCTGTCCACGCCCGAGTCCAACCTTGTGCAGGATGGATTCTATGCCCCCGAGGCCGAGGACGAAGTGCAGTGCCCGGCCATGGAGCTGAACCAGCTCATCGAGATCAAGGACGTCTCCTCCCAGGTCGACGCCGCTACCGAGGGCAAGTCGGGGGAGGCCTTCTTCGACGCCCGCAGGGCCGCCATCGCCGCCATCGAGGCCAAGTGCGAGGAGGGCGAGCGCTGCGACGTGGTCAGCTTGTACCAGGGCGGCCTGCACCATCTGTATCGCTACCGTCGCTACCAGGACGTGCGCCTGGTGTTCGCGCCCTCCGTCGACATCGCCTTCTTCGGCGGCGACCCCGACAACTTCAACTTCCCCCGCTACGTCATGGACGTGTCCTTTTTGCGGGTCTACGAGGACGGCGAGCCCATCCGCAGCAAGCACCACTTCGACTGGTCCAAGGACGGGGCAGAGGAGGGCGAGCTGGTCTTCGTCTCTGGACATCCGGGCCGGACCTCGCGCCTCGACACCGTGGCCGAGCTGTCCTACGCCCGGGACTACTTCTTGCCCGAGTACCTGATGGCAGGGAGCCGGGAGCGGGGTCTTCTGGAGCGCTTCAGCGCCGAGTCGGAAGAGAACGCCCGCATCGCCAAGACCCGGCTCTTTCGGTGGGAGAACTCGATCAAGGCCCTGAAGGGGCGCCGCTTGGCCCTGGTGGACGAGACCTTCTTTGCTCAGCTCGAAGCCCAAGAGGCCGAGTTCCGAGCCAAGCTGGGTCCCGAGCATCCGGCCCAGGCCGCGTTCGAGAAGATCGAGCAGGCCATGGAGCGCAAGCGGGAGCTCCGCTTCGACGTGCGCTACAAGGAGCAGCACCGAAGCTTCGGCTCCAAACTCCTCGGCTACGCGCTCACCCTGGTTCGCTGGGCCGAAGAGCAGGGCAAGCCGAACGGAGAGCGCCTGGAGGAGTTCGGGGAGGGGCGGCTGCCGGCCTTGAAGGCGCAGATGGCCTCCAAGGCGCCGGTCTATCCTTCGCTGGAGAGGATGCTGCTCGCCCACGGTCTGACCGAGCTTCGAGCCGACCTGGGGCCCGACGATCCCTTCGTGGACGAGGTCTTGGGTCAGGCCTCGCCGGAGGAGCTGGCCCGGACCGCGGTCGAGGGCTCCAAGCTCGGCGATCCCGGACTGCGCAAGAAGCTGTTCGAGGGGCCGCCGGAGGCGATCCGAAGCTCGAAGGATCCGATGATCGCCCTCGCCCTCGAGATGGACGACGACGGCCGAAAGATCCGAAAGCGCTACGAGAACGAGGTGGAGTCGGTGGTCGGCAAGGCCTCCGAGACCATCGCCGCCGCGCGCTTCGAGCTGTACGGGACCCAGACCTATCCCGACGCCACCTTCAGCCTGCGGCTGTCCTACGGCACCGTGAAAGGCTTTCCTCATCGGGGCGAGCAGGTGCCGCCCTTCACCCAGCTGGGGGGACTGTACCGGCGGGCGACCGGCCGACCGCCCTTCGAGATGCCGGCCGAGTGGCGCAACGCGAAGTCGAAGCTCGACCTCGACACCCCGATGAACTTCGTGAGCACCAACGACATCATCGGCGGCAACTCGGGCTCGCCGATCTTCGACCAGCAACGCCGCATCGTCGGCATCATCTTCGACGGGAACATCTACTCTCTCGGCGGCGAGTACGGCTACGACGCCCGGATCAACCGGGCCGTCTCCGTCGACGCCCGCCTCATCCGCCACGCCCTCGACGTCGTCTACGACGCCCGCCGCCTCCTGGACGAGCTCCGCTGACGCACCCCCCACAACCCGGGGGGCACACGATCCAACTACGCAACGCGCAGTCAGCTCGCGTGTTCCCCCAGACTCCGTGTCTGTGACAGTGTCTATTTCCTTGCGTCGCGGAATTGACAGTGTCT
>CAYZFR010000090.1:0-15457 GCA_964477875.1 uncultured Myxococcales bacterium
CTCGATGGCGAGGAGAACGTCGCGCTGATTGGTGGTGCCAACCGAGTCCTCCACCTCCAGCGTCACCTGGGTCTCGCCGGGAACGAGCGGCGTACCGGTGATCGCGTCCCCGGTGATGGCCAGGCCCTGAGGCAGACCTTGAGGGGCGTCCCAGGTGTAGGGCGGGACCCCACCGAAGGCCCGCAGACGGCTCTCATAAGGCTCACCAACCCGGCCCGGCGCGGTGCTGGAGGTTCGGATGAGCAAGGGCGGCGGCGGCGAGACGGTGAGGGTCAAGGACCGGCTGGCCATGGTGTTGGCCGAGTCGCTGACCTGCAGATCGACCCCGACCGCGACGACCTCGGTCGGGGTCCCGGTGATCCGGGCGCTGGGGGTCCCTTGCTCGAAGTCGAGGCCAGCCGGAAGACCCATGATGTTCCAGACGTAGCCGGTGCCCGTCCCGCCGGTGGCGTTCACGACCATCTCGTAAGGGACGCCGAGGGAGGCCTCGGGCAGGCGATCGGTGGTGATGGACAGCGGCGCGGTCCCGTCCTGAATGGTGAGGGCCAAGGTGGCGGTGGCCACGTTGTTGGCGCTGTCGGTGACGCGGATCCCCACCATGAAGTCACCCGACTCAGTCGGGGTGCCGTCGATTCGGGTCGAGAGGGTGCCGGCCGGATTCAGCGCGAGCCCGGCCGGGAGCGCGTCCGCGCGGATCGTCTCCCAGCCGTAGCTGCTCTGGGTTCCGCCGGCGGCGCCGACCTTGGCCTCGTACGGCGTGCCGACGGTGCCGCTCGGGAGCGGGGAACCGGTGGTGATGCGGAGCGGAGCGATGGGCGAGACCACCCGGAGGGTGAAGTTTTGCTGGATGACGTCTTCGGTTTCGGGCCCCTCGGCACGAAGGATGAAGCTGAACACGCCCGCTTCTTCCGGCACCCCTCGGATGGTCACGCTTCGGCTCTGCACCCTGCCGTCGCGGCCGACGGTGCCGTCGTCGGGGTCTCGCAGTTCGCCCAGGCCCGCTGGGAGCCGGCCCCTGAAAATACTCCAGACAGGGGTCCCGCCCAAATCGCCTTCGATGCCGATCTCGACCTCGAAGCGCTGCCCGATGGTGGCGTTCGGGAGCGTGCTGGGGGTGATGCGGACGGTGTCATCGTCCGAACATGCCGCGGCTGCCACTAGGGTTATCAACCCTAGGCTCCGCAGGAGACCTGGCGTCATTCTCATCGCTTCGTCGCGGTCTCGTCACACCGCAAACAGCCCATTGACGCATGTGAAGCCCATCCGCAAGGACGCTGTCGCCGGGGGCTCCAAAAACTGGCCCGCTTGCGCGGCCGCAGGCTGGCGGCTACGCGTAGTTCATGGCAGAGGCGGCGGGGAGCATCGGGGCCAAGACCACGATCAAAGGCACCATCCGGGGCGCCGGCTCGGTCCGCTTGGATGGGCGGCTGGAGGGGCGACTCCAGATCGACCAGGCCTTCGAAGTGGCGCCCGGGGCCGAAGCCGAGGCCGAAGTCCACGCTCGCAGCGTGCGGGTCGAGGGCCGCTGCCGAGGGGCGGTGCACGCCCATCGGCTCAGCGTAGGCGCATCGGGGACGGTGGCCGGCGAGGTGGTGGTCGAGGAGCTTCACGTTGAAGAGGGCGCTCGGCTGGGCGGCCGGATGCGGATGAAGCTCGACCTGCCGAGCGGACTGGAGACGACATGAGCAGGACCTTCATCGGCCCCGGTCTGACGGTCGAGGGCGACGTAGACAGTGAAGACGAGCTGGTCATCGCGGGCACCGTCCGAGGCGCCCGGGTGCAGGGAAAGGACGTCCAGGTTGACAAGGGCGCTCACGTCGAGGCCGCGGTGGCCGCCGAGAGTCTGCGGGTCTCGGGACGGGTGCAGGGCAACGCGAGCGCCAAGGACTTGGTCGAGCTCTCGGCCGAAGCCCAGATGGAGGGCGATGTTCGGGCGCCCCGCGTGGTCCTGGCGGACGGGGCGCGCTTCAAGGGCCACGTGGACACCGGAGGCGAGTGATGCGCGAAGGCGAAGGTTCGATCATCGAGCGCCAGACCCGAATCCGGGGACGGATCGCGGCTCGTGAGCCGCTCCGGATCCGGGGACGAGTGGACGGACGGGTCGAGGGCGAAACGGTGTGGGTCGAGGCCGGCGGCGTCGTGCTCGGCGACGTCGAAGGGCAGGAGATTCGGGTCGAGGGCATCGTGTTGGGACGCATCGAAGCCCGGGGGCGCGTGTGGCTGGGGGCGGCGTCTCGAGTCCGGGGGGCCATATCGGCCCCGACCCTCGGCGCCGAGGTCGGGGCGCAGGTGGACGCCGAGCTCGCGGTCGGCGACGCTGGAGAGCTCCCCGAGCGGAGCGAGCCGCCGGTCGAGACGACCCGGCCATCCTTGACCGCCGTCCCGAGCTCCGATGGGCCCCGGGTGGTGGTCGTCAAGAAGCGCTCATGAGCTTGCCCGACGCGGATACCGCCGCCCGCCGCCTTCTCGAGCTCTTGACGGAGCGGGCCTTTGCGATCCGAAAGGTCACCCTCTCCAGCGGAAAAGAGAGCAACTTCTACGTCGATTGCAAGCAAGTGACCCTGCATCCGGAGGGCGCCCTGCTCACCGGGGTGGTTTTGGAGGAGATGATGGCCCAGCTCGCGCGTCCGGTGGCGGCAGTGGGGGGGCTGACCTTGGGCGCCGACCCCATTGCGACCGCCGTCAGCTTGGTCTCCCAGCTCGCAGGCCGCCCCTGCCCGGCCTTCATCGTGCGCAAAGAAGCCAAGGGCCATGGAACCGGGCGCCATTTGGAGGGCGTGGACCGGCTCGCGCCGGGCAGTGAGCTGGTCGTGGTCGAGGACGTCGTCACGACCGGCGCTTCGGCGCTGGAGGCGGTCCGTCGCTGTCGGGACGCGGGCTTCGTGGTGCGCGAGGTCTTTGGACTCGTCGACCGGGAAGAGGGCGGCCGAGAGAACATCGAGGCCGAGTCCCTCCGGCTCGCCACCGTCTTTCGACGCCGGGACTTCCCGGTGCCGCCCGACGCCTGAGCGCGCTTCAGATCAGGTCGGCTCGCTTCAGAATCGTGTCCTGAGGGTGGCCCGAGGACAGGTCCGGATAGTCGAGGGTGTAGTGGAGCCCGCGGCTCTCCTTGCGTCGCAGCGCGCAGTCCACGATCAGCTCGGCGACCGTCGCGATGTTCCGAAGCTCGATGAGGTCCCGGCTGACGGTGGCGTTCCAGTAGTACTCGCGGATCTCTTCTCCGATCACTTGAAGGCGGCGGCGGGCCCGAAGGAGGCGCCGGTCGGTACGGACGATGCCGACGTAGTTCCACATGAAGCGGCGGATTTCGTCCCAGCACTGGGTGATCACGACGAGCTCGTCGGAGCGCACGGCCCGGCCGGGCTGCCAGTCGACGACGTCTTCGGCGTCCGCCGGCTCATCGAAGAGGGCCTGGCTCGCCGCCGCCGCCCGATGGCCGATGACCGCGCCTTCGAGGAGGCTGTTGGAAGCGAGGCGATTCGCCCCGTGCATCCCGGAGCAGGCCGCCTCGCCAGCGACGAAGAGCCCGGGAATGCTCGTCTCGCCATCCACCGTGCATCTTACCCCTCCACAGACGTAATGCGCCGCGGGGACCACGGGGATGGGCTCCCGCCGCATGTCGATCCCAAAGCCGAGGCAGGTTTCGTGGATGTTGGGGAACCGTCGCTCCAGGAACGACGCGTCGAAATGCGTCATGTCCAGGAAGACGCAGTCGTCGCCGGTCCGCTTGAGCTCGGAATCGATGGCCCGGGCGACGATGTCCCGAGGCGCGAGCTCGCCCTGGGGGTCGTGGGCAGGCATGAATCGGGTGCCGTCCTTGCGAAGCAATTTCCCCCCCTCCCCCCGAAGGGCCTCCGAGATGAGGAAGGACTTGGCCCGGGGATGGAACAGACAGGTGGGGTGGAACTGGATGAACTCCATGTTGGCGACCTCGGCGCCGGCGCGCCAAGCCATGGCGACGCCGTCGCCGGTCGCGACGTCCGGATTCGAGGTGTAGAGGTACACCTTCGAGGCTCCACCCGAGCCGAGCATCACCGCCCGAGCGAGGAGCGTATGGACCTCGCCGCTCTCGACGTCGAGGACGTAGGCCCCCAGGCAGCGGTTGCTCGTCCGGGGTGGGCGGTGGTCCTCGCCCACGCGGAGGGCGTCGAGGCGTCGCTCGGTGAGCAGGTCCACCGCGCAGTGATGTTCGAGGATGGTGACGTTGGGGAGGCGCTCGAGCGCGGCCAGCATGCCCCGCATGACCTCTGTCCCGGTGATGTCCCCGGCGTGGATGACGCGGCGCTGACTGTGCCCACCCTCCCGGGTGAGGTCGTAGGCGCCTTCGTTTTCGCCCCTGTCGAAGCGGACGCCGTAGCCGATGAGTCGGTCGATGGCGGGCCGGCTCTCTTCAACGATGGTCGACACCACATCCGGATGGCAGAGGCCGGCGCCGGCCTTGAGGGTGTCTCGCACATGGGCCTCGACCGAGTCCTCGGGGCTCAAAACGGCCGCGATCCCCCCCTGGGCGTAGCGGGTGTTCGCCTCGTCGGCCTGTCGTTTCGTCACAATGATGACGCGACGGCCGGCCTCGGCGATGGGCAGGGCGTAGGCCAGTGCGCTGATGCCGCTACCTACGACCAGGGCGTCGCACTCCATCCGCATGGAATCGTTCGTACGCTATGCCCGGGAAGGCGCCAACCGAAAGGGCTCCTCGCTTGCCTCCTTCCACGCGCCTGGTAGGCTCGCACGCGCTTGCGAAGAGCGATCCTCCTACTCCTAGCCGCCTGGAGCATCGACCCGGCGACGGCACGGGCCGAGCTGTATAGCTTCGTCGATGGAGAGGGCAGGCTGCACTTCACGAACGTTCCAGGCGGGGAGGCGCGCCCCTATCGTGGGGACGACGCGGAGGGCTTCGGCGGACGGCAGCCGATCGTGATCGACCTGCCGGGCGCATCGGAGACGGTCGCGTATCCGGTCGATGTAGACCGCTTCGACGCCATCATTTCTCAGGCCGCGCGCCACTACGACCTCCCCTTTGCCTTCGTGAAGGCGGTGGCGAAGGTCGAATCGAACTTCAACCCGCGGGCCATCTCCTCCGCTCGGGCCAAAGGACTCATGCAGCTCATGGACGCCACCGCCGCCTCGCTGGAGGTGCGAGACGTCTTCGACCCCGAGCAGAACGTCTTCGGGGGCGCTCGCTATCTGCGCCAGCTCGCCAACCAGTTCGACGGCGACCTCGCCCTCACTGCTGCCGCCTACAACTGCGGGCCGGACCGCGTGCGGCGCCTCGGCCGTATCCCCAACATCCGCGAGACCAAGGCCTACGTCCGCCGTGTTCTCCAGGTGTATCGGCACTACGCCCGGAGCCGCTGATGGTAGCTCGACCCGTGGCCCCCGACCCTCGCGTCGCCGAGGCGAGTCGGCTCCTGCAAGGAGGCCAGCTCCGCGAGGCTCGGAAACTGTTGGAGGCCATGTCGGCCGAGCGACGCGGTGACCCTCAGGTCCTGAACCTGCTCGGCCTGACGTACTTCAAGCTCAACCTGTTGGATGGGTCTCGGCGGATTTACGAGCACCTCGTGGCTCGCTTTCCAAAGGCGGTATCCCTCCGGGTCAACATGGGCCTAGTGCTCCTTCGTCAGGGACGGCTGGACGAAGCCCGGGACAGTCTGAAGGCCGCCATCCAGCTGAGGCCCGAGCATCGCCGCGCCCACTGCTACCTAGGGCTCGTCCACTTTCGAAGAGGCGATCTAGCCCTGGCTCGCGAAGACTTCCTGAAAGGTGGAGCAGCGGACTTCGCGGCTCGGGTGGAGCGCCGCTTCGCCGAGGGCTCCTCGATCCTGCCGGCGCCGGAGCCGGCGGAGGACAGCCGCTTTCAGCAGGTCACGGGGAGCGTCGAGCTGGACGCGGCGGGTCGGGCTGCGGTCGAGCTGGTCCCCCAGGGTGATCTGGCGGTGGCGACGCCGAGCGGTATCCAAGCCCTGGCTCGGGAAGGGCCGAGCGGCTTCGTGGCCGGGCCTGGCGCCCGCGCCCGGCTTTGCACCCAGGCCGAGGACCGGGCTTTCGTGCGGCGTGAGGACGTAGTGGCGGCGGTAGCGGGCGGCTCCAGCTTCGGTCCGGGGCAGGGCCCCTTCTCCGGGGTCAGCGCTCACAGCCTGCTCCTGCTCTCGACACCGGGGCGGGCCGTCGCGCTGAAGGACGTAAAGGACGCCAGCATCCGTTCGCCGGCGCTTCGGGGCTTCACGGGGAGCTTTCGGCTCGAGCCCAGCCCCAAGCCAGGGCCCTTCGTGGTGCTGAGGGGGGAGGGCGAGGTGCTCCTCGACGCCCCCGCCGAGCCCCTGCTGATGGAGTTGAAGGCCGGGGAGCAGCTGGCGGTCATGGACGCCGCCGCCCTCGCGTGCAGCGCCGGCTGCCTCGGTCCCCCGGAGGCCAGCGGCATGCGAAGCTGCAGGGGACCCGGCTGGATCGTGGTGGCGCCTTGGAGGGGAGAGGGGTGAATTTACCCAACGTCCTCACCCTGGCCCGGGTGCTGGCGGTACCGGTCTTGATGGGGGTGCTCTCGGCGGGGGCCGACGTGTCCGCCCTCGTCCTCTTCGTGGTCGCCGCGGTGACGGACTTTTTTGACGGCGCGCTGGCTCGCCGATGGAATCAGGTCACGCAGTTCGGTCAGTTCGTCGACCCTCTGGCCGACAAACTGTTGCTGCTGGGCGTCCTCGTCGTGCTCCAGGACCTGGGCCGGGTTTCGGTGTGGATCGTGTTTCTGCTCCTCAGCCGTGAACTGGCGGTCACCACCCTCCGGGTGCTCGCGATGGGCAAGGGGCTCGTGGTGGCGGCGGGACCTCTGGGCAAGGCCAAGACGGCGACCCAAATGGTCGGGCTCGGGGCTCTGATCTTGGACCGTGCGGTCCCGATCGGTCCGATTCGCATCGACTTTGCCCTCCTCGGCACAGGGGTGATCGGCCTGGCTGCGGTGCTCTCCTGGGTATCCGGGTTCGTCTACTTGCGGTCGGTCTGGAAGCAGGCGGGGGCCGCTTGACAGGCCTCCGCGGCTGAGGCATCTCCCTTCGCCCGACGCGGGAATAACTCAGTGGTAGAGTGCAACCTTGCCAAGGTTGAAGTCGCGAGTTCGAATCTCGTTTCCCGCTATTGCCACCCGCCTTCGTCTCCCCCGGTCTGGCGCTTCGGAAGGAATCTAGACATTCTCGCGCACCGTGGGGCCCGAGGCATCCTCATTGGCTCCGGCGCTCGAAGCCGGGACCCGGGTGGCCGACCGGTACGCCATCGAGCGCCTGTTGGGTCGCGGCGCGATGGGCTTTGTCTACCACGCCGTCCACGTCGAGCTCGAGCGGCCGGTAGCGCTGAAGGTCCTGAAGAATCTGGAGTCCAGGGACGCGATCCTCTTGCGGCGTTTTCGACGGGAGGCCCAGACCGCGGCCCGCCTGGATCATCCGAACACGGTTCGGGTTCTCGACTTCGGCGAGGACTGGCGAGGCTTCCTCTATCTGGTGATGGAGTACGTCCCGGCTCTGTCCCTGGCCTCCGTCCTGCGCCAGGAGGGAAGGCTGTCCTGGGACCGGGTGCTCCGGCTCTGGATCCAGGTCGCCGAGGCCCTCCAGGCCGCCCACGACTGCGGTGTCATCCACCGGGACATCAAGCCGTCCAACATCCTCCTCGTCCAGCACCCAAACGACACCGAGACGGCGAAGATCTGCGACTTCGGCCTCGCCAAGTTCTCCTCTGATCATCTCGATCCCGAGGCGACTGGAGACCCGACGTGGAAGGCGGCCGGCACGCCGGTCTACATGGCCCCAGAGCAGGCCGTTGGAGACCCGCTCGACGGCCGCGCCGACATCTACGCCAGCGGCGTGATGGCGTTTCAACTGATCGAAGGCAAGCCCCCGTTCATGGCCGAGACTTCGGCCAGGATCCTGATGGCCCACGTCTCCGAGCCTGTGCCCGCGATACACAGCGCGCCGGTGGAAGTGCAGGCGCTCATACACGACTGCATGGCCAAAGACTTGGACGAACGGGTCCCCGACGGCCAGAGCCTCGCTCAGCGATGCCGCACCATCCTGGAACAGGCGGGCAGGCCTCGTCCTCCCACGCCGGTGTCGGCGCCGGTCCAAGACCTGGTCAATCCCCAGCCGATGGGGCCGAAGACGCCCCCGGAGAACCTGCCCCTCGACGCGCTGGAGCCCATTCCGGCCGCGCCGGAGGTGCAGACGCCCGCGTCCGAGAACTCGATCGAGGCGCTCGTGAACTTGGCCGTCGAAGAGGCGGCGAAAGAGGCGAGCTCGGACCTGTCGAACTCCAAGGACCTGCGGATCGAGGGCCTCGACACCCGCCGTCACTCCGAGGCTGTCGCCGAGCGGGCGGCCTACATGTACACCCACTTCGGGATCACCTACGAGCCGTACGAAGGCGCGTTCCCGTTCTGGGCCCGCGACCCGCGGGGCGAGCTGCTCGGCCCCATGAAGCGCAGCGACCTGTGGCTGGTGATGCAAAAGTGCGCCGAGCTCCAGATAGCGGATCGACTCCTGGTCTCGGCCGACAAGGAGAAGTGGGTGTCGGCCCACGAATTCGTTCGTTGGATCGGTCAAGAGAGCTTGCTGGACGCGATGATGGCCTCGCTCGCGCCGGCTCGGGCATCGTCGGCTCCGCGGCTCCGGGGGCAGCTCCAGCGCTGCGGACCCATTCGCGTCTTGGCCCAGGCGGGACGAGGGCGGGTGTCCGGGCGTCTCGTCTTCGTCCACGAGAGCTTCGGTCACGGCGACCGCTTGGAGGTACATCTGGTCAACGGTCGGCCGACCTTCGTCTACAGCTCGGATCCCTCGCTTCAGATCCCGGAGCTGATGGTCGAGAAGGGCCTTCTGCCTCGCGACCGCCTGGAGGGGGCCGTCCATCAGTGTCTCCGTGAGGAGCGCTCCCTGGAGGCGACGATCGCCGATGAGGTGGGCATCGAGGTCGGGCCATGGCGGAACGCCCTCATGAAGCAGCGCCTGGGCCGGCTGCTGCGGTGGACGGCGGGCCGCTTCATGCTCGACGAGCAGACGCTCCCCGCAGCTACCCGCCCTTTCGCCGAGTCCCTGCTGAGTGCGTGCAAGGAGCTCGCCTATCGCGCGCTGCCCGAGGACCAGCTCCGGCTACAGCTGGCGCCGTTCCTTGGCCATCCGCCCCGGCCGACCGAGCATCTCCGAGCGGGCCTGGTGGACCTCCGTTTGACCCAGGCCCAGGCGCAGCTGCTTCACCGGCTCTTCAAGGCGAGGCGGCTCGGCGAAGCTGTCGACGCCGAGCCCCAGAATGCGCGCATGGCGATGGCGCTCTTGTATGTGCTCGTCGAGGCCGACCTGTTGTTCAAGCCCGGCTCGCCGGCGTGAAGAGCACCTCCCGGACCGCGTCGAAGCAAAGACGGTGATGGGGACAGGGGCCGTAGCGCCGGAGGGCCTCCCGGTGCTCCGGCACGCCGTAGCCCTTGTGCCTTCGAAAGCCGTATTGCGGATACATGGCGTCCAGCCTCCGCATCAGGCGGTCTCGGGTCGTCTTGGCGAGCACGGACGCCGCGGCGACCGACAGGCTCTTGGCGTCGGCCTTCACGACGCCGACCTGGGGACCTCGAAAGCCCGGCACGGTCCGGGCGTCCACGAGGAGGCGCTCGGGCCCGGGTCGAAGGCCCGCCACCGCCCGTCGCATGGCGAGGAGGCCGGCGTGGTGAAGATTCAAGCGAGCGATGTCGAGCGGGCTCGCCCCCGCGACGCACCAGGCGATGGCGTGGGCCTTGACCCGCTCGGCCAAGGCCTCACGTTGGGTCTCGTCGAGGAGCTTGGAGTCGTCGAGGCCCGACAGGTCGGCGCCGGGCTCGAGGACGACGGCTGCGGCCACCACGGGACCGGCCCAGGGGCTCATGCCGGCCTCGTCGACGCCGGCCATTCGCGCTCCTCGAGCATGCTGGCGGTCGAAGGCTCGAAGTGTGTCACGACGCCGCGCGGCCTCGGCCCTCCGTCGATCCAGGCGCTCTCTCTGCTCCAGCAGTCTTCGGGCGCCGACTCGGGGATCGTTCCGCAGAAGCTCGCGCAGCGCCTCGGTGAGGGGCTCGTCCCGGTTGATGAGCCGGTCTCGCAGGTCGAACAAGCGCACGCCTCGACCCAAGCCCACACCGGACGGGCGCTCAAGTCGTCCAAACGCGTGAGAAGTTGTCGTTTTCTTCTCCAGGTCGCCAAGCCCCGCGGTAGAAGCAGGGGCTTTCCTAGGTGGGTACACGCTTGCTAGTCGACCCAAAGATGACGACCCGACTGGGCTTCCTCGCGTTCCTGCTCGTCCCGGCCGCATGCAGCGGCCCCGAATCTCCCGAGGCGGGCAGGAGCGACCTGGGACCGGGGGCGTACGGCGACCTGGGGCCGCCGGACTGCCTTGCCCTCGAAGAGGGCGCGGCCTGCGATGATGGTGATCCGTGCACGACGGATGACGCGTGTAGTGAAGACCTTTGCGTTGGAGCTCCGTTGGAGTGCCCGGACGACCTCGCTTCCTGCCGGGTTGGCGTGTGCGAGCAGGGCGCGTGCACGCTGGTGACGGCGGCCGACGAGACGCCCTGCGACGATGGAGACGCCTGCACCAGGACCGACGTTTGCGTGGCCGGTCAGTGCGAGGGCAGAGACGAGCTGAGCTGTGACGGGAGCACGACCTGCGTCGTGGGCAGCTGCAATCCCGAGACCGGAGAATGCGAGGGCACGCCCGAGCGCGATGGGAAGCCCTGCGAGAACGCCTGCGTCTTCAACGGGAGCTGCCAGGCCGGGACTTGCGTAGGCATCCCGAACACGTGCCCCACCGGTTTCAGCTGCCGCGAGCTGGTTGGCTGCGACCCGGTCGTGGGCTGCGTCTACGATACGGCGGAAGACGGGACCAGCTGCGACGACGAATCCCTGTGCACCTTGGCCGACCGCTGCGAAGCCGGCCAGTGCGTCGGGGACACGTTCAGCTGCCCGGAACCGCCCACCTGCTTCGAGGCCTACTGTGATCCCGAGGTCGGCTGCGTGGAAGAGCAGCTCGAAGATGGGACCGAGTGCGAAGACGACGACCTGTGCACGGTCATGACCGAGTGCCAGGCCGGTGTTTGCGAGTCCTTGGTCGACGTGCAGTGCGCGCAGCTGCCCTGCATGCTCGACAATGCCTGCAATCCGGAGACGGGGTCCTGCGAACCCGAATACCTGCCGCAAGGAACAGCCTGCAGCGACGGCAACCTCTGCACCGAGGGTGAGTTCTGCGACAATGACGACTGCCGCAATGGGGAGAAGCCGCCCTTCAGCGAGATGCGCTGTGCGGACGGCGTGTGCTTCAGCGAGGTCTCTGGCCAGGCCGGCATCAGCTTCGGAAACAGCGGCGGTCGAGCGCGGCACAACCACGCCTCCATGGGCGCCTTCGGAGACTTCGACGGCGACGACGACCTCGACATCCTCTTGGTGTCGGAGATCGAGGGACCCGAGCTGTACCGAAACGACGGCGCTGGAGTCTTCACCGACCGGACCGCATTCGCAGACTTCACTCCGGTCAAGACCTCCACCGGGACCGTTCAGGGCCTGGCGATGGGGGACTACGACAATGACGGGGATCTGGACCTGTACTTCTCGACCGACGGACCCAACTTCCTGCTGCGAAACGACGGCACCGGCGTCTTCACCGACGTGACGGCGACGGCGGGGGTCGACTTCAGCGTGTGGACGGTGGGGGCGACCTTCGGGGACTACGACGGGGACGGGTACCTGGACCTCTACGTCGCGGGCTACATCTTTGGTCCTAATAGCCGCTACCCGAACCACATCGGCCGAACCAACAAGCTCTTCCACAACGAAGGCGATGGGACCTTCACCGACGTCACCGCCACCCTCGGCGTGGGCGGGCACGGCACGACGCCTGGCACCACCTTGGTCACCGCCATCACCGACTTCGACAGCGATGGCGATATGGACCTGATGGACTGCAACGACTTCGGCCAGACGGTGGTGGCGAACAAGGCCTACGAGAACGACGGCAGCGGCAACTTCACCGAGGTCAGCGCAATGAAGGGCCTGGACTCCGACATGTTCTGCATGGGGATTGCGATCAGCGACTACGACCGCGACGGCGATCTCGACTATTACCACACCAACATCGGTCGCCACGAGCTCATGGAGAACCGCGGCTCTCTCGGTTTCCGTGACGTCGCGGGCACCATGGGCGTGAAGCTGCAGCAAGACGACTGCGTCCCCTCACTGTTCGCGGCGGGTTGGGGGACGGTCTTTGAAGACTTCGACAACGACGGCTGGCAGGACCTGTTCGTCTCCAACGGCTACATCATCGCCGCCCAGTCCATCGACAACGCGCAGAAGTCGGAGAACAAGCTGATGCTCAACCAGCTCGGGGTGGCGCCGGGCACGGCCTTCTTGGACGCTTCTCGGAGCGCGCGAATCGCGACCGACGAGATGTCGCGCGGCGTGGTAGCGGCCGACTTCGACCGGGACGGCGACGTCGATCTCCTGGTCAGCAACATGGAGGCCAAGGTCGAGTTGCTTCAGAACGACCTCTCCAACTCGAACCACTGGCTGATCATCGCTCTCGACGGCCGGGTCTCGAACCGAGACGGTGTAGGGGCGAAGGTGTTCGCCGAGACCCCCGATGGCACTCTGCTCCGGGAGCTCGGCACTTCACCCTCCTACCTCGGCCCAGCCACACCGGAAGCCCACTTCGGCTTGGGGAGCCAAACCGAAGCAGACATCGTCGTCGAGTGGCCTTCCGGATTCGAGCAGCGAATGGTCGAGGTGTCGGAGGGGGGCGTGGTCCACATCGTCGAGTCTCGGATCGCCTTCGACGGACATACGGCCCCGGCCAGCGTGAGCGCGGGTCAGGACATGCCGGTGACCGTGGACTACAGCGAGCAGGCGGGCATCGCGACCACCGTTCGCGTGCGGGTCGACCTGCAGGAGGCCGACGGCACCTTGGTCGAGCAATACGAGCAGAGCTTGCCGCTCGCGGCCTCGGCGAGCGGAAGCGCGAGCTTCGACGTCGCCATCCCGGCTGGCGCCTTGGGACCCATGCGCCTCTTCATCGAGGTCGAGGACTTCGGAGCCTTCGATCAGTGGATTCACCCGTTTACCGTCACGCCCTGATCTGGGCTGCGCTGCTGCTCAACGCCGCCTGCTCCTCGCCTCCGTCCTCCGGCTCGCCGTCTCCGGACCTTGGCGGGGCGCTCTCCTGCGTCGAAGGCTCGCCCTGCGAGCCGACTGGAAACCCCTGTCGGCGGGCGGTGTGCCGCGACGGGGCCTGCGTCGAGGAGCCTCGCGAAGGAGGAGACTGTGATGACGGGGATCTCTGCACCGAAGGGGACCGCTGCGAAGCGGGCCGGTGCGTACCGGGCCCCGCCAAGCGCTGCAAGGCCTCCGCGAGCTGTCGCACCGCCTCCTGCGATCCCGACACCGGCCTCTGCGTCGAGGCCACGGCCCCCGATGGCTCCCTCTGCACCGACGGCGATGGATGTACGACTGGCGAGGCCTGTCAGGACGGCGCCTGCGTGGGCGGCGCCCCCTTCCTGTGCCCTCTGACCGACTGCATGATCGCCAACGTCTGCGACTCCGAGCTCAGTCGTTGCGTTCCCGTCATCGCGCCAGACGGAACGACGTGCAGCGACGCCAACGTTTGCACCGAGGGCGATGTCTGCCGGGAGGGCGACTGCATGCCGGGCTCGCCGGCGGAGCGGGCACCGCGCTGCTCCGAGGGCCTCTGCTTCACCGAGGTCGCCCGGGAGCTGGGCCTGAACTTCGCGCCCAATCCGAGCTTCGACTTCGAGGGGGCCGGGGCGGCGGTCGCCGACTTCGATGGCGACGGCTGGATGGACGTGGTGCTCTTTCAGGAGCGCACGCCGCCGAGGCTCTACCTGAATAAGGGGGGGGACGGTTTCCGAGATGCCACCGATGCTTGGGGGCTCGAGGTGGACTTCCAGGTTCTGCTTCTCGTCCAGGGGCTCGGAGCAGGTGACCTGGACGGCGACGGGGATCCCGATCTGGTGATGGTCGGCGAGGGCTCGAATCTGGTCTTCTTCAACGAGGGGGGGCGCTTCCGCGTCGACGAGGAGGCGATCGCCGACGCGCCGAAGTGGGCGGTCGGTGTCGCTCTGGCCGACGCTGACTTGGACGGGGATCTCGATGTGCTGCTGGCAAATTATATCGAGCCTCCGAGCAGCTTCCCGTTTCACGATCCCGAGGTGAACACGCTCTTCCTCAACGACGGCGAGGGGCGGTTCCGTGACGCCAGCGAAGAGACGGGTCTTCGGGCCGAGCCGGCGGGTACGACCTATGCCATCGCCTTCACCGACTTCAATCAAGACGGAGTCCAAGACATCGTCGAGTGCAACGACTTCGGCCAGTATGTGCAGCCCAATCGGTGGCTGAAAGGAAGCCTCGAAGACGGGCGGCTCCGCTACGAAGACGTGGCGCCGAGCCTCGGGACCGACGTCGCCTTTTACTGCATGACCATAGGGGCGGGCGACTACGACCGAGACGGAGACCTCGACTATTACCACACCAACATCGGCACCCACGCCCTCCTCCGCGACGAGGGAGCGCGATTCGTCGACGCGGCGGCGTCCCTGGGCGTCGAGGCCACGAACGACGCTTGCTTCACCGAGCTCAAGTCGGCGGGCTGGGGCGCCGGTTTTCGAGACTTCGACCTCGACGGGTGGCCTGATCTCTTCGCGACCGCGGGCTGGGTGCCCAGCACGCCGATGGACGCGAACCCGCGTCGGAGCGAGAACAAGCTCTTCCATCGGGTGGGCGTGGGCTTCGTCGACGTCGCCTACAGCAGCGGGGTGGCCTCGCCCGCCCGGTCCAAAGGGGTGGTCTTCCTGGACTACGACGAGGACGGCGACGCGGACATTCTGGTCGCCAACATGGTCCAAGAGCCCGAGCTCTACCGGAACGACAGCCCAAGGAAGGGGCGATGGCTGACGCTGGCGCTGCGGGGTCGACTCTCGAACCGCGACGGCTTCGGGGCCCGGGTGTACGCCGACTTCGGGACCTTCGAGATCCTGGGGGAGCACCAGCCCCATGGCAGCTACGCCTCGGTGTCGGAGCCCCGGCTCCACTTCGGGGCCGGGCCCGCTGAAGCCGCGGAGCTGCGCGTGGTCTGGCCGTCTGGCGTCGAGCAACGCTTGCGGGTGGGGACCAACGTCAAGCACGAGCTGGTCGAGCCGGTGGGACTGATCGATGGCCTCGCCGTCGATGAGGGGACCCTGCGAGTCCAGCTGCGTCGGCTCCGGGACGATGCCCTCCGCCTGATCTTCCTGGGCCCGGGCGGCGAGGTCTTGGGCGAGTCCCCCGTGTTGGGCGATACGGTGGAGCGAACCATCCCCGTTGGGGCCGTACGCGTGCGTCTCGTGGACCCAGGCGGGGGCGTCGACGAGCGGCGCCTGTAGTGGTCCCATGACCCTGAGAAGCGAACCCCGGGCCTTGACAGA
>CAYZFR010000091.1:0-15368 GCA_964477875.1 uncultured Myxococcales bacterium
ACAACGGAAACGGCAACGGCAACGGCAACGGCAACGGCAACGGCAACGGCAACGGGATGGCCATGGTCACCGGCATCTCGGCGACCCCCGCCACCGCCACCATCGAGGTGGGTGCCACCCAGCAGCTGACCGTGACCGCCAACCTGAATGACGGCTCCACGGAGGACGTCACGTCCCAGGCGACATTCGACTCCAGCGACGAGGCGGTGGCGCTGGTGGCGGCCGGCGGTGAGGTGGCCGCCGTGGCCGAAGGTACCGCCACCATCACCGCCAGCTTTCAGGGCTTCATGGACACGGTCGACGTGACCGTCGAGCCGATGATGATGATGGGGCCCTTCGAGTTCGATCCCGTCGTCCCTGTCGACCAGGCCTTTCCCGGCCGCGCTGGCTTTGGCGAGAACGGCGCGAACACCCACACCGAGGACGAAAATTGCCCGATGCGGTCCAGCGCAGAGGCGGTGGGCGTCTGCCACCGGATCGTCTGGGACGGATCCGAGACCTTCACCGGCGCCTTCTGGCTGGATGGCTCGGGCTTCGGCGACAACGTCCCGGTGCCGATCGAAGACGGCGCGACCGCGGTCCGCTTCTCGGCTTGGGGCGCGGCAGGCGGCGAGCGCGTCGAGTTTGGCGCCGGCCTCGAGGACAACATGGGCGGCGGCGCCAGTGACATGGGCTCGATCCGCGAGTTCATCACCCTGACCGACGCGCCCGTCGAGTACACCATCCCCCTCGCCGCCCTGGGCGACTACTCGGCTGGCGTGGCCTCGGGCTTCATCTTCGCCATGAGCCAAGGCGATCTTCCCAGCGGGGGCGAGGTCTACATCGACGACATCCGCTGGGTCGACGACGAGCTCCCCACTCGGGATCCTCCGCTTCTGACGGTCGACGACGACTTCATGGACCGGTCTTCCTTCGGCGGTGGCTTCATGGAAACCACCGACAGCTGCCCGACGCGCTCGGCTCCGGATGCCTTCGGCGATTGCCACACCATCACTTGGGACGGGAACGGCGGCTTTGCCGGCGCCTTTTGGACCAACGGAGCTGGCTTCCCGAACATGATGCTGACCCCCGTCGATCCCGGCGCCACCGTCCTCAAGTTCTCGGCCTGGCGGACCGCCGCCAGTCAGGACACCGAGATCGAGTTCGGATTCGGCCTCGGCAACAACGGTGAAGGAGGCGCCGCCGACGGCGTGGAGGTTCGCAGGATCTTCAGCGTCGGCGAGGAGCCGACCGAGTTCCAGATCCCGCTCGGTGCTTTGGGCGGCTATCCGGACGGCGTGGCCGCGCCCTTCCTCTTCGTCCTCGATACCGGCGCCACGACCCTCTACATCGACGACCTCCGCTGGGAGGCCGTCCCCGAGCAGACCCTTCCCATGACCGTGGATGAGGCCTTCACGGGCCGAGGCGGTTTCAGCGCTGCCGGCGACGCCGCCCACACCGAGACCGTCGGCGGCTGCCCAATGCGCTCGAGCCCCGAGGCGGTGGGGGACTGCCACCAGATCGTCTACGACGGCAGCCAGCCCTTCACCGGCGCGCTTTGGATCGACGGCGACGACTTCGCCAACGCCCAGGTCGTCCCGATCGAGGCCGGCGCGACCCTCGTCAAGTTCTCGGCCTGGGGCGCCAACGGTGGCGAGAACGTCGAGTTCGGCATTGGCGACAACAACCTCGACGGAGCCCAGATTCGTCAGGCTTTCACCCTCACCGACACACCCACCGAGTACACGCTGTCGGTCGACGCCCTCGGCGGCGCCGCAGAGGGTCTGAAGGCCGGCTTCCAGTTCGCGGCCTTCAGCCAAGTCGAGTTCTACATCGACGACATCCGCTGGACCGACGACGAGCCGCCGCCGTCGCTGGTAGACGTCGAGGCCAACCCCGCCGACAATGGGATATTCTTTGATCCGGGCGGTGGGGACCCAGTTCTTCAGAACCCGGCCGCCGGTGGCTTCGTGGTCGGCGACCCCAGTGCCGGCGCCGCCTACGTGATGCCCTTCGTGCTCCCTGCGATTCCCGCGGGCGGCTTCACGACGGCCAACTTCCGAGTATTCGTCGAGGGCGTCGGCGGCCCGCAGAACGAGCCACTCAATGCCGACCTCTACGGTTTGGACTTCAAACCCGCCAGCACCCCCATGAGCGACATCGTCGACGTCGGTCAGTTCTACGCCGGAGCCGCCGCCGATCCCAACGCCACGCTCGTAGCCGACGATCTGCTGACCCCGAGCACGATGGCCGGGACCGGCGTGGAGACCGGCGCCACGGCCGACCAGGCTTTGGTGGACTACCTGAACGCTCAGGTTACAGCGGGGGCCGTGGCTGGGGACTTCGTGTTCCTGCGCTTGTCGCCCGACGTCGATCCGCCGATCGGAGGAGGTCGCACGACGTGGACCGTTTCGGGAGCGCTGAACGCGCCCCAAAATCGGCCGCTCCTCAGCGTCCAGTAGCGTCTGCCAACGCCCGCCCCCATTTTGGGGGCGGGCTCTCGAATCTACGGCCCATCCACCGTTTTTGGGCGCTCTCCGAACGCAGGTCGCCCAACCGGTCTTTTCGGGCGAATGTACACATTCCTTTCGACCGGAGTCGACCTCGGGCGATTCCCGTTCCGTCGTTGAGTTTCGGCGAGCGTCCTCCTACTTCTGATCAGGTCGTGACGTGGAAGGACGGCGCGCGACGCTTCAAGGAAAGATGATGAGAAGAGAGATCATGAGAGGGCATCCCGCTTTGCTAGGGCTGACCGCGCTGCTCGCCAGCGCATGTCAGCAGCCGGCGCCGCCGGCTGGGCAGAACGATCAGGCCGCGCCCGCGGAAGAGAAGGCGTCTGCCATGAACGAGCAGGCGGAGGACATCCTGGCCGCCGCTGGTTCCCAGGCGAAGTCGAACCAATTCTGGTGGCCCAAAAGGCTCGACCTCTCGCCGCTTCGGGCCCAAGCCCCTGGCTCCAATCCCTACGGAGACCACTTCGACTACGCGAAAGCTTTCGCTTCGGTGGACTACCCGCAGCTCAAAAAGGACATCGAAGCGGTTCTGACCGACTCGCAGGAGTGGTGGCCCGCAGACTACGGCAACTATGGACCCTTCTTCATCCGCATGGCCTGGCACGCGGCGGGTACCTACCGGGTGGCCGACGGTCGTGGCGGCGCCGGAGGCGGGCAGCAGCGCTTCGAGCCTTTGAACAGCTGGCCCGATAACACGAACCTCGACAAGGCGCGCCGCCTCCTTTGGCCGGTGAAGCAGAAGTACGGCCGAAAGGTGTCCTGGGCCGATCTCATCGTCCTCACCGGCAACGTCGCGATGGAGAACATGGGCTTCGAGACCTACGGCTTCGGCGGGGGCCGTGAGGACGATTGGGAAGCCGACCTCGTCTACTGGGGGCCCGAGAAGAAGATGCTGGCCGACGAGCGCTACGAGGGCGATCGTGAGCTCCACAATCCCCTCGCCGCCGTCCAAATGGGCCTCATCTACGTGAATCCGCAGGGGCCGAACGGAAACAACGACCCGATGTCGGCGGCCAAGGACATTCGGACCACCTTCGGCCGTATGGCCATGAACGACTACGAGACGGTCGCCCTCATCGCCGGCGGCCACACCTTCGGCAAGTCCCACGGGGCCACCAAGGCCGACTGCCTTGGTCCAGAACCTGCGGCAACCGGCGTCGAGTCGCAGGGCCTGGGCTGGAAAAACGAGTGCGGCAAGGGGATGGCCGAGGACACAATGACGAGCGGCATCGAAGGCGCGTGGACCGGGAACCCGACCGAGTGGTCGCAGCAGTACCTGAGCAACCTGTTCGCCTTCGAGTGGGAAAAGAAAGAGAGCCCCGCCGGCGGCATCAAGTGGCACCCCAAGCAGGAGGGGACCGAGGGCATGGTGCCCGACGCTCACGTCGAGGGAAAGCGGCATCCCCCGATGATGTTCACGACTGATATCACGATGAAGACGGACCCGAGCTACAAGAAGATCTCGAAGCGCTTCCAAGAGAATCCCGAGGAGTTCGAGGAGGCCTTTGCGAAGGCTTGGTACAAGCTCATCCATCGCGACATGGGACCGGCGCCTCGCCTCGTTCCCGGCGAGCTGCCGGAGGAGCCGCTGATCTGGCAGGATCCCATACCCGCCGTCGATCACCCGCTGGTCGACGCGCGCGATGTCGAGCGGCTGAAGGGTGAGATCTTGGCGTCGGGCCTCAGCGTGCCCGAGCTCGTGCGAACCGCCTGGGCCTCCGCCTCCACCTACCGGGGGACGGACATGCGGGGGGGCGCCAACGGCGCCCGCCTGCGCCTCGACCCGCAGAAGGACTGGAAGGTCAACGACCCCGAAGAGCTCCAAAAGGTTCTCGCCCGGCTGGAGAAGATCCAGAAGGGCTTCAACGCCAAGGCCGCCGGCAAGAAGAAGATCTCCCTTGCCGACACGATCGTGCTCGGCGGCGTGGCCGCGGTCGAAAAGGCAGCAAAGAACACAGGGGTTCGGATCAAGGTTCCCTTCCAGCCCGGACGCATGGACGCCACGGCGGAGATGACCGACGCCGAATCCTTCGCTGCGCTCGAGCCCAAGGCCGACGCCTTCCGCAACTACTACGACGAGGGCTATGACGCCGGCTATCTGAGCAACCCTTCGGCGGCCATGGTCGACAAGGCAAACCTACTCACGCTCAGCGTGCCCGAGATGACGGTCTTGGTGGGCGGCATGCGCGCCTTGGGCGCCAACGCTGGCGGCACCGAGCACGGCGTGTTCACCGACGAGCCGGGGACGTTGAGCAACGACTTCTTCGTCAACTTGTTGGACATGTCTACCGAGTGGACGAAGAAGGAAGGCAGCGAGCGTGTGTTCGTAGGCACCGACCGCGAGAGCGGAGAGACGAAGTGGACCGCGACCGAGGTCGACCTGGTCTTTGGCTCCAACTCGGAGCTGCGGGCGGTGGGCGAGGTCTACGCACTCTCCGATGCGAAGAAGAAGTTCGTCGAGGATTTCGTCGCCGCGTGGACGAAGGTCATGAGCTTGGATCGCTTCGAATCCGTCTGATTTCTTCGCCGCCGGCGGGGGCGCCCCCGCCGCGCCCTTCCCCTCTTCGGGTCAGCGCCAGTCGAGCTCGTAGTCGAGGGTGTGGCCCGCGTCCTCCGAGTATTTTCGGATGGTCTTTCGGGCCAGGGACTTCTTCAAGGAAAGCGGGATCGCCTCCGAGAGTCGGCCGGCCAAGGTCGGGACCTCACCTTTGGGCTTGTCGGGCCCGCCGGGGAAGTTCACCTCCACTCGTGCCCGACGTTGCTTGGCCGCGTCGAGCAGCCCGGACAAGGCTTCGAACTGCTGCATGAGCGGGTCCGAGAGATGGGCGCCCCAGTTGGCGGGAGGCATGAAGTCCACGAAGTGCATGAGGTGGAAGTTCAGGTTGACCCACAGCTCTTCGGCCTCGAGCTCCAGCGGTGCGTCGTCGATCACTCGGTGAAAGCGAATTCCTTTCAGACGGTCCAGGCGATCCATGTTGGCCTGCAGCTCCGGTATGAGAATGCCGTCGTAGAAAAGACGCAGAATGCTCGGGAAGGCCTGGACGTGGCGTGACTCTTCCTCGGTGAGGAGCGACTCCAGCTTGGGAAGCTTGCTCGCTTTTATGGCAAAGGTGTTGGTCGCGGTCCCGAGGATGGAGTGGAGGAGCGCGATGTTCGGCGAATGCTCGGGAAACCACTTGGCCGAGTAGTCGTGGCAAAACACCAGATGCTGCAAGAAGCTGCCGTCCGCGTGCTCCATGCTGAAGTCGCACTCGTCGATCATGAAATCGACGAGGCGCTGATCGATCGGCGGCGACGCCCGCTCGGTCTCCGATTCGGCGTACTCGGCCTCGATCTCTTCGACCGCGGCGTCGCTCCAGTAGGTTTCCTTGGCCAGCTTGTCCTTCATGACCATCCTGGCCAGGCCGCCCCTCATGCCGCCGAAGATCGTGCGGCTCATGTCGAATTCCTTCATCGGCACGATCTGAACCCGCCCCGCGTGGTCGAAGGCGCCGCCTCGGGCGAGGGCCGCCTTGCGCTGAAGGTCGAGAGGCGCTTCGAGCCGTCGCGTCGTCTTGGGCTCGATGGTCTGCACCATGGGAGCTGCATACGCCCGCCCTTCCCCGACGAGCAAGGGCAGCGGGACTTCGCCGAAACGGGGTGGCCCCCAGGGAGCGCGAAATGCTCCGGCGGTGTAGCCCCGCCGTCGAGCGTGCCTCCTTTCCCGTTCGGTTTTGGGCGCCGTTCCTGTCACGGCTGGCGTCCGTGAAATGGTGGGCTCGCATCGTCATCGGGGTACTCGATCGCAGGCTCCAGAAGCTGTTCGAGGCGGTCGCCAGCGACCGCTACGACCCGGTGCGGCGCCCCTGAAGCGATGGGCGGACCGCGCTTGGCCGAGCGCGACCCGGCGCGCTATCTCCCGCTAGGATGAGCGAATCCACCCCGCCGCTTCCGGTCACGCTCATCGGAGGCTTTCTCGGCGCCGGCAAGACGACTCTCGTCAACGGCCTCCTCCAGCGGGCGGAGGGTCGCCGGCTGGGCGTCCTCGTCAACGACTTCGGCGACGTAAACGTGGACGCCGAGCTCATCGTGGGCATGGAGGGCGAGGTCCTCCGCCTCTCGAACGGCTGCATCTGCTGCTCCCTTCGCGACGGCCTCACCCAAACCCTGTTCCGGCTCGTCGAGCAGGAGAGAGAGCTCGACCACGTCTTGGTGGAGGCAAGCGGGGCTTCGGATCCGGCCGCCCTCGTGGAGACGCTTCGAGAGCTGCAGCGCCTCGGGCTCTTTCGATTCGATGGGCTGGTGACGGTAGTCGATGCTCCCAGCCTGGTCGGACCGGGCACCGGCGCACTCGACGAGGTGGCGGCGCTGCGGCGGCGACAGATCCAGGCCGCGGACCTGCTCGTGCTGAGTAAGCTCGACCTCGTCCCGGGCCTTCAGCACCCCCCTAGGGCCCAGCTGGAGGCCTTGCACCCCAACGCGCGGATCATCGAGGCGGTCCAGGGCGACGTCCCCCTCGACGCTCTGCTGGGACTGGATCCCCGAGGTGAAGAGCTGGCGCCCGGTCCTCATCCAGTGTTCTCGACGTTCACCTGGGCGCAGGCGGGGCCCGTCCCCTTCCGGCCCCTCTTCGATCGCCTCGCCGACCTTCCGCCTTCGATCCTGCGGGCGAAGGGCTTCGTGCATCTTTCGGAGCGGCCCAACCAGAAGGTGATCCTGCATCTGGCGGGCGGGCGGCTTCACGCCCAGCCAGCAGGCGGATGGGGCGCGGCTGGGGCCCAAGGCCGGCTCGTCTTCATCGGCACCTTCGACCCGCCCGAGGCGGACCGCATCCAGACCGAGCTCGATGCGCTCTGCGTCCAAAATTAGGACTACTTGCTCACCTGCTCCCTGCTGGGGGGGGCTGAAGGACGGATTCGTTCGGCTGGGTAGGCAGGGCCTGACGTCGGCCCCGGGGCCCGATATGCTGCAGCGGTGGCGACGATCGTCATTCCGGCTCACGACGAGGCGCCGGTCATCTCTCGCACCCTCCGCTCCATCACGCCCCCGGGCTGGAGCGAGGTCTACGAGATCATCGTCTCCTGCAACGGGTGCAGCGACCACACCGCCGAGCTGGCGCGCGGCTTCGACGGCGTGCGCGTCCTCGAGACCGAGGTCGGCAGCAAGATCGTCGCGCTGAACATGGCCGACGAGGCGGCCCGAAGCTTCCCTCGGATCTACTTGGACGCCGACATCGAGACCAGCATCGAGGCGATCCGCCGCGTCATCGACGTGCTCGCGGCAGGGGATGCCGACGTCGCGGCGCCGCGCGCCGTCCTCGATACGAGCGCATGCAGCTTCCTGGCCCGCCGCTATTATGAGACCTGGAGTCAGACTGGCTACTTCAAGAACGCGATCGGGAGCGGTTTCTTGGGCATGTCGGAGGCGGGGCGCCGGCGCTTCGACGAGTGGCCGAACATCATCCCCGATGACGAGTACGCCCGCCTCGTGGTGCCTCCCGATCGGCGCATGGTGGTGCGGGACGTCACCTTCGTCATCCGTCCGCCGACGGAGCTCTCGGCCGCCATCGACACCCGGGCGCGACACTACCTCGGCAACTACCAGCTGCAGAGCCTCTATCCCGAGATCTGGAAGACCAAGGAGCCCGCGAGCTCCTTGCTCGAGTCCGCCCTCGCAAAGCCGAGCATGCTGCCCTGGCTCGGGCTCTATGTCGGCGTGGGCCTCGCGTCCCGGGCCAAAGCCCAGGCCAAGCTCCGCTCGGGACGTCTCGGCTGGTACCAGGACCGCACCGCCCGCGGTTAGCTGAACAAGCGCTTCGAAGCGATGGCGCAACCTTCGCCGAGGGCGGCCAGCTTGGCCCACGCCCCCGTGCGCTCCTGGAGCTCTTCGGTGTAAACGAATCCCAGGTCTCGGAGGCAGAGGGCGAATCGGCTGGAGTTGCCGGCTCGTCTCGGCCATGACCCCAGCCTGAAGGAGAACCAAACCCATGATGAGCAAAAAGATCCTCACGACCCTGACCCTCGCCTCGCTTCTGTCCGCTCCGGCGGCGACCGCGGGCGCGGCTACCTACGCCATCGATCCCGACCACACCTTCGTGCTTTTCGAGGTGAAGCACCTCGGGCTCGGCAAGGCCCACGGCATGTTCCGCAAGGCGACCGGCAAGTATGATCCGGACGAAGGCATGCTGGAGGTCGAGATCGACGCCGGCAGCCTCTACACCGCCAACAAAAAGCGGGACGAGCATCTTCGCGGTCCCGACTTCTTCAACACGAAGCAGTTTCCGAAGATCACCTTCCAGAGCAAGACGGTGAAGAATAAGGGTGACGACATCCAGATCACCGGCGACCTCACGATCAAGGGGAAGACCAAGTCGGTCGACTTCCTGATGAAGAAGGTCGGTGAGGGCAAGGATCCTTGGGGCAACTTTCGAACCGGCTACGAAGGGACCCTCGTCATCGACCGGATGGACTTCGGCGTCGACTACATGCCCGACGGGCTGTCCAACGACGTCGAGCTGACCCTCGCCGTCGAAGGCATCCGCCAGTAGACCGTGCAGACCGCCCTCCTCCTTTCGGTTCTCGCGCCCGCCGTCGCTGCCGCGCTGTTGTTGGTCGCAGGCGAAGCGATGGGCGGTGTCGCGGGCCGCGTCGTCCAGGGGGCGCTCCCACCGGTCGCGGCTTTCGCCGCCTACGTGCCGGTTCGAGGCTTTCCGGAGTTTCCGCCTGGCGATGCCTCGGTGTGGGCGCTCTGGATGGCGTGGCCGGGCGCCATTCTTTCGATGCTCGGCGCCGCCTCCGTGGCACCGGCCCTGGCTCGACGGATCGGTTTCGCCGCGCTTGCGGGCCTGACCGCCTATCTGGTGGCGGGGCCGCTGCTCGGACGCTGGAGCGCGAGTACCGCCGCCCTCGCGATCGCGGGGACCGCAGGCGGGGTGTTGGCCGTGGACTGGGCGCTGGAGCGACGCGGCGAGGCGCTGTCCGGCCCCGCCGTTCCCTTGGCCTTGGCGGGGCTGAGCGCTGGCGTGGCCACCGTCTTGGGCACTCGAGGGACGGCGCTGCTAGCCCAGACGGCGGGCGGCGTGGCGGCGGGTTTCGGCGTGCTGTTTCTGCTCGCCGCGTGGCGGCGGAGCACCCTCAGCGTCTTCGTTGTGGGTCCGGCCACCCTGATGCTGGCGGGCTTGCTCCTGGGGGGCGCCTGCTACGCCGAGGTGGGTCGTTCGAGCCTGTGGGCGCTGTTCATCGGCAGCCTCGCGGTGGGGCTCGTGCCGCTGTCGAAGTCCTTGCGCGCACCGCTCCCCGCGTCGTTCTGCCTCGGGCTCATGGCGGCGGCGGTGAGCGGCGCCGCCATCGGCGTAGGCTTTCTGCCGGGACCGGAGTCGGCGCCGGAGGGCGGCGAGGGGGAGGCTGGCTACGACGGCTACGGGGACGGCGACGAGAACGACTACGACGACGGTTACGGATACTGACGTGGCCCTTCTCACCCTCAGCTTCGACAACGGCCCCCACAATCGGGTCCCATCTGCTCTCCCCGGGAGCTCTGCAGTGGCTGCGGCGGCGCAAGATGACGTGCGTTCTTTGGAATTCGGTGCTGGCGACTTTAAGGACCCACACGGCTGGATCGGCCGAGCATTGGAGGACCTCCGGCAAAAAGAACACGTTCTGATGGTCCTGCACGACGCTCGGCCAGAGAGCATGGCCCACCTCGAAGACTTCCTCCGCCAGGTCGGCCATTCGGAAATCGCCCAAAAAATTTCACTGACCGGTCGAGTCATGAAGTGAATCGGATGCCTTTTCCTTGTCAGTCCTCAGCCCGATTTCTCAACCCTGGCGCATGACCCGGGCTCGGGCCGGCTTTAGTGACCATGGGACCTCGCTCGACGGGGCCGTCCAGAGCGTCCGTCGCGCGGAATGGGTGGACGGGTCCTGGGTCGATTCGGACGATTTCCTGGTCCAGGAGGAGCCGCTCGGTATCCGGATCGCGGGCGCCTCGGTCGCGGTCGTGATGCGCACCCCCGGCCATGATGAAGAGCTGGTCAGAGGCTTTTTGCTCACGGAGCGCATCGTCGCCCACCGGGACGAAGTTCGAAGCATTCGGCCGTGCGACGTCGGCGACTTTCCGGATGCCGAGGGCAACGTAATCCGGGTGACGCTAGGCCCGGAGGTCGACTTCGACCTCGCACGCTTTCGCCGAAACATGTTCGCGAGCTCAAGCTGCGGCGTCTGCGGCAAGGCGTCCATAGAGCAGGCGATCGAGGTCGCGGGTCCCTTTCCGGAGGCGCCACGCTGGTCGATGCCTAAGCGGATGTTCACCATCCACGAGCTGCCGGATCTTTCGCTGCCCCAGGGTCGCTTTTGGCTGACGACCATTCGGGGTCACGACCAGTTCAACACGACGGTCTACGACCTGAACGACCGCTATCGCGGCATCTTCGGGCACCGGCACGTGGTGTTGATGGCCCCTGACGATTTGGAGCGTCTAGGGCTCCAATCTCGCCAGCGGGTACGTTTGCGCAGCTTCTTCCGCGGCACGCAAAGGCAGTTGGAAGGCTTTAGTGTCGTGCCCTACGACATTCCAAGCGGCAATGTGGCCTGCTATTTTTCCGAAGCAAACCCGCTCGTTTCAGCCGAGTCCTTCGCCGACGGTAGTCGGACGCCGACGTCGAAGAGATTCGAAGCCAGCATTGAACCGCTGACCTGACGGTCAGCCATTGGAAATGAAATGATCCCCAAATTTCTCACCAAAGAAGCGATCGTCGCAAAACCGAGCTACAACCGATGGCTCATCTCGTTTTCGGCGTTGGGCATTCATTTGTGCATAGGCTCCGTCTATGCGTGGAGCTTGTTCAACCCCGCCCTCACCAAGCGAATGGGCGTGGTAGCGAGCGCCTCCGACGACTGGAGCCTGTCTCAGGTGGTCTGGGTGTTCACCGTCGCCATCGTGGTGCTGGGCCTGTCGGCGTCCTTCCTCGGGAAGTGGTTGGAGCGGGTCGGGCCTCGACTGGTGGGCCTCGTCGCCGCTACGTGCTGGGGAGGCGGCTTCATCATCGGAGGGCTCGGCATCTATACCGGCCAGCTGTGGCTGCTTTACTTGGGCTACGGCGTCATCGGCGGCATCGGCCTCGGCGCTGGCTACATAACCCCCGTCAGCACCCTGGTCCGCTGGTTCCCGGACCGGCGAGGCATGGCGACCGGCATCGCCATCATGGGCTTCGGCGGGGGCGCCATGATCGCCAAGTTTTTGGTCGATCCTCTCGTGACCGCCTTCTATCGGGCGCCGGAGTATCTGGGCACCGAGTCGGCGGTAAGCCTCGTGACCAAGGCTGGGAAGCGCTTCGCCGAAGTCGGCGGCCAGCTGAAGGAGGTCGTGGTGGTGGGCGTCAACGACGTCTCGAACATGATCGTCCCCGGACCCGAGGGCGTCTACACCGTCGGCTCCGGCACCGCCGGTGTGGCGCAGACCTTCGTTGCCCTCGGCATCGTCTATTTCGTGATCATGGTGATCGCCGCCTTCTCCTACCGAGTGCCGCCGAAGGACTGGAAGCCCGAGGGCTGGCAGCCCAAGGCCGCCGGCGGCATGGTCAGCGACGCTGATGTGCACGTCGACGAGGCCCTGAAGACTCCCCAGTTCTATCAGATGTGGATCGTCCTCTGCTTCAACGTCGCGGCCGGCATCGGCGTTTTGGCGGTGGCGAAGACGATGATGAAGGAGATCTTCGGTACCACGCTGCCGGGAACGGTCGACGCTGGCTTTGCCGCCACCTATGTCCTCATGATCTCGCTGTTCAATCTGCTCGGCCGCTTCGGCTGGGCCAGCATCTCCGACTACATAGGACGGAAGAACACGTACAATGTGTTCTTCGGTCTCGGCATCCTCCTCTACCTGTCCATTCCCTTCATGGCCGCCCGAGTGAGCGTGTCGCCGTCCGTCGTCTACCTGGTCGGATTCTACGCCGTGACGATGCTGATTTTCACGATGTACGGCGGCGGCTTCGCGACCATCCCGGCCTACATCGCCGACATCTTCGGCACGGGCTACGTCGGCGCCATCCACGGCCGGATCCTGACCGCCTGGAGCACGGCCGGCGTGATTGGCCCCCTCGCCATCACCATGTTGCGTGAGAACTCGGTCAACCGCGCCATTGCGGACCTCGCCTCCAAGGTCGACGGAGAGCAGTTCCGGGCAGCCTTCGGGGCCGGAAAAGAGCAGCTCGCATCCCTGGTCGAGGCGAACACGGTCACCATCGCCAAGCTGATGGAGATCGCACCCGAGGGGACCGTCAACCCGACGTCGGGCTTGTACAACAGCACCATGTACCTGATGGCGGGGCTGTTGTTCTTGGCGCTGCTGGCGAACATCTTCATGCGGCCGGTCGACGCTCGCCACCACATGAAGGCCGAGCCCGAGTCATCTCGACCGGCTACCTCCAAGGCCGAGGCAGCTGCCTGACCGGGTGAGCATGACGGCATCGCCGCGCCTTTGGTGGGGCGGCCTTCGGCTGGGTTACCGGCTCTGAGCAGCGTCGAGAAGGGCCTGGGTCTTCTCGAGGGTCTCGTGAGACCAGCCATCGGCTGGTCGGCCGAGGAGGTAGCCCTGGGCAGCGTCGCAGCCAGCCGCTCGCAGCAACTGGAGCTGTCCGGCCCACTCCACGCCTTCGGCTACCACCGTCATGCCGAGGTTCTCGCCGAGGGTGGCGATCGACGCCACGATGAGACGAGCCCGCTCGTCGGTCTCGACCGCACCGACCAGCGATCGGTCGATCTTGACCGTGTCGATCGGGTGCCGGTGCAGGTGACTCAGGCTCGAGTAGCCGACGCCGAAATCGTCGAGGGCGATGCGCACGCCCATCTCCCGGAGGCTCTTTAGCCTCCGAGCGACCGCGCTCGCGTCGGGGAGCAAGACCGTCTCCGTGATCTCGAGCTGAAGGCGCTCCGGGGAGAGGGCGTGGCGGGCGAGGACTCGCTCCACGGTCTCGAGAATGTCGTCGTCCTGGAGCTGGCGCGGGGACACGTTGACCGACAGGTGAGCCTGGGGCGGCAGGCGCTCTCCGCCCACCGCCATCTGGGCACAGGCTTGCTCCAGGACCCAGGCGCCGACTTCGACGATCCCACCCTGGGCCTCGAGCTCCGGGATGAACTGAGCAGGGGAGCTTCCCTGACCGCGCCGTGGTTCCCATCGAAGCAGAGCCTCGAAACCGTGAAGGCGGCCGTCGCGAAGGCTCCAGAGGGGCTGGTAGAGGAGACGCAGCTCTCGGCGGGTGAGGGCCTCGTGGATGCTCGGACCTGCGAATCGGGGGCGGCGGCCCTCCGGGGCCCGGGTCCACCCGTCTCGGCCCCGACGCTTCTGCTCGAAAAGCGCGCGGTCGGCCTCGGCCAGGAGCTCGGGTCCGCGGCTACCCGCGCCGCTCGAAACGGCGAGGCCAATGGAGACCGTGACCGAGAGGGCTTGGCCGTGGACCCAAAGTGGGGTTCGGGCGCGCTGCAGAATCGCGTGCACGACGCCCCGGGCCCGTTCCTCGTCTCCGTCGACGACGAGGATGAACTCGTCGCCTCCGCGGCGGGCGACCAGGTCTTCGGGTCTGGCCGTCTCCCGAATGCGTTCGGCGAGCTCGCGAAGGAGGGCATCCCCGCCCTCCAGGCCGAGGCGCTCGTTCACCGACCGAAAACGATCGACGTCGACGAAGACGACGGCCAAGGGGTCACCGCGCTCGGACAGGCTCGTGAGCCGACGCTCCAGCGTGTCCCGAGAGGCGAGGTCGGTCAGACTGTCCCTATGGCCGGCCTCCGCCCGCCGGGTCCGAGCCCGGCTTCGCTCCAGGGCGAAGCGCAAAGTCCGGGACAGCTCACTCGGCGTGCAGCCGTCCTTGCGGACCAAGTCTTCGGCGCCGAGCTGCAGGACCTGGGTCGCGAGCTGGGCATCGTCGAGCTGGGTCGCCAAGACCAGCGGGACTTCGGGGGCGGCTTCGGCCAAGCGCTCGGCGGCGTCGAAGCCCCGCGCATCGGAGAGGCTGAGCTCCGAGAGAACGAGATCAAAGGGTTCGCAGCGAAGCAGCTCGATCGCTTCGCCCAATCGCGACGCGGTCCGCAAGGGACCGAACTCCCGGGTCGCGCACTCGGCCGTCGCGATGAAGGCGGGGTCCGCATCGACCAGCAGGATACCCCGAGGGCGGTGCGTCAGATCGGCCGTCACCACCTCACCCCGCCGCCGGCGGCCCATCTCGCGCGCGCGTTCCATGATCAACTGGAAGCGGGCGCTGCTCCAGGGCTTCTCGACCACCGACACCACCATCGGGTTGGGTTCGAGCTCGTCGATGATCAGCTCCGTACGGCCGGTGACGAGGATGATGGCGGTTTCGGGCCAGCGCTCGAGTGTTTGCCGCACCAGCTCGACCCCGCTCATGCCTGGCATGGAGACGTCGGTGACGAGGACGAGGGGCGGGCCCTCCCGCTCGATGCGGGCGAGGGCGCTCTCGGCGCTGCCTTCACTCCGGGCTCGGGTGCCGGCACGGCGGCACATTCGTTCGAAAAGACGGCGGCAGTAGAGGTCGTCGTCGACGAAGAGGAAGTCGAGCGGGAGGTCAGGGCCGGTGGCAGGGAAAACTTCTTCATTGGCCTCTGAAAGCACCGCCGCCACATCCCACAGATTCGTCCAATGCTCGCCCTCGACAAGCGCGGAGGCGATTTTTTCGAAAAGTGAGAACAGACCGCCGTGGAGTGCCTTCTTCTGATTTCAGGAATGTGGCCACTCGCGCTCTTCTTGCAGCGGGGCGGGGGCATGGCCGAAAACGCTAGGGGGGTGCTGAAGAACGGATTTATTCGTCTGGGTAGGCAGGCTTTTCGTGGAAGGCTTCGGCGAAGAGGGCGCTGATTGGGCATCAGCAACCGATGAGAGGCGGAGCCG
>CAYZFR010000092.1:0-15184 GCA_964477875.1 uncultured Myxococcales bacterium
AGGCGACCAAGCGCAAGGCGACCAAGAAGAAGGCCACCAAGCGCAAGGCGACCAAGCGCAAGACGAGCCGCCGGAAGGCTCCGGCGGCGGCGGCGACTCCAGCCGCGGGCGACGCTCCGCCGGCCTGAAGCCGCGAAATTCCAAGGTCGAGGCCCGCCTTCCTCTGGGAGGCGGGCTTTTTTGTTTCCATACTCGGCAGCGTGAACGGTTCGGATGGCCACCCCTGGGTACAGGGGCTCCGCCGGCTGATCGGCGGCCGGATCCAGCGGGTCGACCGCTTCGCCGATCGGGGGATTCACCTCGAGCTCCGTTTTCCGGGGCGCACCTTCCACATCCTGTTCGAAGGCGCTGGTCCGGGGGCGATCCGGGTCGCGTCTCGCCGCCCGCGCAAGGAGGTCGAGGGGGGGGAGCTTCAGCGCTACCTCCGCAAGCGGCTGAACGGGGCCATCGTCTGCGACGCGGAGCGCTCGAGTGGGATCTTGAAGCTGGGCCTCGACCGAGGGGAGCTCCAGTTCGATCCCCGGGCCAAGGACTGGATCCGCGTCCTCCCCGGAAGCCGCCCGCTCCCGGACGGACATTCGGCGGCTCCCGAAGCCCTGCCCGAGCTGGAGACCGCGCCTGCGCCGGCCGTGGAGGTGAAGCGCGACGCCCAGCTGAAGCGGCTGCGGGCCGAGCGCAAGCGCTTGGCCCGCCTGGTGAAACGGGTCGAAGCGGACGTCGATCGTCTGATCCGGCTCGAAGCGTCGGGCTTGGAGGGCGAGCTCCTCAAGCCCTACCTGCATCAGATCCCCCGGGGAGCCGCCGAGTTCGAGGTGTTCGACCACGCGAAGGACGAGGCGCGTCGGGTGTCCCTCGATCCAGCGCTCGGTCCTCGCGAGAACCTCCAGCGCATCTTTCAGCGGGCCAAGAAGGGCGCTCGGGGCCGGCCCATCGCCCAAGCCCGGGCCGAGGAGGCCCGTCGAAGGATGACGGCGGTCGAAGCCGATATCGAGCGGTGGGCGGCGGCCGGCGCCGATGCGCTGAGACGTCTGGAGGCGGAGTTGGCCTCGAGCGCCGAGCCTCGGGTCCCGGGCGCGGCGGCGCGGCGGCGCGGCAAGGAGATCGACCGATGGTCCCGGCGCTACGAAGCCGTCGACGGCTCGGAGATCCGGGTTGGCAAGAGCGCCAAGGGCAACGACCGACTCTCCACCGGCGCCCGCGGCCACGATCTTTGGCTGCACGCCCGAGGCTTGCCCGGCGCCCACGTGGTCCTGCGCACCGAGCCAGGCAAGGAGGCCCGACCCGAGGCGGTCCTCGACGCCGCCCATCTGGCGCTTCACTTCTCGAGCGCAAAGGACGAAGCGAAGGCCGAGGTGATCGTCACCGAGGCCCGACACGTGAAGAAGACCAAGGGCGCCGCCGCGGGGGCGGTCGGCGTGGCCCACTCGCGCACGCTGCTCGTCGCCCTCGAGCCCGAGCGCCTGCGGCGGCTCCTCGGCCAGGAGGGACCCGAGGTCGTTCGGTGAACTTCGACGAGCTTGCCCTGATGGAGTGGGTGCGCGGGCTCCCCATGGTCTGGGCGCTGCTGGCCGTCGGTGCGGCAGCGGCGGCCGAATATCTGCTGCCCCCACTTCCCGCCGATTCCATCTTGCTCGCGGGCGCACTCCTCGTCGTCGCCGGAACGGCGCCCTTCGGGTGGGTGTGGGCGGTGGCGGTGCTCGGTGGTCTGCTCGGGGGCACGGTTCAGTGGGGGCTGGGGCGGATCCTCCGCCGCCCTGGGGGGGGCCTTCGCTGGCATCCACGGCTCGAGCGCCTGGTCCCGGAACGGCACGTCCAAGCCTTTTCTGAGAAGGTGCGGCGCTACGGAGCCGGGATCCTGGTCCTGAATCGCGGCATGCCCGGGATCCGCGGCGCCGCGTTCCTCGCCGTCGGCGCAGCCGGCGTGTCGCTGCCCGCCGCCTTGCTGTTCGGCGGGATCTCGCAGGCGGTCTGGGCCTGCCTCATCCTCGGCCTAGGGGTATGGGTAGGGGACCGCGTGGACGTGCTGCTGCCGATGTTCGAGCGGGCGCAGCTGTGGATCTTCGTAGGAGTGGGCCTGGCGCTCCTCATCTGGTTCATTACCCGCAGATGGAAAGGTATCGCTGGCGGCTCCTCCTCGCCGCCCTCCTGATCGCCGGCTGCAAGGCCTCCGAGCCTGCGGCTTCACACCAAGCGGAGGAGACGCCGGCCAGCGCCTCCGCCTCCGAGGAGGTTCGGCCTTCCGCCTCCCCCCGAGCCGATGCGGACGAAGCTTCCGGGGACCGCTGGTACGATTTCGCCTTCAAATCCCAGAAGATCGGTTACCTCCACGCCAAGGAAGAAAAGACGACCCGAGACGGCGGACCGGCCTTCCACGTCACCCGAGCCTCGGTGATGCAGGTGGGGCGCCGGGACGAGGACATTCGAATGGAGTCCATCATTCAGGCGTGGTGCCGCCTCGACGGGACCCCGATCGCTTTCGTGCACATGCGGCGAGAAGGGGAGCAGCAGCGGGAGATCCGCGGTCGGGTCGAGGGCGACGAGTTCGTCGTCACCACCCGGATCGGTGAGAGCGTCTCGGAAGAGCGCTTTCCGATGACCCCCGGGCTGATGCTGGCGAGCACCCTGGACGTCGTCCACTACGACGAAATCTCCCCGGGCAAGGTCATCGAAGGGAAGGCGATCTTCGAGTCCGAAGGAGACGTTCAGCCCTATCGCGCCGAGGTGGTCGAAGTGCAGAAGACGGAGGCCGGGACCCGATTCGTCGTCGACGAGTTCCAAGCCGGGATCAAGAGCCGGTCGGTGGTCGGACCGAAAGGGAAGGTCATCTCCACCGAACTGCCCATGATGGGCGCCTCTTTCCACCGGACGACGCGGGAGAAGGCGCTGACCTTCGGAGACCGGGTCGACATCTTCTCCGCCGCGCTGTTCTCGCTCCCGGAGCCCCTGCCGCCCAACAGCAGGATCGGCAGGCTCACCGTCCGCCTGTCGACGCGCTCTGGTCAAAAGCCGACCGTGATCGAGGACGACCGTCAGAAGGTGGTGTGGAAGGGAAAGAAGGCGGAACTCACGGTGGAGGCCGTCGCGCCGCCGGACGAGAGCCCTGACATCCCGGTCGAGGACGAGGCGCTCGCCGAGTACCTCAGGGCCACCCCGTACGAAGACCTGAAGGATCCCGCGCTCGAGGCGGCGGCCCGAAAGGCGGTGAAGGGCGAGAAGGACGTCGCTGGCGCGTCGGCCAAGCTGGTCGAGCTCGTCTACGGCCACATCAAGGAGAAGACCCTGAGCCGGGCCTTCACCAGCGCCACCGAGGCTTGGGAGAGCCGCGTTGGCGACTGCACCGAACACGCGGTGCTTTTTTCGGCCCTGGCGAAGATCGCGGGCATCCCGACTCGCCTCGCCACCGGCTTGGTCTACGTCGGCGGCACCCGGAACCAGTTCGGCTATCACGAGTGGGCCGAGGTCTGGACCGGAGACGGCTGGCACCCGGTCGACCCGACCTTCAACCAGGTCGCTGCCGATCCCACCCACATCAAGTTCGCGGTCGGACAATCCGATCCCACCAGCCTCCGGGAAGCGGGCGTGGTGGCGGCCTCTCTCATCGGTGACCTGGAGCTGGAGCTGATCGAAGTCGAACGGAAGGGCTCTTGAAGCGCTCGCTCCTTCTTTTGGGTCGGGCGCTCGGTGACCTTCCGAACCTCCTTCGGAGCGTGTTCGAGCATCCGTGGGTGGGCAGCTTTCAAGTGGGATTCGGTCCGCCCCTGGTCCGCAGCAGTCCCCAGCTGATGGCCACGCTCGAGCAGGCGGGTTCGGCCCTCGAGAAGCTGGACGCCTACCTTGGTCACTGCGTCGTCGACGAAGAGGCGGCGGCGCGGCTCTCGGCGCTTCACCGAAAGCAGCTCGTCCAGCGGCACGGCCCGATCGAGGCCGAGGCCCTAGACAAGGCCGCCACCGACGCCATCGACCTCAGCTTCAAGCTGAAGGGCGCCGAGTCGGAAGGGCGGCCCGGACTCGGGGAGGCGCGGATCGTTCTCCGGCTGGACGACCCCAGCGGGGCGAGATGGTTTCAGTCCCCCGAGGTGGCGGAGCGCCTCCAGCAGGCCAGCGACCAGGACCTGGTGGTGGAGGTCCGTGTCGATGCCGCCGGTTATGCAGACTGGGCACGATGGGGCGAAGACTGGTCCGCACGTACGGGCCATCCGACCATCGCCGACGTCGAGCTCATCCCCCACGCCATCGTCAGCTGGGAGTCGCCGCCGAGCTGACTCAGAGTCGCCGGTCGACGTTGGCCTGTGCTTCCAACTCTTCGATCCAGACCTGCATCTTCTGCTGCATCTCTTTCTGGAACAGCTCTTCTCGGATCCGAGGCGCCATTTGCTCGTAGGGCGTGGAGGATTCGAACCCCCGGTCGTCCAGGCGCAGAACGTGGACACCGTTCGGGGTCTGGACGGGCGGCGAGAGCTCGCCCGACTCCAAGGGCTCGACCGCCTTCGCCAATTCTGGAAGGAGGCCGTCCACGGAGAGCTTGCCGAGACTGCCGCCCTGGGCGGCGGTCGGTCCCTCGGAGACCTCCTTCGCCACCGCTTCGAAGCTGTCGCCCGCCAAGACCCGCTGCCGCGCCCGTTCGGCCCGTTCGAGCGCATCCTCTCCCGTGAACAGAAAGTGGGAGATCTCGACGTAGGGCTGATCGCCTTCTTGGCGGACCCGGCGCTCGTATTCCTCTCGGAGCTCCTTCTCCGAGACGTTGACCTTCACCCGCACGTTCATGTCCACGAGCTTGAGGCGCTTGAGCTGTTGGCCCAGGTCGCGGCGGTACTGGCTCATCGGCATGCCTCGGCTGGCCAGGATCTGACGGAGGTCGGCCTCCGTGATGTCGTTTTGCTGCAGGACGTCCTGCATGGCCCGGTCGATGTCCTGCTCGGTGATCTCGATGTCGGAGGCTTCTATCTCCTGGGCGATGAGTCGCTCGGAGATCAGCGTATCGAGAATGTCCTTGTACAGTCGCTCCCGTTTTCGCTCGGACTTTCGACCCGGCTGGGCCTGTTCGGCAGCCTCGGTCACCTCGGACAGGGTGATGACGTCGTCGTTGACGACGGCCGCGATGCGGTCGACCAGCTGACCCCGATCATCGGGCGCGGCGACCAGAAGCGCACACAAGAGCCATGCCGTCATAAGCCTTCTCGAATCAGTCGCTTGATCTCGGTTTCGTCCCGAACCACATTCATTCGCTCTCGAACCTGCCTCAGCAGCTCCTCGGTCGTCTTGCGTCCGTGGGCGTCACGCAGATCCTGAGCCAGCCGCGGCCTGGCTTCCTCCAGCGTCAGGGGCTGAGCCTCGGTCCGTTCGTACACCTTGAACAAATGATAACCGTACTCCGAGGGCGTCAATTCCGAGATCTGGTTCGGCTCCAGCCGGAAGCACACGTTCTCGATGACCTCGGGCATTTCACCCCTGGCGAACCATCCCAAGTAGCCACCAGCCGCCGCGTTGGGCGCGATCGAGTGGGAGCGGGCCACCGCTTCGAAGGCCTCTCCCGCGTCGAGCCGCTTCTCGACTTCCTTGCCCGCCTTCTCGTTCGACACCAGGATCTGAGCCGCCCGGACCCGGGCCGGCTTCATCTTCTCGTCGGGGGGCATCTCCTTCCAGCGCGTCTCGATCTCGGCCGCCCCGACCTTGGGGGAGGAGCGTTCGATGAGTCGCTCGATGCGCAGCCGTTGCTCGATGCTCCGGAGCAGGGTCTCCTCGGTTTGGTAGGTGTCGATGAGATAGCGGCGGAAGCGATCCGGCGGGATCCCGGCCTTCGTGCTCTCGAACTCGGACTGGGCCACAGTCGCGCTGACCGTGACCCCGAGGCGTTCGGCCTCGGCGAGGAGAAGCTCGGTCTCCAGCAGCTCTCGAAAGATCGCGCGACGGATCTTCGGGCTCAGAGGGTCGGCGTCGATGCTGCCCGCTTGCTCCAATCGTCGCCGGGCCAAGGCCGTCTGGACGTCGGCCTTGCTCAGGGTCCGGGCCTCGTACCCGTCCTCGCCGACCGGGACCAGCCGCACGAGCGTCGCGCTCGGCTCGGGGTCGGGGCAGCCAAAGAGCAGCAGGGGGAGCGCCAGGACGGCTCGGGGGCTCATTCCGTGTCGGACTCGCTCTCCGGCGGGCTCTCTTGCTCGACGCCCGGGATTCGGATCGCGTCGAGGTTTTTTGGTTCGGCATCCACGCCCCGCTCCTCGGCGAGACTCTCCACGTACTCCTGCAGTGCCTTGTTGCGCTTGAAGGCCCGCACCTCCTTGGCCAGCCCGGCGCGAACCGATTCGAAAGAGCGCCGAACCTCCTTGCGGCGCCCGGTCTTCTTCAGCAAGACCACCGCGTCGTCGGTCCGGCCTACGACCATGTCGCCCACCGTCTCCTCCTCGAACATCCGCTTCGCGAGCTCGGGGCCGAGCGCCCCCTCGAGCTCGACGGCGTTCTTGAAGCCCATGTCCACCGATTCCCTGGAGGCCCCGGCCTCCCCGGTAATCTTCTGCGCCACCCGGTCGAAGGCGTAGCGGTCGCCGGCCCGCTCATCCCTTTGGATCGTGGCCATGAGGTCACGGAGACGCTTCTCGAGGGCCTTGGCCTCGGCCTCGGTCTCGTAGGGGAGAGCGAGGCGGGCGATACGGACCGATTCGGGCTGAAAGTAGCGGTCCTCCCGCTGTTTGTAGAGGTCCAGGACCTCGGCCTGGGTCGGCTCGATGTCCTTCTCCAGGGCGGCGCTCTTTCGGTCCAGCAGCTCCTTGACCGCTGCCTGACGCAGCGCCGCCTGCACGTCGGGGTCGGAGAAGAGGCCCTTCTCGAAGGCCTCCCGAGCGAGGAGCTCGTTGTTGATCTCGTTGCGTACGAAGGTCTGGAGCCGCTCTTCGTCCTTGAACTGACGCCTCATGATGGGATTGACCTTCTCCAGGCGCCGCTCGATCTCACCGGTGGTGATCTGCACGGGACCCACCGTGGCCACGACTTCGCCCTCCGGCACGTAGTCGAACTCGGGGTAGGGCGCCGGCGGAGCCTCGGCGGGAGCGCAGGCGACGAGGGCCAGCAGACAAAGGACTCGCATTAGGCGCCCGGTAGCACGGGGCTTCGAGAGCGAGCAACGCCTGACAGGTCTTGGGCGGTAAGGAACGAGCGGGCCGTCCGCCTCCGAGATCAGGGCTGAGCCCTGATCTCCAGGTCGTAGTTCGTGTTGACCTGCACGCCGGCCGGCGGCGGCGGCACGGCGGGACTGGAATAGACCGAAGAGACGCGCAGGAAGTAGGTGCCAGTGGCGGTGACGGTCAAGCCGACCTGCTCCTCCATCGAGAACCCGTCGGAAAAGCATCGGTCCGTGCCTTGGTTCGTGCAGGCCCGGCTCATCCCGTCCGATCCCAGCAGCTCCAGTAGGAGGTCGGACCGATCGAAGCGGATCTCGGCTTCGAGGCGGGTGTTGGGCTCGTCGATCTGAAGCTCGTACCAGTCCTCGTCCCCTGGGCCTCCCGGGGCCCGCACGCTGGGGCAGAGCACCAGGCCCTGAGCATCGATCGGAGGAAGGACCGAAGCGGCGGCGGCTGCCGTCTCGTTGGGATCGAAGGCGTCGGGGCTGCAGTCGACCGCCGGACGGGTCTCGACCACGATCTCGTAGTCGCTGTTGACGCCTTGGGTGATGGCGGGCTCGAGGATGAGGTTGACCGGCGCGGGTCCGGGCGGAGTGACCCGAACGATGGAGGCGTTCGGGCCCGCATTGGGAGTCGAGCTGTTGACGGTGAAGCCGTTGGCCGCTGTCCGCACCAGCTGCAGCTGGGTGTTCTGCCGGCGCCACTGAAGGCGGATGTCGTGCGTGAAGCCGGGCGCGAGGCTGATCGAATGGAAGTCCATGTCCCCCGAGCAGAGCGTGAGACCGCGCAGCTCGACCGGTGAGCTCCCCAGGTCGATCGGGTCCCCTCGGGCGTCACCGACGTTGGCCACGTCGAAGTCGTCCCCCGAGCAAACGAACGCGTCTTCGCGGACCACCCGCAGCTCGTAGTTTCCAACCGAGTCTTCGCCGATGCCGACCACCCGAAGCAGGAGGGGCTGGGCCGTGAAGGCGCTGAAGGTGAAGTACTCTCGCCCGCCGATGGAGCGGCCCGAAGCGAGGGGAGGCGCGGCCAGCGGATCTTCGCCGTCGGCGTAGAGCAGGACGTCGAGATCGATGCCGGGGTCGTGATTCAGCTCCACCGAGAGCACGCGGCCGCCACCGTCGAAAGCTATGGCGAACCAGTCCTCGTCCCCGGGACAGAGGGCCCGGGTCCCCTCGATGACGAAGGGCAGCTCCCCGCTCGGCATGCCGACCTCCGCCGCCGTGGCCGGGCTGTCGTTGGGCTCCTCCGCGTCGTCGGGGCAGACGGCCGCTGGGTCGTCGGGGAAGAACCGGGCGCGAAGCGTGTAGGGGTTTTGGTCCGTGCCCTTTCCGAGCACCCGCACCAGGAAGTCGCCCCCGAAGGTGGCCGGGAAGCTGATCCGCTCCGACGCGTCGAGGGACGCGGAGCGGAAGATAGGCGTCGGCTCGCCCGGCCGAAACACCTCGAGGTCCAGGTCGCCCAGCGAGGGGGCAAAGTCGAGCTCGAGCTCCACGCGGCTGCCGACCGGGACCTCGGAGAGCGTGAACCAGTCGGGATTGGCGGCGCAGATCTGACCCTGGACCGGGCCCTCGACGAAGAGAGGCGCGGTCTCGGTCGGGTCGTCGTTGGGCTCCAGGTCGTCGTCCTGGCAGGTCTCTCCCTCGGCGGTCGAGACCACCAGCCGGTAGCTCACCGCCCGCGGCTCGGGCCGGGCCAAGAAGGTCCGCAGCAGCACGGTGGTCGGGCTCCCCAGCTCGACCCGGATCCGCTCATTGTCGGTGGCGCTGCGGGCGCTGTCGATGAGCGTCTCTCCGTCGGGGAGGAACAGCTGCAGCTCGATGTCCCCCTCCTCTCGGGAGAAGCGGGCGTCGAAGGTCACTACCGTCCCCGCCTCGACGTCGAGCCGATAGATGTCGATGTCGCCCGGGCAGAGGATCAACTCGTCGAAGCTGCCCGGCTCGATGTCGGTCGGAGTCGCGAAGGCCGAGTTGTCGCCGGCCTCGTCGAAGACGTCGTTCAGGCATTCGGGCAAGCGGAGGGCGCACACCGGCGGCTCCCGGGTCTGGTCGCAGAACTCGCCTTCGGCGCACTCCACGTCGCTGCTGCAGGGCTCGGGCGGCGCCTCGCAGCGCTGGCTGCGCCGGTTGCAGACCAGCGGACGCTCACAGACCGTGCACTGGACGGCCGGATCGTCGGGGCAGTCGCGGACCTCGTCCGCGCATTGGCGGGTACTGTCGCAGGTGCCGGTGCCGATGTTGCAGAACAGGCCCTCGCCACAGTCGGCGCTGCTCTCGCACTGCACGCAGAACTGGACGATGCTGCAAAACTCGCCGGTCGGACAGGGCGAGTCCTCGCCCGCGAGCACGCAGCTGGAGGTCTCTGCGTCGCACTCCTCGCCCTCGGCGCACGCCTCGTCGCTCAGGCAGGGCGTGCAGGCGATCCGAGTGTTGGGCTCGCAGCGGCGTCGCACGGTGTCGCAGATCTCGTCCGGCTCGCAGAAGGCGTCGCTGAGGCAGCCCGGGTCCGGAATGCACTTGTTGGCGCTCCGGTCGCAGATCTGTCGGTCCGGGCACTGCTCCCGGCGCACGCAGTCTCGGGAGGTCTGGTTGTCGAGGCAGCGGCCGAGGAGCTCGGAGCAGAACTGGCCGAAGGGACAGGCCCGCTGGGCGTCGCACTCGTCGGCAAAGCCGGCCCGAAATCGACAGCTGCCGTCCTCGGCGCACACCCGGGTCACGTCGCCGCAGTCCTGGTCTTCCACGCAGACGTCGGCCACGCAGACCTCGTCTTCGCAGCGCTGGCCTTCTCCACAGTCGGCCGCGGTCTCGCAGCTGACCATGGGCCCCATGTCGGGGGTGCCGCTGCCCTCGCCGTCTCCACCGTCGCTGCAGGCGAGAGCGGCGAGGGGGAGGAAGAGAATCAGCCGCTTCACAGGCAGCCCTCGACGCAGTCGAGTCTCATGAAGCTGGTCGGCTCTTCTTCCGAATCACCGATCCGCTCCCTCATCGAGGTGAGGACGCCCCGCTCGTCGTATTCGAGCGTGATCATGACGAGCTCGTTTTCCTCATGAAAGCGGAGGCTGGAATCGATGAAGCTGGCGCTCAAGCGCAGTCCGCCGCTCGTCTGGTCGATCATGGCGTTCCCCATGCTCGCCCAATCGCTTTGGATCTCGGCTGGAAACCGAAGGTCGAGGAAGAAGGTCGAGGCGGCGGGGATCATCTTTGGAGGCTCGGGCCGGGTGGGGCCGCCCTCGAGAAGGAGAGTCGTCGGCTGGGACGCGACCGCGTCGGTCACCTGGGAGGGACCGAGCTGGGCGACCCAGCTGTCGGCGTCGAACTGAGGCACCCAGTCGGGGTCGGCGAGCTCGTCTCGCTCCTCGGCTTCTACCGTGTAGGACACTTCGCTGAGCTCGTCCTCGCCGCCGTCGACTACGTCGGTGATGGTCAGCCGGATGCGATAAGCGCTGTCGTTTTCGACGGTGGGCTGAGAGCGCCGGGTGAGGAGGGCCTCGTAGACGAAGCTTTCGCCCACCTGGAGGGGCAGGGCCGGAAAGTCCATCCCCATGTCGACGGTTGGGCTCGGGTCTGGGGTACGGCCGAGGATCGTCTCGTCGCAGGCGGCAAAGCCCAGGACGAGGAGGAGCGCCAGGAGAACGCGCATGCTTCCAGCTATACAGGAGTGGCGCTCGTTAGGGCGCCGATTCCCAACCAATCCGGTTCCCGCGGGGAAAGCTCGCCCTGTCGGCCTTGGAAGGCTACCATGCGCCGATGCGAGAGCCGGAGCGGCGTCGGAATCCACGGGTGGAAGCCGAGCTGCGGGTGCAGATCGAGGACGTACGCCGGCCGGGGTCCAGCTTTGCCGACGTGCTGCGCAACGCGAGCGAAGGCGGCGTCTTCGTCGCCACGAGCGTCACCCTCCCCATCGGGACGCCGGTGCTTTTGAGGGTGGACCCAGGGATCCGGCGGCGCCCCATCGAGCTGCGGGCCCGGGTCGTCCGGGTGCACGAAGATCCGGGCGAGACCGGCTCCTTGGCTACCGACCGCGACCGCGGCATGGCCTTGGCCTTCGAGGAGTCGGACGACGAAGCGTTGGAGCGGTACCTGGGTTGGGTCCGCGCCATGGCCAAAGGAGAGGCCGGGGGTGGCTGAGGAGGTTCGATGGGCCAGCGTGCTGCGGGCGTGGAGCGACGCTGGCGAAGCGCCGCCGGTGGGGGTGGTGGCCGCGGTCATACACGAACTGGCCGGCATCGAGGGCGAGTCGCGTCGGGCCATCGACGCCGAGGAGGTCGTGGTTGGCCCCGAGGGCGAGGTGAAGGCCGAGGCAACGCCGGCTCTCGACGCCTTGATCGAGCTGTTGGACGTCGGCCTTCACGGCCTGGTGTCCGGCCGAACCGGCGATCTGATGCCGCCCAGGGCCCGAGCGGGTCTGGAGCGCTTTCGCGACTGGGATGGCGACGAGGCCGACGGTCGCCAAGCCCTCCGGGGCTGGCTCCGAGAGGAGCTGGGCCCGTTGGCCAGCGCCGAAGAGGTGCGGGCCTGCTGTGAGGCCTCCTCGCCCCTCGACCCCAACCTGCCCACCCAAGGACCGCGGCCCCGCTCGACGTCCAGCTCGGTCATCTCCTCCATGCGCCCGAGGCCGCCGGACTCGTCGGGCAGTTTGTCCAGCATCCCGGTCCCGGACTTGGCCGAAGACGTCACCGAGCCTCCGGCCGGCGAGGGCAGCATGGATCTCGGCGAAGCCGTCGCGTACGAGGCGGCCGGCAGCGAGATCGAACGCCTCGGCAAAGAGGGTGAGACCCGAGACGAAAACCGGACCGTGGTCCGCCGCGAGTCGAGCCGCGAGCAGCCGGTCTCCATCCCGCGAGCCCCCGCCGCCCGCCGAAGCGCCGCCCCCCGAGGCCAAAAGGGCGACAGCATCCTCATGCCCGCCGAAGGCAGCGCCGGCCGCCTGTGGACCTGGGTCGTCCTCGGCCTCGCCCTCGGCGGTGCCGCCTACGCCCTCCTCATGGGCTGAAGAAGCGCGTCGAAGACGACGTCTCCATCCGCGAGGTCACCTACAGCCGGTGAAAGTCGACGCTCCAGCGACCGCTCCCCCCAGAACAGCCGGCCCTGAATCGGGGACGCTCGACGGTCCCCGATCAGGGCGGCGCCCCGATGGGGGCGCCGCCGGTCATCCGGATCCGTTCAGGCGTCGCGGCGGCGGCGGAGCGCCGCCATCCCGACCAGCGCCAGCAGCAGGCCGCTGAGGGCGCCGCCGTTGAAGCCGGTGGTGGAGCAGCCGCCGCTGTCGCTGGCCTCCAGCTGTTCGTTGCAGAACCGGGCGAAGGCCGGATCCGGGCACACCGGTTCGTTGGATTCCAGGACTTCGAGCACCAGCACCCGGGAGGCCACGCGGCCGACGCCGTCGGTCGCGGTGACCAGCAGGTTGCGGGAGTCGGTCGCCACTGGCGTGCCGATGATCTGCAGCTCGTTGTTCGAGACCGCCGTCTCCAGGCCCTCCGGCAGGACGCCGTCGACGTCCCAGGAGATCGGCTCCACGCCGCCCACGCTGGAGATGGCCTGCGTGTAACCCGAGCCGACCGCAGCGGGCGGAAGCTGCTGCGTGGCTACGAGGAAGGACTCGGCCCCATCGACCACCGTGAGCTCGAACTGGTTTCGGTCCTCGGCCCGCAGCTCGCTGCCGGGGGGCGGGGTGTCCTTGGCCACCACCACGAAGCTGAAGGTGCCAACCTGGTCCGGGATGCCGCGCAGGCGACCGTCGGGGTCGAGCACCAGACCTCGGGGGAGGCCGGCCCCATCGAGCTCGAAGATGATGTCCCCCACACCGCCGGTGGCGCTGAGCTGCGCCTCGTAGGCGGCGCCGAGCTCCGCCATGGGGAGGGAGGTCACGTCGATGAGCAGGTTCTGGTTCGGACGCACCCGGAACTCGACCTCCTGGTCGTCGGTCGAGGTCCCGTCGTCGACGGTCAGCGTGCTGGTGCTTGGGCCGGGCATCACCGGGGTGCCGACGATGTTGTTCGCCTCGATCCGCAGGCCCTCGGGGAGGTTCGTCGCCGACCAGGTCACGTTGGCCTGGTTCGCGGAATCACCGCCGGTGGCGAGGAGCGGGAACACATACTCCTGGCCCAGGATGCCGTCCGGGACGCTCCGCGTGACCACGGTCAGCGGCTCGGACGGATCCGAGCAGGTGAAGGTGTACTGGCGGGTCGCGGTCTCGCCGGCGCTCTGCACGCTGACCTCGATGTTGAAGGTCCCGGCCTCGTTGCACACGCCGAAGAGCGCGCCGCTGCCGGCCTCGATGCTGAGGTTGTTGGGGAGGGCGTCCGAGCCCGCGGCCAGCCCCCACAGGTAGTCGCCGTCGCCGCCGACCGCCGCCAGCAGCGCGGTGTAGCGCTCCTGAAGGAGAGCGGTGGGAAGGCGGCTCGTCACGATGGCCAGCTCACCGCCGCTGATGCTGAGCGGGATGAAGGCGGCGCGGCCGTTGTTCGACTCGTTCGACTCCAGGAGCTTGTCGTCCAGGTCGAGGAAGGCGCCGATGAAGTAGCTGCCGCTGTTGACCGGGTCGGGCAGCTGAACGCTGACCTGGAGGTCTTGGCTTTCGCCGGCGGCCAGGGCCACGTTGGTCCGACCGAGCTCGGCGTCCTGCGGGCTGATGGCCGGGTTGCCGGAGAGCACGATGGACAGGGTGCCATCCGCCAGCTCGACGTCCTCCGAGCCCACGTTGGCGACCGAAACCTGGATGTCCAGCGTCTCGCCCGGCTCGGCCTCCGTCTTGGGAATCCGCACCTCGTTGACCGCCAGATCGGGACGGCTGGGCAGGAAGCGGACGGGGTTCTCGGCCTCGACGCGGTTGTTGTTCTCCTCCACCTCGGGGACGGCATCGCCGCTGTCGACGATGGCCCGCACGAAGTAGCGCTGCTCTCCGAGGCTCGGGTCCGGCACCATCGGCACCTCCAGGTCGCGGGTGCTGTACGGGAAGAGACGGAAACTCTCCGAGCCGACCTCGACGATGGGGGCGATGTCGGGGTCGAAGTTGCGGGAGGTCGACGCCTCGAGGGTGATGTCGAACGGTCCGAGGAGGTTGCCGTTCAGATTGGCCACCGTCACCGTCACCGGCGTCGCGGCGCCCAGGGGCGCGAACTCCGGGAGCACCATGCCCACCGCGACGAGCTCGATGCCCGGGTCCTGACGCAGGGTGAGCTGCGTGTCGCCGAGCTGGCTCAGCATGGTGTCGGGCCGGCAGTCGGGCGAGCAAGGCGGGTCGACGAACTCGATGGCCGAGGCTGCCTCCCCTTGGCGGTTCTCCATGGCCGAGGTGTAGTCATTGAAGCTCGACACGCCGCCGGGGTTGGACACCGTGCCCGCCCAGCGGAGGTCGAGACGGCCCGAGAGCCCCTCGTAGAGCACGATCTGGGTGCTGATGTCGTAGTCGCAGCAGCCGAACTGTGAGCTCGAGTCGGTCATGTTGCCCCACTGGAAGGTGATGGTGCGCTGGGGCGACTGGCCGTCGACCTGCCACGCTACGACGCTGTTGGTCTGAGAGTTGGGGAAGCTGTCTCCCCACCAGGGGGCGATCCACCCGTCGACGTCGGTCCCGAACTGCGGTCCGCCGCCGGGCGCCCAGGCGTCGCCGTCGAAGTCGAATCGGTTGACGCCGTCGCGCATCGCGATGGCGCCGTTCACGTTCTGGCTCACCACCGAGACGTTGTCGTCGTAGTACTTGAACTGGAAGGGCAGGGGCACCTCGAACAGTCCGGAGAAGACGCCGCCCGAGCTGGGCTGGCTCACGACGGTCGGGTTGTCGAGGAGCTCGAAGTTCCAGTCCATGGACTCTTCGACATAGGGCGTGCCGGAAATGGGGGTGGGCTGCGCCTGGGCGGAGCCCGCCCAGGCGAGGGCGGAAAGGGCCGCCATGCAAGAGATCTTGGTCGTTTTCATCGTATTCACTCCGTCGAAATCCAATCAGCGGGAAGGGACCCGGCCCCAGGGCCGGGCCCCTCGGTCCGCTTCAGTCGTTCTGCCTCCGCCGGCGCCAGGCGATGAGGCCCGTCGCCGCCATCAACAGCAGGAAGGAAGGCGAGCCCAGCGGTCCGC
>CAYZFR010000093.1:0-9628 GCA_964477875.1 uncultured Myxococcales bacterium
CCCCATCCGGCGGCGGCGGCCGCCACCCACCCGTCCAGACCCAGCCCCGACTCCGCCCCGCGCTCGGACCGAACCCCAGGAGATGTCGCTGCAGGACGCCCGGCGCAAAGACGTGCTCGGGGCCTGGCGCCGCTTCGACGCACTCCTGGCGGCAGAGATGGATCCCCAGCTTCGAACCCTGAAGGCGCTGGAGCTCCTTCGTGAGGTGGCGCCTCTCGATCCCGACGACCCTTGCGGCCGTCGAGCCCTCTACGCCTCGACCCTCGAAGACTACGCCGGACGCTGCCGCCCCCGCTGACGATGCTCGAAGACTCAGTCTTGGCGCCTTCGGAAGGCGTCCAAAGAAACCACGTCGGCGTCCGGCGAGCCCTCTTCGGTCGAAACGGCCGCCTCGCCCTCCGGCCCCGGCGAGGCGTCGCCCTCTGCGCCCTCCGAGACCTCGACCGCTCCCGCCGAGCGAGCGCCGAGCCAAAGCGAAAAGGCCGCCGGCGGATCCTCGAAGCGCCGAATGGCGTCGAAGGGGACCTCGATCCGGGTCTCCTTCTGTCGAAAAAGCAGGCCCACGGCGAAGTGGTGGTCCGTGACCTCCAGGTCCCAGTAGTCGGACCGCAGCCGGATCATCATCGCGTCCGGATAGGCTTCGACCAGGTGGGGGGGCATCTTCACTCCGGGAAAGCGAGTCTTGAAGGTGAGCTGGAAGAAGTGCCCGTCCGGCATCCCCGGGATCGCGCACTCCAGCGCTTGCCGAACGATCCCGTGCATCGCCCTCCGCTGGAGGGCGTCATAGTCTATGGGCCCGCTCCCCATCGTGGTTTTGGGCTACCAGCTCCGGACGCCGCCGCCAATGGAAGGTGGGAACGGACGCTCCGGGCGGTCGAGAGGGAGTCGACCACTGATCCACGTCCCTCGCCCGCGCCCCAAGACCAGCACCAGCGCTTGGTTGGAGAGCAGCACCGCCTCCTCGCCCCGTACGTAGAGCGGCGCCGATAGACCGGAGCCGGTCGAGAGGATCTGCAGCGGCCGTCCTTTGGCGCCATCGAGCAGGGTCAAGGCACCTTCCGATGTCCCGATCCAAACCTGTCCCTTGCCGGCCGGCACCGGGTCGGCGGTGGACCCCTTCGACACCTGGAATCGCCACAGGACCTCGCCTTGGTTGGGCTCGAAGCCGATCGCCTCCCGGCCCGCGACCAGCACCGCGGTGCCATCGTCCAGCATGGTCTGACCGTGGATGCTCTTCAGCGGCCGCTCGTACAGGGTGGCGCCACTGTCGACGGCGAGCTTGAAGACGCCCTGGTTGTAGGCGGCGAGCAGCACCGCCTGCCCCTGGTCGACGGGGATCGGCGTGGTATCCACGTCCTGGAAGGGCTGGGCCGGCTCAGCGAGGCGCCGAATCCATATCGGCTCGCCGGTCTTCAGGGCCACCGCCAGCACGCTGCCGTCCGAGAAGCCGAGGATGGCCCGCTCGCCCTGGGGGCCGACCCAGGCGCCGGCCTGGCCCCGGACGGTCAGATCTTCGGGCGTAGGCCGCTTCTGTCGCCACAACAGCACGCCGTCGGACAGGTCCACAGCCACGACGGCGTTGGGCCGAACCGGCAGGAGGGCCCGGTCGCCGGCCACTGCGATGGGCCCGGCCACGGTCCCGCCGAGATCGACGCGCCAGGCTTCAGCGCCGTCGTACTTGTCGAGCGCGGCCAGACTCGCGCCCACGCCGACCAGCAGCCGTCCGTCGTGTTCGGCCATGTCGTGGCCGATCTCGCCGAAGTTCGGCTTCGTCCACACCAGCCTCCCGGTGCCGAGCTCTCGGGCCTCGAGGCGCTCGGATCGAAGCCCGACGTAGAAGTGGGAGCCCTGCTGGTCGATGTAGGGCCGCGCGAACTCCTCCCGATTGAACTTCAGGAGCTGAAAGTCGGCGTGCTCCACGATGTAGCGGCCCCCCCAAATCCGGGCCAGGGCGGGGTCGGCAGGGGCCGCCGCCACAGCCCCTGCCAGCAGGAGCGCAGGCAAGCTCACCGGGCGCTCAGGATCTTGAGGTGGTTTTTCGCGAAGTTCTCCAGAAAGGTCGTGGGCTCGGACGCGAGGAGAGTCTGGAGCGTCTCTCGCGCGCCCTCGATGTCGCCCTTCGACTCTTTGACCCGGGCGATGTGCTTGTACGCGTAGCCCTCGGCGTAGGGGATCTTGGCCAAGGCCTCGAAGGTCTGGAGCGCTTCGTCGTACTGGTCGAGGTTCTCATAGGCGTAGCCCGCGCCCTCCAGAGTTACGAAGAGCAGCGGATCGTCGGCGGGGGCCCGCTCGACGTACTGGGTGTACAGCCGCGCGGCGCCCTCGAAGTCTTCGCGCTTGAAGGCGAGGTCGGCTTCGTAGATCAGGGATAGCCTGCCCGGGCCCTTGCTGGAGTGGGCTTGGCGGAACTCCGCGAGCTCGCTCTGCGCCCCCGCGTAGGTCTCCTTCAGCATCCGGGTCGAGGTCGCGGTCTTGGCGAAGCCGGGGCCGGTGACCTCCTGGTAGCGCTCGAACGCCTCGTCGAAGGCCGATGTCACCTCGGAGGCGGCCCGGTTCGAGCTCGACCGCATGTACTCGTAACCGGCGATCCCGAGCAGCAGCACGCCGATGGCACCGACCACGATCACGCCGTTCTTCTCGAACCACGCAACCCAGCGGTTGCCCTCGGCCTGGAACGCGTCCGGACCGAGGTGCTCGTCCGCTTTTTTCTTCCTGCGGGCCATGGAGCGCGGGTTGTGAAATCGGAGCCGGGGCGAGTCAAGCGAGCAGTTGACCTCGGCCGCAGGCTCGGCTCTGGCCCCTCCCGTGCGCGCCCTCGCGAGCTCGGCGATCTTGCTCTTCATCTGCCTCGCGGGCGCGGAAGCCCTGGCCGCCCAGGGCGAGACGGCCCTCGCCCTCGAGCTGGGCCCCGAGCTCGCCGGCGGACAGGCAGCGGGACGGCTAGGGGCCACCGCCTGGTTCGGCCAGGGCCGGTGGTTCTGGCTTCAGGCGGGGGCGAGCGGCCAGCTGACCGAAGAGGGGCGCCCCGGCTTCGAGCTCGAGGGCGGGGGCGTGGCCGCCCTCGACGTCCTGCGCTGGGTGCCTTGGGTGGAGCTCGGCGTCGGAGCCGGCCGGGCCAGCGGCCGCACGGGGTTTCTGGTGAGAGGCGGGCTCGGCGTGGACTACCTCGTCGGGCCGAATTGGGCCCTGGGCCTGGCCGTGCGGGGTCGAGGCATCTTTCAGACGGCATCCCAAGGGCTGGGTAGCGTCGAGATCCGTTTCGTTCGTCGCTTCGGATTTTGAGGCTGGGTAGGTCTGTCCAGCCCCGGGGCCTTCCCGATCGCGGAGCCATACGGTAATGCGCATCACGTGCAAGCCTTCGGCGACGTGGTCGATTTTCTGAGCCACTACGTCTGGAGTTTCCCTGAAAGCCTGCCCTGGCTGGTGGTGGCGCTCTTGGGGACCGGGCTCTTCGTGACCCTGCGGCTGGGCGGCATCCAGTTCCGTAAGCTCGGACACGCCTTCGCGATCGTGGCCGGCAAGTACGACGATCCCGAGGACGAAGGCGACATCACCCACTTCCAGGCCCTGTCCACCGCCTTGTCCGCCACCGTGGGCATCGGAAACATCGCCGGGGTGGCGACGGCCATCCACTACGGCGGGCCGGGCGCGGTCTTCTGGATGTGGGTCACCGCCGTCTTGGGCATGGCCCTCAAGTTCTCCGAGTGCACCCTCGCGCTCAAGTATCGGACCTTCGACGACGACGGCCACGTCGCCGGCGGCCCGATGTACTCCATCGAGCGGGGCCTCGGTCCCAAGTTCAAGCCCCTGGCGATCATGTTCGCCGCCTGCGGCGCCATGGGCGCCCTGGGGACGGGCAACATGAACCAGGCCAACACCGTCACCGTGAGCGCGGTGGCCGACTTCGGCGCTTCGCCCTACCTGGTCGGCCTCATCACCTGCGCCGCGGTCGGGGCCGTGATCCTGGGCGGCATCCAGCGCATCGCAGGCGTCAGCTCCCGGCTCGCGCCGACCATGGCCGCCATCTACGTCGCGGGCGCCCTCACCATCTTGCTCCTCAACGCCGGTGCCGTCCCCGGCGCGATCGCGGCCATCTTTTCCGACGCCTTCGATCCCCGGGCCAGTGTGGGCGGCTCGGTGGCCGGGGTCTGGAGCGTCACCCTGCTGTGGGGGGTCAAACGCGGCCTCTTCTCCAACGAGGCGGGTCAGGGCAGCGCACCCATCGCCCACGCCGCCGCCCGGACCGACGAGCCGGTCCGCGAGGGCGCGGTGGCCATGCTCGAGCCCCTCATCGACACCCTGATCATCTGCACGATGACCGCCCTCGTCATCATCAGCACCGGCGTCTGGGATCAGAAGCACGAGACCACCATGCCGGTGGGCCTGGTTCAGGTCGTGTCCACCGAGGCCTTCGAATCGGCCGAGGGCTCGGAGATCCAGCGCATCCAAACCGCCGTCGACCAGCCGGAGCTGGTCGGCGAGTCGACCCAGGTCGCAGACGGCCGGCAGCGCGACTTCACCTTCATCGGCTACGATGGGGTGATCGAAGACGCCCAGCTCCTGCAGGACGGCGCGCCCTACAGCGGCCCCCTGTCCTGGAAAGACGGCTACCTCAGCCCCGACGACCTGGAGGTCCGGGGCCGCATGCTCCTCAACAGCTCCGCCCTCACCGCCGAGGCCTTCCGGCAGGGCCTGCTGCCCCTCGGCGATTGGGGCAACTACATCGTCACCCTGTGCGTGTTCATGTTCGCCCTCTCGACGATGATCTCCTGGTCCTACTACGGAGACCGCTGCGTGAACTATTTGGGCGGCAGCCGCTGGGTCTTTCCGTATCGGGTCGTGTTCACGATCTTCGTCTTCGTGGGCGCGGTCCTCACCCTCGACGCGGTGTGGGCCTATGGCGATCTGATGCTGGGGATCATGGTGGTACCGAACCTCCTCGGCGTGCTGCTCCTCAGCCCCGACCTCGTGAAGACGACCAAAACCTACTTCGCCCAGCTCCGGAGTGAGTCGTGAGCCGGGGCGCATGGGGCAGCCGACTCGGCTTCATCCTCGCCGCTGCGGGCTCCGCGGTGGGCCTGGGGAACATCTGGAAGTTCCCCTATATCACCGGCGTCCACGGCGGCGGGCTGTTCGTCATCGTCTATCTGGTCTGCATCGGCCTGGTCGGGGTCCCCGTCCTCATGGCCGAGGTGATGATCGGCCGGGCCACACAGCGCTCGCCGGTGGGCGCCTTTCAAAAGCTGGGCGCCTCCTCCGCCTTCGGCGTGGTGGGCTGGCTGGGGGTGATCAGCGGCTTCGTGATCTTGAGCTTCTACTCGGTGGTGGCGGGCTGGTCGCTGCACTACAGCGTCCTCGCCGCCACCAACGCCTTCTCCGGACTCGAGCCGGGCGCCATCGACGCCATCTTCAGCGAGCTCTACGCGAACCCGGGCCTCAACCTATTTTGGCACCTGGTCGTCATGGGCATCACGGTGACCGTGGTCCTGGGCGGGGTCTCGGGCGGCATCGAGACGGCGGTGAAGTTTTTGATGCCGGCCCTCCTCCTCCTGATGTCGGCCATGGTGGTGAACGCCCTCTTCCTGGACGGCTTTCCGGAGGCGCTCTCCTTCATCTTCGCGCCCCGGGTCGAGGAGCTGTCGGCGGAAGGCTTCGTCGAAGCCCTGGGCCACGGGTTTTTCACCCTGAGCCTCGGCATGGGGGCGATGCTGACTTACGGCAGCTACCTGCAGGAGGACGACGACATCCCGTCGGCATCCCTGATCATCGCCGTCCTCGACACCTTCGTGGCGCTGTCGGCCTGCTTGATCATCTTTCCCATCATCTTCACCTCCTCCATCGAGCCCAGCGCAGGACCGGGTCTCGTGTTCGCCAGCATCCCGGTCGCGCTCAGCCAGATGGCGGGGGGCAGCGTTTTGAGCTTCGTCTTCTTCGCCCTCCTGTTCTTCGCCGCCCTCAGCTCGGCGATCTCGCTGCTGGAGGTGGTCGCCTCGAGCGCCATCGACCAGCTCGGCTGGGACCGCCGCAAGGCGACGGTGGTGGTCGGCCTCGCCATCACCTTCCTCGGCATCCCTTCGGCGCTTTCGGGGGGAACGGCGCTCTTCGGTGAAGGCTGGGCCGCCATCTTCGGCAAGAACTTTTTCGATGGCTTCGACTGGCTCGCCTCCAACGTCCTCCTCCCGGTGGGGGGGCTGCTGATCGCGCTCTACACCGGCTTCGCCATGGACGCCGAGACCCGGCGCCGGGAGTTCTGTCGGGGCTCTAGATTCGCCGGCCTCTACCCGGTGTGGCTGTTCGTGATCCGCTGGATCAGCCCTGTCGCGGTCCTGATCGTCTTTCTGTTCTCGACCGGCATCCTGCCCAAGTCGCTCCTGAAGGGCTGAGCCCATTCCGGCGGCCCGGGCTTCGGCGACCTCGGGCGGAAAAGCTCATCCTTCAAGTAATGGATGCGCTTTAGAGGTGCGATCCTGCGAAGCGGGAACGGACCTCAGCCCAAGATCCGGGCCAGGACCACGGTGATGTTGTCGGTGCCACCCGCCTCCTTGGCCGCTTCGACCAAGCCCGCTGCCGCCTCGGAGAGCCCTTGGTGCCGGCCGAGGACATCGGCGACCACGCCGGCATCGACCTCTTTGGAGAGACCATCGCTGCACAAGAGCAGAACGTCTCCCGCTTCGAGCTCGACCTTGAACACGTCGACCTCGGCCTCTCGCTCCGAGTGGGCCTGCAGCGCATTGTAGAGGATGTGATGCATCGGCGACTCCGGGGCCGCTGCTTCGTCGGTCTGAAGCTCGCGACGGAGCTGCTCGGCCAAGGTGTGGTCGGTGGTGAGCTGCTTGAGGGCCCCGTCCCGTAGCAGGTAGGCCCGCGAGTCTCCGACGTGTCCGACGATGGCTGTTCCCTCGTGAACCCGAGCCAGGGTCAGCGTCGTGCCCATGCTGGGGTGCTCGGAGCTCTCGTTGGCGGCCTGGTCGAGATCGCGCTCGGCCCCCGCCACCAGGCCGGGGACCACCCCCTCGAAGGTGTCGAGCGGATCACCAGTGGCCATGGCCCGGAGGATCGACTGCAAGACGACCCGGCTCGCCACGTCGCCGCCGCCGTGGCCGCCCATCCCGTCGGCCACCGCGAGGAGGACGGGGGTCGGGACCGGCTGTTGGACCTGCGCCAACGGACCGAAGCTGGCTTGGTGAATGGTGAAGGGCGCAGCGAGGCTCGCAATGGCGAACTGGTCCTCGTTGCGCTCCCGTCGAAGGCCCAAGTCAGTGTGCCCGGCGATCTCGATCGTATCCTGGTTGGTCATGACGTCAGTGGAGCTGGGTCTTCACCGTCCGGATTGCCGAAGGGCTGCCCTACGCTCTGGCCTCGCACGGCGCGCCAGGCCTCCAAGGCCCAACGCACGGTGGGAAAGGCTAGCTCCTGCCACGGAATGCGGTCCCAAGGGAAGAGGCCGACCTCGAGGCTTTCCGGTCCAGCCTCGACCTGGGGCGTGACGAGCCGCGCACGGTAGAAGAGCTGCACCTGGCTGATGTGACGAATGGCATAAACGGCCAGGAGCCCGTCCAGCTCCAGCCGTGCCCGCGCCTCTTCCCAGGCTTCGCGGAGCGCCCCTTCCTCCGGGCTCTCCGCCAGCTCCAGATAGCCTGCGGGCAGAGTCCACGAGCCTTTGCGGGGCTCGATGGCCCGGCGGCACAGCAGCAGCGCCTCTTCGTGGGAGGCGACGACGCCCGCGACCAGCTTCGGATTCTCGTAGGCCACGAAGCCGCAATCGGGGCAGGTCAGGCGCCGGCGATCATCGCCTTCGGGGATGGTTCGGACACGCGGGCCTCGCTCCGTGGACATGCGATCCACGCTGCCCCTCCGGACCGCGCCCGCCAAAGGAAACGGAACTCGGGCTTGCCGCATCCCCGTCGCGTCGCGACATTCCCGGCGTGGAGCTCCTCCTGATCCGACACGCTCAGCCCGCGTGGGTCGTCGAAGGCAAGAGCGACCTCGACCCCGAGCTGACCGATCTCGGCCGGAGGCAGACCACCAAGCTCGCGGAACGTCTAGCCGCGATGCGACCAAAGCCCACCCGCCTCTTCGTCTCCCCGAAGACGCGCACCCGCCAAACCGCCGAGCCGCTGGCCCGAGCGCTGGAATCAGAGCCCGTCCTCGTGCCCGGGCTACGGGAGATCGAGATGAATCCTGCTTGGGACGGGCGCCCGGCCGGGAGCGTTGGCTCGACCCTCCGGGCGATCAAGGCCCGGCCTCCGACCGAATGGTGGAGCGGGCTGCCGGGCGGCGAAAGCTACGAGCAGTTTCACGAGCGGGTGACCCGAGGCATGGACGACGTGCTGCAGGAGCAGGGCCTACGGGCCGCGCCTCCCGTCTGGTCAGGGGCCCCGAACATGGAGCAGCGCCTCGTATTCGTGACCCACGGGGGCACCAACGCCGTCCTCCTTGGTCACCTTCTCGGTCTCCCTCCGGTGCCCTGGGCCTGGGAGCGCTTCGTGACCCGCCACGCTTCGGTGACGCGACTTCGATTGGGGCCGCTCATGGGCGGCCTCCTGTTTGGTCTTCGAGAGCTGAGCGATGTCGCCCACCTCGAAGGCGAGGAGCGCACCCGATGAGCGTGCGGCTGTCGGCGGAGGCGGAGCGCGTGCTGCTGTCACCTAGACTGGAGGACAAGCTGAGTTTCGCTTCCGACTGGTTCGACGACGCCCCATCGCGCAGCGCCGCCCCGGCGGTCCCGGGTCGACCGGAGGCGCTTCGCTTCGCAGACGTCGCGGCCCCGTTCCCGAAGGGCGAGCTGGACTCCGACGAAGACCGCCGGGCCGCGCTTCACTTCTTCGCCAACCACGAGCTGCTCGCTCTCGAGATCATGGCCCTCGTCCTCCTGCGCTTCACGGACGCGCCAAAGGCTCTGCGGCGCGCCCTCGCGGTGACGCTGCAGGAGGAGCAAAGTCACCTGCGCCTGTACGTCGAGCGCATCCGGGCTCTGGGCGGGGACTTCGGCGACGCCCCGGTCAACGGCTTCTTCTGGCGCTGCTTTCGGGACCTGCCCAGCCTAGAGGCCTACTTCGCGGGCATGAGCCTCACCTTCGAGCAGGCCAACCTCGACTTCAGCGCCGAGTTCCGGGACCGCTTCGCTCGAGCGGGCGACGCCGCTTCGGCCTCGCTGATGCAGACCGTCCTCGACGACGAGATCCGCCACGTCCGCCTGGGGCGGATCTGGCTCGGCAAGCAGGCCCGCCACTCCGATCTGTGGCAGGCCTACGTCGACAGCCTCCCGCCGCCGCTGACGCCCCGGCGGGCCCGGGGGCGCCGCATGGATCTCGGAGCGCGCCGGGCGGCTGGCCTCCCCGATCGCTTCGTGGAACGGGTCGCCCTCGCCTCCCAAAGCCGAGGCCGAGTGCCGGACGCCTGGTTCCTGGGACCGATGGACAGCAGCAAAGTCGCCCGCGGGGTGGCCGCCGACCTCGCGCCCCTGGCCGCCCTGCTGGCGCCGGCCGACGACCTCGTCCACGTGGAGCGGATGCCGTCGATGGCGATACGGCGGGCCCGGCCTCCGGCCCGCCCCCCGCCCCCCCCCGCCGACCGCGCCAACGCCGCGCGGCGGGCGCGGCGGGGGGGGGGGGGGGGGGGGGGGGAG
>CAYZFR010000093.1:9638-14853 GCA_964477875.1 uncultured Myxococcales bacterium
CGGGCCTGGCTTCGGGCCGGCCTCGAGCCCCGCCAGTTTCACGTCGCCGCCGACGGAGGACGGGCGCGGCGGTGGCGGGGCTGGGGGATCGAGACGCCATCGGGGCTGGACTTTGATGAGCCTCCGTCGTCCCCACCGCCCTGGGCGACGAAGCGCTTTGGGCTTCGGGTCGCCGAGCATCTTCACGCCGAGACCCGAAGCGCGCTCCTGGCGGCGCCGGGCCGCTGGTGCCAAAGCTGGGCCGATGTCGAGCGGGCCACGTCCGCCCTCTCCCCGGACGAGGCCCGCTGGAAAAGCCCGCGGGGAGTAGCGGGTCGAGGTCAGCGCCGGGTTCGCTGGCCCGACGGGACCGACCGAAGCTGGGCCGAGCGCGTGCTGCAGCGAGAAGGCGGCTTGCTGGTCGAGCCCCAGCAGGACGTCTTGTTGGAGCTCTCCGTCGACCCCGCCGGCGGCGAGCCCTTGATCGCCCGGATCGACCCCCATGGTCGCTTCCTGGGCCACGAGCTCCAGGGCGCTGCGAGCGCGCTCGCCCGGCTCTTCGGTCGCCGTACCGAGACCGTGCTCGAGCTCCTACGGACGGCCGAGCGAACGGCGGCCGCCGCGCTCGGCGCTCACGGTCATCGAGAGCTGGCGGGCATCGACGTCCTGGTGGTGCGAAGAAGAAGCGGCGATCTCGCCCTCCGCCTGCCCTCCGAGATCAACCTTCGCCCCAGCTTCGGTCACATCGCCCGGGCCTTGAAGCGCAAGCTGGCCCCCGGCGTCCGGGCCGCCCACTTCATCGTCTCCCGCGCCGACGCCCGCCGCGCCGGATTCCCCAGCCTCGGCGCCTTGGCCGACGCCCATCCCACCACCCTCGAAGGCCAGCCCTGGCAACAAGGCTCGCTTTGGACCAGCGATCCCCGAGACGCCGGCCACGCCAGTCTGCTCGTCGTCCGCCCCGACACGCCTCCGCGCGCGCACACTCCCCACCCGTTCGTCGCCTGGACACGCCCCAGGGGATGAAGCGTGTGTCTGGTCCGCCGCCAGACCACTCTCAGAGGCGGGCGAGACGTTGGCGGAGCAGGTGGTCGGCGAGGACCCAAGCCACCATGGCTTCGGCCATGACGACGAAGCGGGGGAGGAGGCAGGGGTCGTGGCGACCCTCGACTTCCACCGTCGTCGGCTCGCCGGTACGCTTGATGGTCTCCTGGGCCTGGGGAATGCTGCTCGTCGGCTTGACGGCGGCCCGGACCACGAGCGGCTCGCCTGTCGACAGGCCACCGAGCATGCCGCCGTGGTGCTGGCTGCGCGTGCGAACCTGGCCGGCCACGTCGGTGTGAAAGGCGTCGTTGTGGGTCGAGCCTCGCATCCGAGCGGCGGCGAAGCCCGAGCCGTACTCGACCCCCACCACCGCCGGTAGCGAGAAGAGTGCCTTTCCGAGGTCGGCCTTGAGCTTGTCGAACACCGGCTCGCCGAGCCCTGGTGGGAGCCCCCGGGCCACCACCGCGCCGACGCCGCCCACCGAGTCCCGCTCGGCTCGGACGGCTTCGATCAGCTGCTCCATCGCCTCCGCCGCCCGCGGGTCGGGGCAGCGGGTCGGGTTGGGGGCCCCGTCGGGTTTGGTCTCCACGCTGGCCAGACTGACCAGAGCTAGATCGACCTCGGCCTCCACGTCGCCGACCGCGTCCACCCACCCGAGCACCTCGGCCTCGACCTCGGCCAGCAGCTTCTTGGCGATCACCGCCGCCGCCACCCGAGCCGCCGTCTCCCTGGCGCTGGAGCGCCCGCCGCCCCGGTGGTCGCGGCGACCGTACTTGGCGGCGTATCCGTAGTCGGCATGACCGGGACGGTAGACATCCCTCAGCGCCTCGTAATCTCGGCTTCGCGCGTCTTCGTTCGAGATGAGCAGAGCGACCGAGGTTCCGGTGGTGTGACCCTCGAACACGCCGGACAGGATCTGCACCTCGTCCCCCTCGCGCCGCTGGCTGGTCAGCCGGCTCTGGCCGGGACGACGGCGGTCCATGTCGGCCCGGAAGTCCTCCCCGCTCAGGGGCAGACCGGCCGGGCAACCATCTACGATCGCCACCAAGCCCGGTCCGTGGGACTCGCCTGCGGTCGTCAAGCGCAGCGCCTTTCCGAAGCTGTTCCCGCCCACCCGGCGACGTTGGCCAATTCGCTCCCCCCTGTCAGCCTTCGCTTGGACTTCGGGCATGACCTGTTGGTCTGAGTGATCTAAGGCCAGCCCATGCTTCTCGGGATGGCCCTCATCCTCGCGGGCAGCCCCGAGATCGTGGGCAACGTCGCTCTCCCCGATCAGCTCTATGGCCAAATCCTCGAGACCCGGACGTCTTCGACGAGCTCCCTCGAGGACGACGCCCTCGCCATTGAGCGCTTCTTGCGGGGGGCCGGCTACGCCCTGGCCGAAGTCGAGGTCGAGTCGAGAGACCCACCCCGCCTGCGGATCCGAGAAGGCGTCCTGGACCGGATCATCTTCATCGGCGCGGGCGGCGGCACCGTCCTCGGCTTCAAGCTGAGCTTCGACCTGCCGGGTCAGGTGTTCAATCGCTCCCGGGTCGAGAGCGAGGTCGAGCGCCTCGTGGCCCAGAGCGACAGCGTGGCCCAGGCCCACTGGCAGCTGGTGCCGGCCCGCAAGGTCGACGAAGAACGCCAGGCCATCCAGCTCGAGCCGCGCACGGTGGGAACCTTGAGCGTCCTCAAACCCGGCCAGGACTACGAGCTGCGGGTCTACGTCGAGGCCCCCGAGTACGCCCCCGGCTTCGACGTGGGCTTGGGCTTCGGGCCTCCGGACGGCCTCTTCGTCGACCTCACCTGGAGGTTCGCGGACGCCCTCCTCGAGAACGACCGCATGATCGTCGACAACAGCCTCGGCGTCGACTTTGGAGACCTCGGCAGCGACCCCGCCGACCGCCTCGGCATCACGCGGGCGATCGGCCGAGTCCAGTGGTTCTCCCCTCCTCTCGGCGCGGATTGGCTTCGGAGCCATTTCGAGCTGAGCGCCCGGGCGCTGGGCCGAAACCGAGAGGCCGACATCGGCCTTCGGAGCTACGTCTTCGCCCCCCTGGCCGTCTCCGGGGACCTCCAGTTCCAGTTCGACCGGCTGACCGCCTACGTGGGCGGGGGGATCGAACAGCGCTTCGTCTTCCGCACCCGAGCCTCCGACGAACCCGGCGCCCCCGAGCTCCAGATCCCCGACCCCGCCCTCCAGCCCGATCCCAACCTCCGGCCTTTCTTCGCCTTCGGTTCCCGCCTGCGCTTCGCGCCGCAGCGCCTTCGCGAGGATCGGCAGCATCAGCTCTCCTTCGACGCCCGGATCTTGTCGAGCGGCCCGGAGGGGCAGGCCGGGATACAAGATCTGCGAGCGGCCTACGAAAACGTGATCCTCCTCGGCTGGGACGAGTTCGTGGTTCGGCTCTCGGGGGCTTTCCTAGGGGGCGACGTGCCCTACTTCAACGAGGTGGCCTTCGGCGACGGCTTCCTTCGCGCCGCCTTCCTAGACGAGATCTACACCACCCGGATCGGCTCGCTGAGGACCGAATACCGGCTCTCTCTGAGCCGCGACGTCTTCAAGCTCGGCTTTTTCAACGACGTCGCCCTCTTCGAGCGCCTCGATCTCGAACGAAACACCCAGGGGCCGGAGTTCATCGAGAGCGCCGGCCTCGGCCTTCACATCCTGGCCCTCGACGTGTTTCAGTTCAGCCTCTACGGCGGCTTCGGGATCACGACCGGCGGCCAGGCCGACGTGGACATCTCGCTGTCGGCGAGCCAGGTCTTCTGAGCATGCACCAGCCCGCCAACGTCCGAACCGAGCTGAGCCCGAGCGGCGTTCTCGTGGTCACTCTGGACCGCCCCGAGAAGAAAAACGCCTTCACCTACGGAATGTACGTGGCCTGCGTCCAGGCCCTGGCACGGGCGGCCGAGGACGATGAGGTTCGGGTCGTGCACTTTCGGGGTGAGGGCCCAGCCTTCACCGCCGGCAACGACTTGAGCGAGTTCATGCAGGACCCGCCCAAGGACGAGAACAACCCGATCTTCGCGTTCCTCTTCGCCCTCGTCGACGCCGACAAGCCGATCGTGGCCGAAGTCCAAGGCCACGCGGTGGGCATCGGCACCACCCTGCTGCTCCACTGCGACATGGTCATCGCTCACCCCGAGAGCCGATTTCGCATGCCCTTCATCAATCTGGGCCTGGTCCCCGAGGGAGGCTCGACGCTTCTGCTGCCCCAGGCCGCCGGAATGGCGAAGGCGAGCGAGCTCCTCCTGCTCGGCGACCCCTTCGACGCCGTGGCGGCTCGGGAGGCCGGTATCGTGAATCGCATCGCCGAAGACCTGGCCGAAGCGGCCAAGGCCGCCGCCGAGGCCTTCGCGGAGCGCCCGCTGCAGAGCCTCATCCAGAGCAAGCGCCTGCTTCGGGGCCCAACGCGCTCGGCGCTCAGGGAGACCATCCGGGAGGAAGGCCGGATCTTTGCCGCCCGCCTGAGCTCGCCCGAGGCCAGGGAGGCCTTCACCGCCTTCTTCGAGCGCCGCAAACCCAACTTTCGAAGTCCTGGTTGAGCCTGGCGCACGTTCTTGAAAATCGAGGGGAGCCTGCTAGCGTTTTGGCTGGATGGCCGAGGTCCGCTATTGCCCGCTGTGCGACCGGGAGCGGACCGAAGCCTGGTGCCCTGTCCACCAGGTCCCCACCCTGCCCCCGCTCGAGGACAAACCTCCAAAAATCGTGAACGGGAGCGTGATCGTCGACCGCTACCGGGTCGAAGGCGTGCTCAGCCACGGTGGGATGGGCACCGTCCTCGACGCCGTCCAGATGGGCATGAACCGCGCGGTGGTGATCAAGGTCCTCCGGGGCACCCGGGCCGAAGACCGGGCCCGCATGCGGCGCTTCTACCAGGAGGCGCTGCTGGTCTCGGGCCTCGACCATCCCAACATCGTCGGGATCTTCGAGTTCGGCGTCGACCCGGTCCACCAGGTCCCCTTCATCGCGATGGAAAAGATCGAAGGGGTGACGCTTCAGCGCCTGATCGATCGAGATGGACCGCTCCCCGAGCGACGGGCGGCCCGCCTCTTCTCGCAGATCGTCCGGGCTTTGGCCGAAGCCCACGGCAAGGGCGTCCTTCACCGGGACCTCAAGCCCCGCAACATCATGGTGCGACGGCTGCCCGAGGGCGACGAGCACGTGACGGTCCTCGACTTCGGGCTCGCGAAGCTGATCGAGGAGACC
>CAYZFR010000094.1:0-8056 GCA_964477875.1 uncultured Myxococcales bacterium
GCGTTCGAGTCTTTGTTGGTAGAAGGATGCGCGGCTGGAGTCGGCGAGGCGCATGGCTTCGGTGCGTTTGGCCTCGAGCGCGTCGGGGCGGTTCAGGGCCGAGTGGATCCTGGTCGCCAATTCGTGGGTTCGGAGTCGGAGCTGCGTTTCGCCCGTTCGTTGGCACCACTTCCGGCTTACCAGTCGCTCCCTCAACGCACCGTCGGCGAAGTGCTCCCGAACGAATGCGTGAGCGGTCGGGTGCGGATCTCCATGGACGAGGCCGCGTTCGCTCAGGCGAACGAGCGCCCGCCTGACCGAGGCTTCGTCCAGTTCGAGCCTGGAGCTTCGCCGGTAGAGCTCGATGAGGTCCTCGGTCCGAAGGTCGCCCGGGAAGGTGGACAACAGGGTCAGAAGTTCGCGCTCTTCCGAAGGCAGGCTCTGCGCGTACTCGTCGAGCACCCGGGCCAGACGGCGGGCGGCGGCGAGGTCCGAGCTGACCTCCGCGGGGTCGAGCAGGCCCCATGCATCGGCCCGGCCGTCGAGGAAGCGGGCGATGTAGTTGGCGACCATCGCCAGGGACAGCGGATGTCCGCCGTAGTGCGCGAGCAGGTCGTCGATCGCCGGCGCTTCCTCGACCCCGCTGCCGATGAGCAGCCGCCGGCCCTGTGCCGGGCTCAGAGGCGCCAATTCGATGCTCCGGACCGACTGTCCGAGCCATGGCTCCAGGTCGAGGACCGGGAACCGCGTCGTGACGAGGGCCCGGGTCCGTCCGAGCCCCCGAGCCAGGTGCTTCAGGAGGAGCGAGAGCGTGGGGTCGATGAGCTCGCCCAATGCCCGGTCGCCTCCGTCGGACTGCACCACCTCCAAGCCATCGAAGACGAGCAGGTGCGGCGCGCCGTTCTCGAGGTGGTCGACCAGACGCTCGAGGCGCTCGCTGGGCAGCGACTCCAGCTTGGGGTCCTGCTCCAGGTAGCGAAGGAGGCTGGCCAGCATTCGCTCCGAGCGTTCGTCCGAGTAGTAGCTCCACACGAACAGCCCGCCGGGCCGCGGATGTCCACCGAGGCTCGATGCGACCCGCTCGGCCAAGGTGCTTTTGCCGCTCCCTCCCGCTGCGACCAGAACTTGTAAGCGCTCCGGGGGCGAGGGCGTCGTCGCCCATTTGCCGAGCTCGGCGCAAAGCTCGTCCCGACCCACGAAGACCTGGGCCCGAGGCAGCGGATGCACCCAGCGAGGGGCCCAAAGAAGACCCGGCTCTTCCTCCTCCGGCGCCTCGGCCTCGACGACGAGGGTCGCCTCGGTCATCCCGAACTCGGCGCAGACTTTGGCCAAAAAGCCCCGGCGGTCGGCCCGCTGGACCTTGAAGTCGCCGGCGCCGTTGACCTGGCCGGTCTCGTAGCGGCGGTAGGTCCGGACGTCGACGTCGAGCCGCTGGGCGGCCTCGTCCTGGGTCATGCCCAGGTCGAGCCGGGCTTGCTTCAGGACCTGGTTGTCGAAGCGGGCCGCCATCCCACTCGGACCATACCCCATGCCCGGGCGGACAATGTCCAAGTGCCCGGTTCTGCCCGGTCCGATCCTCGTCGTCCGCAGCTCTCGAGGCCAGGCTGGCTCCATGACTGAAGCCAAACACGCCTCTCCTTTCCTCTCGGACTTCCATGCCCATGTGGGCGAGCCCCGGCGATGGGGGGCCATGTCCGTCTTTCCGCTCTTCCGAGGGGCGGGGAGCTCGAGCCTTCTCTACCTACCGGCCGAGGAGGCGATGGAGACGGGACTGGTCCGAGTGGAAGAGGTTTCGCTCGGCGGCAGCGTCCCCGAGCTCACCGTCGAAAATAAGGGCGAGCAGCCCGTCCTGTTCCTGGAGGGTGAGGCCCTGGAGGGCGCGAAGCAGAATCGGATCCTCAACACCAGCGTGCTGGTCGGACCGAAGACCCAGCTCATCGTGCCGGTCTCTTGTGTGGAGCAAGGGCGCTGGCGTCGCCGCAGCGCGTCCTTTAGCCACCGGAAGATGCATGCTTCGGGCACGATGCGCCGGCATCTGAAGGAGTCTCTGGACGAGTCCCTGAAGCGAGCTAAGGCCTATCGTTCGGATCAGCGAAGAGTCTGGAAGAAGGTCGAGGAGGATCTGGGGCTCCACGGCGCCGCGTCGCCGTCGGCAGACTGGGGCGCCGCCTACGAGCGCCGCCACGAGGAACTAGAGGCGCGGCGCCGGCACTTTGGGGCCGAGCAAGGCGCGGTCGGCCTGGCTGTCTCGGTTCAGGGCCGTGTGTGTGGCGTCGACCTCTTCGACGGCGCTCGCGCCTGCCGCTCGGCCTGGGATCGGCTGCTCTCGGGCTATGTCATGGACGCACTCCACCTGGAAGGCGAAGACCGAACCGGGACCGAGGCGGTGCAGGCGGTCCTGCAGGCGGCCTCGAACGCCACGTGGTTCACGTCGCCCGCCCTCGGCCTCGGAGTGCAACGACGCTGCACCTTCGAAGCCGTCTACGCGGCTGGTCTCTGGTACGAAGATCGTCTGGTACATGGGAGCTTGTCGGTTGGCGACTGAGGCGCGGGGTCCTGCGAGTATAGGCGCCGGCCTGCCTCGCGTTCCCAGCGCTCCGTTCGGCGCCCGACCATGAGGTCGAAGCGCTGAGGGAATCTCTGGTATGCGAAGGACGAATCTCCGTGCTACCGGCGCCCTCGGCGTATGTCCGAAGCCGCGCTCCAGACCCTGCTGTCGCCGGTCGTCCTCTTCTTCGCCCTCGGCTTTCTGGCCGGCCTGGCCCGATCCGGCCTCAGCATCCCCGAGGATCTGTCCAAGGGACTCTCCCTGTACTTGATGCTCGCCATCGGCTTCAAGGGCGGCGTCGAGCTCTCCCATGCCGGCCTCGACGTGGGGGCCCTGGGCGCCATCGTGGCAGGCATGGTCGCGGGCTTCGGGCTCCCGGTCATCGCCTTCGCGCTCTTGCGGGCCGCCACCCGGGTCAGCCACGTCGACGCGGCCGCCATTGCCGCCCACTACGGCTCCATCAGCGTCGTCACCTTCGTGGCTGCCTCGGACTACATCACCGTCCTCGGCGTGGACCATGACGGCTACATGGTCGCGGTGGTCGCGCTCATGGAGTCGCCGGCCATCGTGGCCGGGCTGGTCCTGGCCCAGCGCGACCCCGCCGCCAAGCGCGCGCCCAAGTGGGACGCGGACTTTCTTCGGGAGGTCTTCCTCAATGGGAGCGTGGTCCTGCTCCTGGGCGCGCTCGCGATCGGGCTCGTCACTGGGGAGCGAGGCTACGAGACGGTGTCGCCCTTCATATCGGCGCCTTTCAAGGGCGTCCTGTGCCTGTTCCTCCTCGACATGGGCCTCGCGGCGGCGGGGCGGCTTCGTTCGGCCCAGGGCCTCGACCATCGCCTGGTTGGCTTCGGCCTCGTCATGCCCATCATCGGGGCTTGCGTAGGGCTGGCGCTGTCTTGGTTGGTCGGCCTGTCGCCCGGGAGCGGGACTCTTCTCATCACGCTGTGCGCCAGCGCCTCCTACATCGCGGTTCCTGCCGCGATGCGGGTCGCGCTGCCCCAGGCCAACCCCGCCTACTCACTGACCCTGTCCCTGGGCGTGACCTTCCCCTTCAACCTCGTCTTCGGTATCCCGCTCTATCAGCGGGCCGCCGACTTCGCCCTCACGTGAATGGAGCCACCGCCATGAGCATTCAGACCCATCCCCGCAAGCGGCTCGAGATGATCGTCGACGAGCCTCACCTGCCCCGCTTCATCCGCCTGTTCGAGCAGATGAAGGTCCGGGGCTACACGATCCTGGAGTCCAAATCTGGCAAGGGAAGCCGCGGGGCCTGGGCGCCGGCCCGGCTCAGCAACGTGGACGACCGAGTGATGGTCGTCGCCGTCACCGACGGCGAGACGGTCGAACAGCTCCTCGTCGAGCTTCAAGATCTGTTCGAGGAGCTGCCCGGTGTGGCCTTCGTATCGGACGTACAGGTCATTCGTCCGGACCGATTTTAGTCTCCTGAACAACTAGGACACTTGCTCAGCGGCTTTCGATGGGTGCGCTCATAATCGTTTGAAAATATTGGCCCGCCGAATCCTCCCCGCTTTCAGGGGGATCCAAGGGGAGACGAAAGGTCGGCGCTGGATCTGTCGGGTGTGAGCGTTAGTGTATCCGCATGACGGAAATGAGCATCGGCATTGACCGAAAAGATCGGGACGCCATCGTCGGCGAGCTCGAAAAGACCCTTGCCGACACCTACACCCTGTATTTGGAGACCCACCGCTTCCACTGGAACGTGGAAGGGCCCATGTTCCAGACGCTCCACGACATGTTCGAGGAACAATATCGAGACATGTGGGACGCGGTCGACGAGCTCGCTGAGCGGGTACGAACGCTGGGCAGGTACGCGCCCGGTACCTACAAACAGTTCACGAAACTGAGCGGGATCGAGGTCAACGAGGATAATCCGCCGGCGTTGGAGATGGTGTCCACCTTGGTGCAGGGTCACGAATCACTCATTCGCGGCGCAAGAAAAGCGCTCGATGTTGCCGATGAAAAGAATGACCAAGGAACGGTGGACCTGCTGACGCAGCGGATCCAGTTCCACGAGAAGACCGCCTGGATGTTGCGCTCGCTCTTGAGTGGTGACGTGCAGGAAGGGCGCACGCGTAAGTAGACCCGTGTCCCGCCAGTCTTCATCAACACGAGCCGCCCGCATCATCGGCGGCGCGATGCTGGTTCTCGGCGTCGGAGCTTTCCTCTTTCCTTTCGTCAGCTCCATGGCGGCGGGGATCTTCGTGGGCGCCCTCATGCTGACAGGAAGCGTGCTCCGCCTGGTGCACCTGCAGCCCAAGACCGGCAGTAAAGAGTGGTGGTTGGACGGTATCGGCTCCATGCTGGGCCTTGTCGCGGCCGGCCTCATTCTGCTTTTTCCAGTGACTGGAGCCGTGACCCTGACCCTCCTGGTGGGGGCATACTTTCTCACCCAGGGCCTGCTTCGATTCGCCGCCGCATGGTCGATACCGGGTCATCGCACGTGGTTCATCGCCAGCGGCTTGCTCGACGTGATTTTGGCCTTCATCGTCATCTCCGGATGGCCCGATACGGGGTTGTGGGTCCTCGGAGTTCTGTTCGGCGTGCACCTGACCATGATGGGGCTCATCATGCTTCTCACCCCCCGAGAGGTGCTCGAGGCGCCTCCGAACCCGGTGGACCCAAGGCCCGGCTCACAGCCGCGAGAGGGGGCCTCGGACGACCAGCGGATAGACGCCGCTCTCGCCGAGAGCTTTCCCGCCAGCGATCCGCCGGGCTTCGGGCCGCGATGAGTCGGCCGAGCAAGGGGAAAAACGCCCCGTGCCGGGGTAATTCGTCTCATCTCCGTCGGAGCAGATCGGCTCCGGATGCGGCACGCAAGCTGCAGAGCTTCGAAGCGTGAAGCGTCATGAAACACCACGGCCGAACGATCCCGCTCCCGAGCTCAGCTTCGACGTGCTCGGTGTCCCCGAGTCGCACTGGGACCTCTCTAGTGCCGAGGCGAACAACTTCTCTCTGCTCCTCTTCTATCGTGGCCTGCACTGTCCAGTCTGCCGGAGCTACCTGAAGGCGTTCGACGCCAAGGTTCCCGAATTTTTGGCCCTCGGCACCGAGCCCGTCGCGCTCAGCATGGACGACACCCTTCGGGCCCAGAAGGCTAAATCGGAGTGGGCGATCGAAAACCTCCCCATCGGCTACGGCCTCACGGAGGACGTGGCACGCGATTGGGGTTTGTTCATCAGTGAGTCCATCAAGGATGATGAGCCGAAGCGCTTCTCCGAGCCTGGGCTCTTCTTGGTGAAACCGGACCGCAGGCTCCACTACGTAGCCATCAACAGCATGCCCTTTGGTCGGCCCGCTCCCGGTGACATTCTCAGCGCGGTCCGATTCATCCTCGACCAGGGCTATCCGGCTCGCGGTACCGTCCCCGCTGGAGGAGGCTGAGGAGCGGCGAGGCCTCGATGGACGCGCTCGTTTGGTTCGGCGCCGTCGGGGCCATTCTCTTCTTAGGTCCTGCGCTCTCTCGCAGGGTCGACGAACTCGCCAGCGTGACCGGACTAGGCCGAGCCCTCATGGGCTCGGTGCTCCTCGGAGCCACGACCTCGCTGCCTGGCCTCGTCGCGTCGATGGACGCAGCGAGTGCGGGTCGCGCCGAGCTGGCGGTCTCGAACGCCGTAGGCGGTATCGCAGCCCAGACCACCTTCATCGCGATCGCCGACCTCTTCTATCGTCGCAACAATCTGGAGTACGGCGGCGCCGATGTCGGCAACCTCGTCAACGCGAGCGCCCTGATGCTGCTCTTATCCATCCCCGTCACCGCCGAAGCCTCTCCGAATCTGACCTTCCTGCGGCTCCATCCTGGCTCATGGGCCATCCTCGGCGTCTATCTGGGCTGCCTGGTCTTGGGCCGGCGTCTGGCGAGCAAGCCCTCCTGGAAGCCAACCGGGCGCATCGAAGCGGTCCAGGCCGCTCCAAAAGAGCGGGCTCTCGGCATCCGAATCGTCGAGATCCTCGCATTGGTCGTCGTCGTAGCCGTGGCAGGCTGGGGGATCTCGGTCCAATCCCAGGGGCTCGTCGCCTCGGGAGGCTGGTCGGAGCAAGTCGTCGGAACCTTCGTGAGCGGCGTGCTGACTTCGCTTCCGGAGCTGGTGATCGCGGTGAGCGCAGCCCGCTCAGGCAAAGGCGCCCTCGCTATGGCGACCATCATTGGCGGTAACGCATTCGACATGTGCTTCATCGCGGCTTCCGACTTCACGCTCGGGCCGGCGAGCATCTATCACCCTCTAAGCGCTGAGCTGAGGCTGTCATTGGGGCTCGCCAGCCTACTCAACGGAGTCCTCCTCCTCGGAATGCTGGTCCGAGAGGAGAAGGGACTGGGCAACATCGGCCTCGAAGGGCCGATCATCCTACTGGTTTATTCGGGCGGGCTCGCGCTGTCCTTGCTTGCTGGCGCCGCATGACGCAACCCGTGGGTGATAATGCGCGTTGGCGAAGTGATCGCGTAGCTCCGCCCGTCTCGTAGCTGCGCAGTTTGCTAGGCTCTCCGACATGGACGTCGACAGCCGGCGGGGGACGCCCCGCATGGACACACGTGGTCGCCGCAGCCTCGGCGCCTGTCTCACGGTCTTGGGCGTGGGAACGGTCGGCGTGAGTCTGTTCGGGGCCGGCCGCACAGGATTATGGGGTCTCGGATTGTTCTTCGGAGCTCTTCTGACCATTCGCGGCGTCTACATGCTGAGCGTTCCGTTCGCGACTACCGTGGCTGGAACGGGCGAGGATTCGGATGCCTCGTCGTCCGTCAGCGACGACGAGAAGATCGACGAGGCTCTTCGAGAGACGTTCCCTGCCAGCGATCCGCCGGGCTACGGTCCGCGCTGACAGGCAAGCTCGTTGTCACTCGGGACAGTCGTCACCGCGGTTTTCGAAGAGATCTTCTTCGAAGAAGGTGTGGCTGACCTCTCCGATCTCGATGCCGAAGAAGCTGGCGGTTGCGGTGCCCCGGAGGCTGTGGCGGGCGCCGACCTCTACACAGAGGCCGGTGAGGACGGTCCCGAGGAGGCTCCCCGCCGTCGTGTAGATGTTGTCGAATCGGACGCTGGCCTGGTCTCCGAGCGCGTTGAAAATGATGCGAGGGGCAGCGAAGGCGAAGGTGAAGCCGACGCCCCCCATCGTGGCGGCGGTGCTCGGATCCGAAACTTCGATGGTTGGTGAGCCGCTTCCTCCGGTGGGACTCAGGCTCGAGCCATCGCCGGCGAAGCCGGTCGAGGCGCCGCCGACCCGAAATCGACCTTCGAAGGTGGTGGAGGCCATGAGCAAGGAGGGCAGCTCCACCTCGGCCAAGAGGTTGAAGGTGATGGCCACGTTCAGGCCGAGCGGAAGGCTGGTCGGGATGGGGACGACGATCCGAAACGGACCGGGGAGCACGAGGGTCGTGCTGGCGGTCTCGGCGTTGGCCCCCGCGACTTCGACGTTCAGGTCGAAGCCGAGACGTTCGAGCGAGGTGGCGAAATTGGTCACGCTCCCCTCGTCGACGTCGTAGGTCAGGCCGTGGCGAAAGTAGCCCACCGTGCC
>CAYZFR010000094.1:8156-12074 GCA_964477875.1 uncultured Myxococcales bacterium
GCCTTCATGGGCCCAAGCTAGCCGGAATCAGCCGAGAACTGAAACTACCCTAGGGGGGCTGATCGCACCCCCCTAGCGCTCAGCCGCAGCGCCGAGGGCGCAAGCTCAGCGCGGCTGGGTCGGCTCAGCCGGGGCCGCCAGACCTCTGGAGCCATCCAAAGCCCCCGATCGTCTGCCGGAGCTCCCGCCTCGCCTTGAGCCCTCCGTATCCCAGAAGGAGGGCCGTCTGCCAGCCGAGGAGCTGACGGATGGGAGCCGAAGCGGTGGCCACCGCCAAGAGGAGGATCACGAAGAAGGCCACACGAAGGAGCTGACCGACCGGGACCCATTCGCCCTTGCTGAAGCGATAGAGGATGTAGAGCGTCCAGCGCGCCATGACTTGGGCGGCCAGGAACAGCCCCCCTACCAGATTGACCGAGGCGACGGCCAGGAAGCCGAAGGTCTTGAAGGCTTGAAGAACCGGATACATCCAGATGCGCAGCGCTTTGTTGGCGCGGTTGTAGAGGAAAAAAGTGGCGCGGAGGGCGACGAGGACGGCGAGCCAGCATGCGGTGGCGAGGAGCGCGCGAAAGCCTAGGCCGAAGGTTCCCTGGTCGACCTCGGCGCTCGCCATCACCAAGAGGACGGCGCCGGGCACGCCCATGGGAATGCTCCACAGCCACGGCTGAAGCATTCGGATGCGACGCTTATGGGCATGGTACGTCTTGGAGAGCTTTGGGTCGGCCTCGTCTCGCTCTGCCACCAGGTCGTTCTCCATGTAGCCGATCTCGTAGATGCACCAGAAGGAGGCCATCGCGAGGCCGAGGCCCAAGACGTGAAGAAGTGGATCCGTCGCGGACCATACGGTCGCGAGAACGAGAAAGAGCAGATCCTCCGCGAGCACCGTCTTCAGGAGATACTTCTGACCCGGATGTTTTACGCGCTCGGTGTAGAAGAAAGGGATGTAGACGTCGCCCATCGCTTGCTCAAAGTGAGCCTTGGGCCACGTCACCAGGAGCGCTCTTTCGGCGGCGCCGAGCAGGGGTGCATCGTCGACCGAATCAGTGACGACGATGGCCCGCGCCCACACCTCTGACCCGAGATGGCGCTCAACGAGGGCCTTCTTGCCCCCCGCCCGATCGGCATAGCCCTTCCAGAATCGACAGGCCACGAGCTGCTCATGGCGTAGCTCGACGCTCCGAAGGATGGGCTCGATGATGAAACGGAACCCGTTAGAGGCGACGACGATCGTGGCCGGCGACGCCTCGAGAGCCTCGAGCAGCTCTCGATTGACCTGCTCTTTGCCCGCAGATCTGGCCCGTCGTCGCCAGCTGGACGCGGTCCAAGGCAGCAGCAGCGAGCCTGCGAGCACTCGGATCCAGTCTCGACCGCCGCTTCCCCGACGAAGGATGGGGAAGAACTTCCAAGGCCGGAGCAGGCTCAGGGCGAAGAGGAGTAGCGCGCCCAGAAAGCGTGGCCGAAGGCCGTCCAGGTAGGCCTCGGTCGAGTTGAGCAGGAACAAGGTCTCGTCGAAATCGACCAGGATGACTTGGTCGCTCCGAGCCTCACGAATCGCATGAATCGCCTCTTCTGGAGAACTCTGGGAAGCTTCCCCTTCGGTCCAATTCATGCTTTGCCTCGCGCCGTCCCGGAATCATGAAAGTCGGCTACGTCATCAACATGTACCCGCGGGTGACGCATAGCTTCATTCGCCGAGAGATCCAAGCCGTCGAGGCGGCCGGCGTCGAGGTCCAGCGCTACTCGGTGCGTCGGGCCGGCGAGACGCTCGTGGATCCGGGGGACATCGAGGAGCGGACCAAGACGCGAGAGGTCCTCGGCGTCGGAGTGGCGGGCCTGCTGTCGGCCATGATTGGGCGCCTTCTCGCCGACCCGGTTGGGTTCGTAGCGGGGCTGGTCTACGCGATGAGGCTCGGCCTGAAGTCGGATCGAGGCTTTCTCAAGGAGATGGCCTACTTCGCGGAGGCCTGCGTGCTGAGGGGCTGGTTTCTGGAAGACGAGGTCGAGCACATCCACGCCCACTTCGGAACCAATGCCGCCGACGTCGTGCTGCTGTGTCGGAAGCTCGGAGGGCCCCCGTACAGCTTCACCGTCCACGGGCCCGAGGAGTTCGATCGCATCGAGGGGATCTCGATCGTCGAAAAGGTAGAGAACGCCGCCTTCGTCGTCGCGATCAGCATCTTCGCCACCAGTCAGCTCTACCGGTGGTGCAGCTTCTCGGATTATTCGAAGATCCACGTGGTCCGCTGTGGCGTCGACCCTCTCTTTTTGGGGAGTCAGGGCCGCCCCATCCCCGAACAGGAGCGACCCAAGCTCGCGGCGGTTGGCCGTTTGTGCACCCACAAAGCACAGCTCTTGGTGATCGAGGCCATGCACGAGCTGGCGCAGAGCGGCGTCGACATGGAGATGGTCTTCGTGGGCGACGGAGAGATTCGTGACGAGCTGGAGAGCAAGATCGACGAGTACGGCCTCCGAGACCGAGTCGAGATCACCGGCTGGGTCGGAGGCGAGGTCGTGCAACAGAAGCTCCTCGAGTCTCGGGTCATGGTCCTGCCGAGCTTCGCGGAAGGGCTGCCCGTCGTCATCATGGAAGCCATGGGGCTCGGGCGGCCCGTGATCACGACCTACGTAGCGGGCATTCCGGAGCTCGTCGAGGACGGGCGCTCGGGATGGGTGCTCACACCCGGAGACACTGCGGCGCTGCGTGAGGCGCTGCGGGCGGCGGTGAAGACCTCCACGCCGGAGCTGAACGAAATGGGCCGCGTCGGTATCGAGCGCGTGGCGGAGCAGCACGATTCGCGCAAGGAGGGCGCCAAGATCGCGGGCCTCTTCAAGCGCTACTCGGGGCGCCCTGAAGCTGCGTCGAGCGGCGCCGCAGCCACACGAAACGGGTGACGGCAAGCGGCCACGTAAGGGTCGTAGTAGGCGATGTACTTCAGCTCGCGCGATTCGTCGGCTCCGTTCTGAAAGAAGTCGGTCGACAACAAGAACTGCGAAACTACGGTGTTCTCCAGTCGCCGAAGGCCGTGATTCATCGACAGGAACGGGTAGATGGTGACGTAGGTCAGCGGGAAGGCAAGCACGGCCAGCTGGTCGAGCAGCTCCCGATACTTCGCCTTGTCCACCAAGTAGGACTCGGCGAATTCCTGGAAGCATCCAGGCGGCGTCTTCAGGTATCCCACGCGCCGGCGCAAAATGGCCACCACGAGGTCCGAGGCCTGGTTGCGGCGGAAGGCGAGCCACACCCAGGAGATCGCCAGCAGGCCGATCACCAGCACCCCCAAAGAAAGGAAGCTGCGACGGCTCATGAAGCCGAGCTTGGAGCGGAATGGAGGCGCCGGCGTCTTCAAAACAGTCGCCTCGCGGCTCGAACGCTCAGGGCCGACAGGGTCAGAGTCGGATTCGCGGACGGGCAGGTGGGAAAGGTGCCAGAGCCGAGGGCGAGCAGGTTGCGGATCCGGTGGTGTCGAAGGTCGGCGTCGACGACGCTGGTGGCGGGGTTCGTCCCCATGCGGGTCGTTCCTTGGATGTGGATGGAGGTCCCGAGGTCGGGGGGGCGCCTCAGAACGAAGTCTTCGACCGGCAGGCCTTCCAGGGTCTCCTCGATCATCTTTGGGAGATGGTCGATGCCGCGCTGCATGTAGGCCGAGTAGCCGGCGTAAGTGGTCGCCGGCCGGCTGGGATCCTCTCCGGCGGGTTCGACGCGCTTTTCCGGCTCGGGGACGTCTTCGAGGACGAACATCATGTACGCGCGGTGGCGCCACCGGCCGCGTTCTGCCCTCAGCCACGGGATGTTCCAGTTCTCGATCAGGCAGCCGGGGCGCTCACTCCGGAAGGCTCCGTCGTAGAACTGGACCCCGAGGCCGGTGACGGACTGGCCGCCGTCGAAGTTCTCGACCCCTGCGAGATCGACCTGCACGT
>CAYZFR010000094.1:12174-14758 GCA_964477875.1 uncultured Myxococcales bacterium
CTGGCCGCCGTCGAAGTTCTCGACCCCTGCGAGATCGACCTGCACGTTGAACATGATCTGCTCGTTCAGGTAGCGCCCCAGCGCCGGGTCGCTCAGGCCGGAGCGCATCAGCAGGTGCGGTGTCCCGATGGCGTGGGCACCGACGGCGACGAGATCGCAGGCGATCCTGTGTTCGGCCTCGCCCGATTGGTAGTGCACACCGGTCGCGCGGCCCCCTTCGAAGTCGATGGAGGTCGCGGGTGCCTCGGTGAGGAGGGTGACCCGTGGGTCTTCGTAGGGAGCCGTGAAGTGCAGGTCGATCTGAAACTTCGCGCTCATGGGGCAGATGCTGCAAACGCCGTTGGAGCAGCACTGGGCCCGACCGGTCTTCGCGGGGTCGCTGGAGCGAGCGCTGGGCATGTGGATGTGCAGGCCCGGGTACTTCTCGGCGAGAAGGCGGTCGAAGGCGTTGAAGGGGTGAGCTGGGCAGGGATAGGGCTTGGAGCGGGGAAAGGGGCCTTCGTTGCCGCCCGCGATCCCCATTCGTTCCTCGACCTCGACGTAGTAGGGCTCGAGCTCGTCGTATTCAAAGGGCCAGTCTTCTCCCACGCCGTACAGGCTCTTGGTCCGGAAGTCGCTCGGGTGCATGCGGGGGGTGTTGCCGGTCCAGCAGGTCCCGCCACCAAAGCCATACTTCTGAAACCAGGGCTTTTCGGGGGTTCGATTGATGAGCTCGTCCGCGAGCTCGAAGTCCGTCGTCTTCCGGTTTGCCAGCTTCCAGCTGTACGGCCTTTTGCGGCCCTTCTCGAGAACGACGACCCGCGCCTTGGCGGGCGCCTGCCGCAGGTACTCGGCCAGGAAGAAGGTGGACGCGAAGCCGGTCCCCACGACCACGAGGTCGGCCATCTCTGCCACGGCGGGGAACTTTCACCGAGGGACGCGGGGCGTCAAGGAAGCCAGAGTCCAGAGGTGGTCGCCCGTCCCGGTCGCCTCTGTTGATTCGCTGGCGAAAGTCTGAAGAGGTCCGAGCGCCGCGCCAGATGCCAGGGCGGTGATGGAAGCAGCGATGGACGCTGAGATCAGGGCGGGGCTGACGCCGCACTTTCGGGCTTGGCTGGCGAGCTCGCCGTACCACGGCGAAGATTTCGCGCGGGGTGAGCTGGCGGGCGGGAGCTTTGGGGGCCGCCTCGCGGAAGATCAGGCCGTGGAGCGAGCCCCCGTGGTCTTCGTTCACGGGAACGGCGACGCAGCCCTCGGTTCGGGCGGTCCCTTGTTCAACGGATGGGTCCCGGTGCTGGGGGCCTTCCTTGGAGCCGGGTACGGCTTCGAGTCGCTTTACGGGACGACCTGGGGACCCGCGGACCCTCTGCAGGTGAAGCAGCAGTCTCACGACCGCCGTCGGGTGCTGCACGTGCGTCGCTTCATCGAGGCGGTCCTCGATTACACCGGGCATGGGCGAGCCCAGGTCGTGGCCCACTCCATGGGCGTCACCTTGGCCCGCAAGGCTATCCTCGGCGGGCGCCTCGTCGACGAGCGGGGCTGGCTCGACCTCGGGCCATCGCTTGCCTCCAGGGTCGGTGGCTTCGTCGGCATTGCCGGCGCAAACCAAGGGCTGAGCGTCGCGCTCCGCAACCCATTGGTTCGGGTGTGGAACCCGATAAATGGATTCTTTCCCGGCATTCCCTCCCCGGTCGGACCGGTGGGAAAGAGCCTGATTTTGCAGGATTTAAACCGGCGGCCGCGGGCAGCAGCTCGGGTTTATTCGATCTGGTCCCGCAGAGACGGGATCGTGGACGTCTCGGTGGACGGCGTGCCGTCGGGTCGGATCCCGCGGCAAGATGACGAGGTCGTGTTCGACGCTCTCGACCACTTCGAGGTGAAGGATCGGGCGGGGCCCGTCTTGCTCGAGCTCATCGGCTCCGGGCGCTGAGCGCGCCGAGCCCCTGCGCAATCGGCCACGACGAAGCTTGGGGGCACCCGGCGCGACCCGTCTTCGACGCAGCGCGTTTAACGGGCTCAACCGGCATATGATACGCGGTTTGACAGAAACAGACCGAAGGCGTAGCGGTCTCCGATGCGGTGGCTTCGGTGTCGGAGACAGTGGGAGCAATGGTGGCGGCCTTCGCGCCCGGTGCCGTCAAGACGGCCGAGCTCGAGCTTGCCGCCGCTCAGCTCGCTATCGACGCCAGCCAGGTTCGGGTCGCGCTCAGCCGCCTGCGTCGCCAGGGCAAGGTCGAGCCCGAAAGTCGCGGCCTCTATCGGCTGTCGAGCCGGGTTCAGCTCCAGCAGACCGCGTTCGGCCGCTGGTGGGAGCGCCTGGACAAGATCGAGGCGAAGTGGAGTGGGCGCTTCTACGTGGCCCTCACCAGCTGGCTGCCCAAGAGTGACCGAAGGGCGGCCCGGAGTCGGAATCGCGCCCTCACGAGGCTGGGCTTTCGGGAGTTCCGGCCAGGGTTCGCGTTGAGGCCCGCGAACCTGAGCATCCGCCGCGACGATATGGAGGACCTGCTCCAGCGACTCGGCTTCGACGAGGACGGAGAACTGCTGGTGGCGTCCAGCCTGCGCTTCGATCCGAAGCACCATTGGAGCGACCTGCCCGACTACG
>CAYZFR010000095.1:0-14697 GCA_964477875.1 uncultured Myxococcales bacterium
CGCTCGAGCCAGTACGCCTCCATCTCCTTCCCCTCGGGGCTGTCGAGGAGCTCCCAGAGCACGTCGGCCACCCGCCGCTGGGTACGCTCCATCCGCACCACGGCGTCCATCGGCGTGTTCGGGAGGCGCGCCAGCGAGCGAAAAAAGTCGGTACGGTTGCGGCTGACGTCCAAGGCCCAGTCCGGAGTCCGGAAATGAACCACCGGCTCCATGAAGTCGACGCCCACGCTCATGCCGTGGCGCTCGATCCAGTCGTGGAACAGCTGGCCGGAGCCGAAACCAGAGAAGAGCGTCGCCCCCGATTCGAAAGCGTAGCCCGAGCGCATGAAGGTCGACGCGCAGCCGCCTGGATAATTCAGCGCCTCCAGCAGCAGAACCTTAGCTCCGCGTTCGGCGGCGGTGAGGGCGGCCCCCAGACCTCCGAAGCCGGCTCCGACCACGATGACGTCGTAGCGCTCGGACGTCTCTTCCATTCGGCGTCCGATGCTCCGGCTTGCCCTCCATCGACCCAAGGACAAAGCGACTTCTCTGCGCGCTTGACCGAAACCGTCGGCAAGGACAGAGCGGGCGGATGGCGCGGCGCAAAGCGGTCCTGGTCACCGGAGCCGGGGGAGAGATGGGGACGGGGCTGATCGGACGGCTGTCCGAGAACTCGCAGTACGAGCTGCTGGGCCTGGACCTTCGCGAGCTGGCCGAGCCGGTGGCTTCGCGCTGCCACGCCCGGATCGTGGGCGACATCCTGGATCAGCGACTCCTGGATCGCCTCGTCAGCGAGTTCGAGATCCACGCGATCTTCCACTTGGCGGCCCTGCTGTCGACGCGAGCCGAGTTCACCCCCGAGACGGCCCACGAGGTGAACGTGAAGGGCACCCTCAACCTGCTCGAGCTCGCCGTCGAGCAGTCGCGCTGGCACGGCTCGCCGGTCCGGTTTTTGTTCCCGAGCTCCATTGCCGTATACGGCCTGCCGGACCTGGCGACCAAAGAAGCGGCGGGCCGAGTCGGCGAGCGCGACTTCTTGATGCCGACCACCATGTACGGCTGCAACAAGCTCTATTGCGAACATCTCGGACGGTACTACGCCCATCACTACCGCCAGCTCTCGGCGGAGCCGGAGCTGGCCGGGGTCGACTTCCGCTCCATCCGCTTCCCGGGGCTCATCAGCGCCTTCACCGTGCCCCACGGTGGGACCAGCGACTTTGCCCCCGAGATGCTCCACGCCGCCGCCCAGTCGGAACCCTACGCGTGCTTCGTGAGGGAGGACGCTCGCATTCCTTTCATGACCATGCCCGACGCCATCGACGCGCTGCTGCGGCTGATGGAGGCGTCCCGCGAGGATCTGACCAGCGAGGTCTACAACATCGCCTCCTTTTCGCCGACCGCACTCGAATTCGCGGACCTGGTACGGCACGCCATGCCCAGCGCCGACATCAGCTTCGCGCCCGACGCCAAGCGGCAGCAGATCATCGATACATGGCCGGGCCAGGTAGACGACGATCGCGCCCGGGCCGACTGGGGCTTCGCGCCGAGCCATGATCTGGAAGGGGCTTTCGAATACCTGGTCCCCAACATTCGGCAGCGCTACGGCTGACGCGGACGCCATTCCTGCGCTGAAGTCTGGTTCGAGTGAGCCAGTGATTGGGCGCCTGGGCTTGCCCCTTCCCTACGACTCGGGGAATTGTCGGCCAGTGCTGGAGGTGCAAGAGCTCATGACGCCGTCTCCCACCGTGGTGACCCCGGAGACGCCGCTCTTGGACGCGCTGGACCTGATGGTCCAGGAGCGCTTCCGGCACCTCCCGGTGGTGGACGACGAGGGCAAGCTGCGCGGAATCGTCTCGGATCGAGACCTCAAGGCCGCCTTGCCCGACCGCACCCGCTCTCGGAGCTATTTCGACCAGGTCGCCCGGGGGACCCGCATCGCCGACATCATGACTCGGGACCCGCTCACCATCGGAGCTCGAACGCCGCTCGTGAACGCCATGGCGGTCATGCTGAGCTGTCGCGTGGGCGCCCTGCCGGTCTTGGACCAAGAGCGCCTGGTCGGGATCCTGACCCAGAGCGACGTCATCCGCCGCTACGCAGAGGACCTCTCTCGAGCCCAGCGCGATGCGCCCCTCCCCTCCACGCCCAGCGGGCCGGGTGAGAAGCTCGACCCCGGATCCTTGCGCATCTTCCTGGCCAGCCCCGACCACCGGATGCGCGACATGCTGGCCGCGCCTCTCAGCGACGCAGGCTTTCAGGTCCAGAGTTTCGACAGCATCCCCGAGCTGATGACGGTCTGGCACCTCGTGCTCCCCGACCTCCTCGTCATCGACGAGACCTTCGACAATCATCCGAACCAGCACATCTTGCTGCGGAACGGAACGCCCCTGGTAAAGGTGCACCGAGAAGGCGGCACGCGCCGCCTTGTCGCCGAAGGCGGCGCGACGCTCGAGCTACCGGCTCCCGAGGCGCAGCTTCAACGCCTCTTCGCCCGCTTGATGATGGGCAGCGCTCGGCCGATTCCGAAAGCCGCCTCCCAACCCGCGGAGCGCACCGTCCTCGTGGCAGAGGACGACCACGTCATTCGGCGAATTCTGGGGCATCATCTGGGCCGCCATGGCTTCAAGATGGTGGAGGCCCAAGACGGGCGCGAAGCGGCGGCGCTGCTCGCCGAGCGAAGCTACGACCTGCTGATCCTCGACATCAACATGCCCTTCTTCTCCGGACTGGACATCTTGCGCCAGCTCCGGCGCGCCGGGCATCCGAGCAAGCGCATCATCCTGTCCTCGAGCCACCGAGACGAGACGGTCATGGAGGCCTTTCAGCTGGGCGCCGACGACTTCGTGAAGAAGCCCTTCAACCCCGAGGTCCTCGTCCGCCGGATCGATCGCTTGCTCGAGCGCAGCTGAAAGTCGGCTTCCCCCCGGCGGACGTGCTTCGTTTGACTCCCGCCTCGGCATCTGAAGAGGAGGGAGTCCATGAGCTACTCGACCTACCGTCTCCTGCACCTGCTGGGGATGATCTTGCTCTTCGTCTCCCTGGGCGGCGTCATCATTCAAGCGAAGCTGGGCGGCAAAGGAGGTCGGGCGATGCTGGTGGCCGGCCACGGCACCGGCCTCCTCGTCATGCTGGTGGCAGGCTTCGGCATGCTGGCCAAAGGCGGCGAGACGGGCCTACCGGGCTGGGTGATCGTCAAGCTGGTCGTATGGCTGATCCTGGGGGCCATCACCGTGGTCATCAAGCGAAAGGCCGAGGCGGCGGGCCTGTGGTACGCGACCGTGGTGGGCCTGGGGCTGGTCGCCGTGTTCATGGGGATCTACAAGCCCTTGTGACCCGACCTGACCGCATCGGGGCGCCGACCGGCTTGCTCCTGGGGATCGGCTTGCTCCTGGGGGCCTGCGGCTCGGTCACCGCCCTGCCATCCTTGCCAACCGAAGACGCACAGGCCGGCCTCTTGGTGCAGGCCGGCTCGGAGCCGGCCGTGTTCGCGTTCGCCCTCGGACCCGGACAGCCTCCGCCGGGCCGAGCCCCCTTCGAAGCCGTGTCGGTGCCTCCTCTGGCTTGGCTGACCTTCTCGTGTCCGCTGTCGACCCTGTCCCTGTCTCCAGGACGGCTGGCGTTGAAGGACGAGGAGGCGGAGCTGCTTCGGCTTCCGCCTGCCCACAGGACCTACGTCTACGACGACGGCGCATGGGCCGAGAGGCCCCCGGACCCGGAGCTGGCGAGCGTGCTGCGCCGACTCCCCCTCGGAGAATCGACCTTCTGTCCCGGCTCGGTCCGCGGCGTCGAGGTGGAAGCCCGACTCCTGAGCGGTGGCGACCCCGGCGACGAGATCGCGTTTTCGCGGATCCTTCCCCTGGGCCATGAGGCCCTGGTGCTGCGAGGGATCGCGAAGAACGTGGAGCGACCGGTAGACAGCTCCACGACGCCGGCCATGGAGACGGTTCGACGCATCATCGGCGGACAGCTTCACCAGCTCGCGCTCGGCCGGCCCACGATAGAGACTACGCTGAGAGCGGACGCCGACACGCTTCCCTACCTGGAAGGAAGCGCCGATTTCGCAGGGGTGACGCTTTGGGGACGGGGTCGCTTCGCGCGCTTCGAAGGAGACCTCATGCGGCCAACCATCGTGGATGCGCCGGAGCTATCGGAGGCGGAGTCGATCCGGGCCGTGGCTTGGGTGGACTTCAACACCGAGCTGGCGGTGGTCCTCGTCGACGATCAGCCGAGACTCGTGAACACGCCCGTCGCAGACGATGCTCGACGACGCCGCCTGCGGATCCTCGGCTTTCGAGACGGCGCCCTCGAAGAGCTCCTTCGGCTCGAGCTTCCCCTAGCCGATCCCCCCGTCACCGAGCTCACGCGGCTAGACGACGGCGCCGTTCTCATCCGCGGACTCGGAGAGAACGACAGCAAAAAGAGGGAAACGGCCCAGCTCGTCCGCTGGCGAGACGGTAGCTTCGCGATCAACCCCCAGGTCGTGCCGAAGGGTCGCCTGATCAGGGTCGAGGGCCGGACCTACATTCTTGGAGGAATGGACCAGGCCTACGTCTACGAAGGGGGGCTGTTCGCGGAGCTGCCCGACCCACCGACTTGGCCGTTCTTGGAGCGGGTGGAGCGACAGGCGACCCTAGGCGGGCGGGCGCTGTTTCATTTCGAGGCCATCGTCGCGGAACGCGTAGACGAGGACACGGTTTGTCCCAGCGCGCAGCTCGGCCGCGACGAATGGGCGGCGGTGACGCCTTGGGGAGACGCGTGGGCCTTTCTGGAGCGGGGTGAGAACAGGCGAGCCGGCCTATTCCTCGCCCGGCCCTCTCGGGACGCACCGGCCTGCGCAGCCTCAGAAGGCGAAGACTAGACGCGCCGGATCCTCGAGTATCCGGACCAGCGCGTCGAAGAAGCGAGCGCCATCGGCCCCGTCGAGCATCCGATGGTCCGTCGACAGCGAGAGCGGCATCATCAGCCGTCCGGCGCCGTCGGACTTGGCCCGTCCCACCCCCAGGATGGCCACCTCGGGGGGATTGATGATGGGCGTGAAGTGCCCGATGCCCAGTCCGCCGAGGTTGCTGACCGAGAAGGTCCCTCCGCTCATGTCCTCCCGGCCGAGCTTGCCTTCTCTCGCCTTCGACGCCAGCTCCGCGATCTCGTCTGCCACCTGCACCTGGCTCTTGCTCGGCACGTCCCTCACCACCGGCACCAAGAGCCCGCGGTCGGTGTCGGTCGCGAAGCCTACGTTGACCGCACCGTGGAAGTGGATCTGCTGCTTCTCCAGATCGATGGAGGCGTTCACCTTCGGAAAGTCCAGAAGGACGCGGCCGCAGACCTTGACCAGAATGGAGGTCATCGTGAGCCGGGCGCCCTCGGGGGCCGCGTGCTTGAACTTCTTCCGCATCCCCTCGAGCTCGGTGACGTCCGCCTCTCGGTAGAGAACGACGTGGGGGATGGTCTGCCAGGCCTGGCTCAAGCGCTCGGCGATCACCCGGCGCAAGTTGGGGAGCTTTTCGACCCGATCCTCCAAGGCGGAAGAGGTGGCCGGCGCCGGAGCCTCGGGGCGGGCTTTCGGCGCCGACCCGGCGGGGGTTGGGCTGGGCCGTCCCTCGACCTCGCCGCCCTCGGCGTGACCTTGAACGTCCTCCTTGCTGATCCGGCCGCCGGGGCCGGTGCCCCGCACACTTCGGATGTCGACCCCGAGCTCCCGCGCGTACATCCGCACCGACGGCGCAGCGAAGACCGCCCGCCCCGGGGGGACCCGGTCGTCCGTGATCTGAGCGGCCCGCGCGATGGTCTGGGTGTCGCGCGTGCCCTCTGCCTCGATCTCTTGGCCCCTGCCTGTGGGGGCGGAAGAGGAGGCGGAGTCCGATCTTTTGGGCGCCGTGCCCTCCCCGCCCTCGAAGCGCAGGATGGCTTGCCCGACCTTCACCGTATCCCCGGCTGCCACCAAGACCTCGGCCACTCTTCCGCCGACGTCGGTCGGAACTTCCACCGTGGCCTTGTCCGACTCGACCTCCAGCACCGGCTGACCGACCTCGACCTCGTCTCCGACCGAGACCAGGACGTTGACGACGTCGGCCGAATCGACGCCTTCACCGATGTCCGGGATTTCGAACACGTTCCCTCCGCCTTTGGACGCGGACTCCTCTCCAGAGGAACTGGAGGCGTTTTTGGTGGAAGCCGAAGCTCGGTTGGCAGAAGGGGAGGCAGGGCTCGAGGACGAAGGCTTCTCGCTCCCCGAGCCTTGCCCTACCGTCAGAATGAGCTGACCGGGGCTGACCGAGTCGCCGCTCGCGACGTGGAGTTTTTCGACCACGCCCGAGATCTGCGAGGGGACCTCGACCGTCGCTTTGTCCGATTCGACCTCGAGCACGGACTGACCTTCTTCGATCCGATCGCCTTCGGCGACGAGGACGTTGACGATGTCGGCGGACTCTACGCCTTCGCCCAGCTCGGGCAGCTTGAATTCGGTGGCCATCTGCTACTCGTTCTCTCGTCGCGCTCAAGCACGCATCGGGTTGACCTTGTCGGGGTCGATGCCCAGGTCCTCTCGGGCCTTGTCCAGGGTCTTGGCTTCGACCTCCCCTTTGCGGAACAGAGCGACCAAAGTCGCCCATACAACGTGAGCGGTGTCGACCTCGAAGAAGCGCCGCAGTGCCTCCCGGGTTTCGCTGCGACCGAAGCCGTCTGTCCCCAGCGCCACCATCGGAACCTCCACCCAGGGCCGAATTCCGTCGGCCATGATCTTCATGTAGTCGGACGCTGCGACCACCACGCCAGCATCGGCGCCGAGACACCGAGTGACGTAGGGCTGCTCGGGCTCTTCGGTCGGATGAAGAAGATTTCGCCGCTCGACGTCGAGGGCGTCTTTTCTCAGCTCGGTGTAGCTGGTCACCGACCAGACCTGAGCCGCCACCCCGTAGTCCTCGTCGAGGAGCCGCTGAGCCTCCAGCACGCCGGACATGATGGCCCCCGAGCCCAAGAGCTGAGCGATGGGCCGCTTCTTCTTCCTACTCTTGGGCGCCTCCTTGAGTCGATACATGCCGCGAATCACGCCTTCCCGCACGCCGTTCTCGCCGCGCTCCGGCAAAGGAAGCTGAGGATAGGCCTCGTTCTCGACCGTCATGTAGTAGAAAACATCCTCGTCTTCGACGAGCATCCTTCGCAGCCCATCCTGCACGACGATCGCGATCTCGGAAGCGAAGGTGAGATCGTAGGCCTTCAGGTTGGGGATGGTCGACGCGAGCACGTGGCTGTGTCCGTCCTCGTGCTGCAGGCCTTCACCGTTCAGCGTGGTGCGTCCCGCCGTCCCCCCGACCATGAAACCGCGGGCTCGACTGTCGCCGGCCGCCCACGCCAGGTCCCCGATGCGCTGAAAGCCGAACATCGAGTAGAAGACGTAAAAGGGGATCATCGGCTCGTCGACGCTGGAGTACGAGGTCGCGGCGGCGATGAAGGAGCCCATGGAGCCGGCCTCGGTGATGCCCTCTTCCAGAAGTTGGCCGTCCGCCGACTCGCGATAGTAGAGCAGCCCGCCGGCGTCGACCGGCTCGTACAGCTGTCCCATCTTGCTGTAGATCCCGATCTGCCGAAACAGGCCGTCCATGCCGAAGGTGCGAGCCTCGTCGGGAATGATGGGGACGATGCGGCGCCCGATGTTCTTGTCGCGGAGGAGTTTGGCGAGGACACGCACGAAGGCGGCGGTGGTGCTCGCCGCCCGGTCGCTGCCGTCCAGGAACTCCTCGATGATCTCGTCGCCGGGGATCTCGAGCCGGACCGAAGACTTGCGACGCCGTCGAGGCAGCCAGCCGCCCAGCTTCTCGCGGTGCTCCCTCAGGTACTGAACCTCGTCCGAGTCTTCGCCCGGATGGAAAAAGCCGACGTTCTCGGTGATCTCGTCCGAGACCGGGACCTGGAATCGCTCCCGAAAGTACCGCACCTGTTCGGGGGTCAGTTTCTTCTGCTGGTGGGTGATGTTGAGGCCCTCGCCCGCCGTCCCCATGCCGAAGCCCTTGATGGTCTTGGCGAGGATCACGGTCGGTCGCTCGGTCTCTGCTTCCGCCGCCTTGTAGGCGGCGTACATCTTGAGAGAATCGTGACCACCGGTGGGGAGACTGATGAGTTCCTCGTCCGACAGGTGAGCGACGAGGGCGGCCAGCTTAGGATCGTCCCCGAAGATCTTCTCCCGCATGTAGCCCCCACCTTCTACCCGGCACTTTTGCCACTCGCCGTCGAGGAGGTTGGTGAGGCGAGCCGCCAGAAGCCCATCTTCGTCCTGGGCGAAGATCGGATCCCAGGCCGAGCCCCACAGCACCTTGATCACGTTCCAGCCTGCGCCACGGAAGTTGCGCTCCAGCTCCTGGACCACCTTCGCGTTGCCCCGCACCGGTCCGTCGAGGCGCTGAAGGTTGCAGTTCACGATCCAACACAGATTGCCGAGCCCTTCCCGGGCGGCGAAGTTCACCACCCCCGTCGACTCCGGCTCGTCCATCTCGCCGTCGCCCAAGAACGCGTACACGGTGCCGCCCGCTTTCTCACCGAAGCCCCGTCGCCGCAGGTACTGAAAGAAACGAGCCTGGTAGGCCGACATGATCGGACCGAGGCCCATGGAGACGGTCGGGTACTGCCAAAAGTCGGGCATCAGCCAAGGATGCGGATAGGACGACAGCCCACCTCCTTCGGCGAGCTCGAGTCGGAAGTTCTCGAGCAGCTCGGCGGAAATCCGACCCTCCAAAAAGGCGCGGGCGTATATGCCCGGCGAAGCGTGGCCCTGGATGTACAGATGGTCGCCGCCGCTGGGGTGCTCGGGTCCGCGAAAGATGTGGAAGAAACCGGTCTCGAAAATGTTGGCGATCGAGGCGTAGGTCGCGATGTGTCCGCCGATGCCGTCGTTGCGTTTGTTGCCACGGACGACCATGGCCATGGCGTTCCAGCGAAGGATGCTCTTGATCCGCTCCTCGAGTTCGAGGTCGCCGGGATAGGTGGGGTCTCGCTCGGCCGAGAGCGTGTTGACGTAGGGAAGGTTGGCGAGGCTCGGGACCGGAAGCCCGCGTCGCTGGGCGTAGTCGCCCATGGCCTGAATGAGCTGACCCGCCCGCTCGTGCCCCCGGATGGCGACGGCATCGCCCAGGGACTCGGTCCAGTCTTGGACCTCCAGCGCGTAGACCTGATTGTCGGATTGGTCGTTCATGGACCCCTTGCTGGGAATCATTCGGGGGCCCCGCCCTCAACCAAAAAATCCGTGGCCGTTCGCCGTTCGCAATGCGTCAATCCCGGTGCATGCGGGAACGCTTGGAGGCCCTCGCGGCCCTTCACGGGGTCGAGACCGGCTACCACGACATCGAGGGTCGCTGGCACGCTGCCCAGGACGACCACCTGTTGCACGTCTTGCGGCTCCTCGGAGCTCCGCTCACCCGCCCCGAAGAGGCCGAGGAGGCCCTTCGAGCCGAGAGCTGGGTACAGCTCAATCGGGTTCTGGAGCCGGTCCAGGTGATCTGGGAAGGGGGGCCTTCGATAGTCCACTTGCAGCTGGCGGCGAGCGCCACCACCGGCCCCTTCCGACTGGAGGTCTCGGGGGAAGCGGCGTCGGTCGAGGGGCGGCTGGAGGACCTGCGCGTAGCCGGTCATAGCGACCGCGAGGGGCGCTCCTGGCTCCGGCTGGAGGTCGACCTGCCGAGGCTTCCCTTCGGCTACCATCGGCTGCGCTTCTGCTTCGGTCGACTCTCGTCCGAAGGACGGCTCATCGTCGCCCCGAGGACCACTCACGCCCCGGACGGCGAACGGTGCTGGGGCGTCTTCGCACCCACCTATGCGCTTCGAGACGTCGAGGATCGGGGGGTCGGCGATTTTGGCCAGCTCCGTCGCCTCGCCCAGCACGTCGCGCGGGCCGGAGGCCACATGGTCGCGACGCTGCCCCTCCTGGCCACCTTTCTCGATCACCCCCTGGAGCCGAGCCCCTACGTCCCGGCTTCTCGCTTGTTCTGGAACGAGCTCTTCCTCGACGTCGCCGAGCTTCCCGAGGCCAGGCACCCCGGTCCGGCCGCTCTCCTCTCCGCCCCCGGCTTCGCCGAGGAGGCCGCCCGCCTTCGGGACCAGCGCCACGTGGACCACGGCCGGGCCTTCGCCCTCGTCGAGCCGGTTTTGCAGGCCTGCGCCGAGGTCGCCTGGAATGGGCCCGCCTCCGAAGACATGGAGGCCTGGATCCGCACCCGCCCCCGGGCCTTGGAGTACGCGCGCTTCCGGGCCGCCACCTGGGAGCGACAAAGAGTTTGGCACCAGTGGTCGCTGGCGGAGCGACGAGGCGCTTCTCCTGCCGTCACCGACGAGGCCCGGGTCCGGCAGCACCTCTACGCCCAGTTCCGACTCGACGAACAGGTCCGGCGGCTGGGCCAACCCCTGGAGGAGGTCGGGGGCGGTCTCTACCTGGACCTGCCCCTGGGCGTACACCCAGACGGCTACGACGCCTGGGCGGACCAGGAGGTCTTCGTGCACGGCATCTCGGCCGGAGCCCCCCCCGACGCTTTGGCCCCCGAGGGCCAGGACTGGGGCTTTCGGCCGCTCCATCCTCGTTTGCTCCGGGAGTCGGGCTACGAGTATTTCATCGAAGTCGTGCAGCGGCAGGCGGAGTTGGCCTCGACCCTTCGGATCGACCACGTCATGGGCTTGCACCGAATCTTCGGGGTGCCGTGGAGCTTCGGCGCCGAGGGCGGAACCTACATCCGCTATCGCGAAGACGAGATGTGGGCGATCGTCTGCGTCGAGAGTCGGCGCCACGCGTGCCGGATCGTCGGGGAGGACCTGGGTACCGTCCCGCCGGCGGTTCGGGAGCGGATGGCCCGGCACCGCGCGCAGCGGATGTACGTGGCCCAGTTCGAAACGGAGCCCGATCCGGAGGCGGCCCTGCGGCCCGTTCCCGAGCACGCGGCGGTGAGCGTCAATACCCACGACACCCCCACCTTCATGGGTTTTTGGAACCACGCCGACATCGAGGAGCGGGTCGAGCGGGGGGTGGTGACGCCGGCCCAAGCGGAGCGGGAGCACGAGACCCGACGCCGGCACTTGGATGCGCTCCGCACCGCTCTCGGGCGCGACGAAGCGCTCGAGGCGCCGATGGATGTCTGGGTAGAGCTGGCGGTGCGCCTCGCCCGGAGCGAGGCCCCCCTGCTCCTGCTCAACCTCGAAGACCTCTGGCTGGAGCCCGAGCCGCAAAACGTCCCTGGGACCCGGGACGAACGTCCCAACTGGTCGAGGCGACTTCGACTCGCTTTGGCACACATCGAGAATAGCCCCGAAATCGACGAGCTCCTCGGGGTTCTGGCCGCCGCGAGGAGCGGCTCTTCCCTTTGATGGCGCTGTCAAAACGTGAGAATGCCCTCGGGTGGCGGAGGACCAGAAGGGCTCGGGGGCACCGGACCGGGACGTCCTGATCCCCTCTCCGCGGTCGATGGGGACCGCGGTCGAGCTCGAGTCCGTCGGGCCCTGGAGCGTGCTGCGCCGGCTCGTCCAAGCCCCGGGCGTCGACCTCTACGAGGCCGAGCAGGGAAAGCTCCGGGCCATTCTTCAGGTCGTCACCCTGCGGCCTTCCCGGCCGCACGAAGACGAAGCCAAGGTGAAATTCACCCAGTCGATCCTGGAGCAAACGGCCGCCGCGACCCCGGATCCCGACGCGGATCTCCTGGACCACGGGGTGAGCGAGCGGGCCCAGGGCGGAAGCGCGCTGTACTGGGCGCTCCCCTGGGAGGCCGAGGTCGAGCTTCTGTCGGCGAACGGCCCCGAGCTGGAGGCCCCGGACGAGCTGGTCATCCTGGGTCATGATCTCCTCGAGCGCCTGGTTCGGCGACACGAGAAGGACCGGACCGATCCTCTCTTGAGCGAGGCTCTCGTGGTCGCGCGGGGAGGGGCGCACCTGTTCGGCTTTCCCGTCAGCGTGGATCCCAGGTGGAGCGACGACGAGATGACGCCGCCACGATTCGCTCGGGGCGAGGCCCGCCCGCAGGGGCCGTGGGCGCGACCCAGCGGCGACCTCTTCCGCCTGGGTCGATGCCTGGAGGAGATCGGACACCGGCTGGACACGGTCCCCGAGCCGATGGTGGAGATGATTCGACGCTTCAAAAAGCCTCCTGGCGGCGAGGGTCACGCCAGCGCACGGGACGCCATCGAGTGGCTGGAAGAAATGGACGCCACCGGCCAGCTGGGGGTGCGCTCTCAGACTTTGTCCCGCCCTCGCATCGCGTCGGCCCAGACGGTGGTCGAAGCCCCTGGACCGGCCCTCGACGTGGGCATGCTTCGCCACAGCAGCCCCTGGTCGGCGGACGACCACACGCTCGACGACCCCGAGGTGCTGGCGGAGACGATCCCACCCCGGCCCGAGGGCCGAGACAGCGAGGAGACGGTCCGCCTGCATCGCCCCATCCCTCAGGAGGCGGAAACGAAGGTCGAGAGCCGGGCAGAGGTACCCCTGGAAAAGACCGAGACCGGGGTGCCGGGGATCGAACCTGAGGACGGCGGACCGGAAGGAACGATGGTCGGGGTCCGGGTGCCGACTCGGAACCAGCTCTCGAAGCCTCTGCCCGGCGGGGACGACGTCCCTCAGCCTCGGCGGCGCTCCCAGTATCCCTCGGCGCTGCCCCAGCCCATCCCGCCGTCCAGCCGGGCGTTGCCGCCGTCGACGGGTCCCTATCAGACCTTGCTGCCGGGCGCCGTTCCGCCGGGCGCCGAGGAGGGCCACGAAGACCCGGAGGAGGGGCTCCCCGACGTCTCGAACAACCATAGAGCGCCCCTGTACGTCGCGCTGGGGCTGTTCTTGACGGGGCTGTTCACCTTCGTCGCTTCCGAGCTCCTCGCACCGCAGACCGCCGCCAACGACATCGAGGCACGTCAGGAGGTTCAGCTGCTCCGGCCGCCTCTGGACGTGTGGGTGAAGGTGTTGCCGAAGAACTCCGCGCTGTACAGCGCGGAGGACGGGACCTTCCTCGGGGCCGGGCAGGCTCGGATCATGACGGGCGAGGACCTGCCACCGCTGTTGGCCGCCGCGCCGGGATTCGTTCCCGCTCGGATCCCGCTGCCTCAGCGGGGAAGCGTCTCGGTGGAGCTGACGCCGGTGGAGGAGGAAACCGCGTGCTCGGTTCGGCTCCGCCGGCCGGCCGGGGTCCAGCTGTCGCCCGCCGCGGGCAGCGCCGAGCGCACCTCGGTCGAGGGTCGCGAGGAGGTCTGGTCCTTTCGAGGCGCCGCCCTTTTGGTGGCGGAGGTCGGCCGCGGCGCTTGGATCGTCGACTGCCCCTCCCCGGGGGCGACGCCTCGGATCACCCTTCCGAGACGAAGTCCGGCCGGTGAGGTCCAGCTGGAGGTCACCTGGCCAACCCGGGGCGAGATCTTCATCGACGGCGAGCCTCAGGGGGGGGCGCCGCTGAAGCGCACCGTCCCCAACCGCTTCGTCAGCATTCGGGCCGAAACCCCGGATGGCGAGGTCGAGCGCTGGATCCCGGCCTTTCGGGACTCCCAGGTCGAGCTGCCCGACCCCTGAAGCGACGTGAGCGCGGGCAATCGGGCCAGGGTCCCGGGCCAAAGTTCGAATTCGGGCCTAAAGTGTGGGTCACTGTTCGGGCGATGCGGCGCCTTCTTCTTGCCTGTGCGGGGCTCGTCCTCGCTGGACCGGCCTACGCTCAGAACACCAGCGTCCGTGTGACGCTTACGCCCGATGCGAACGCGGTTGCGCAGCAGGTCGGGGTCACGCCAGCCGAGCTGGAGACCCTCATCGACGAACAGATCAAGGCGCTCTACGGGCTGACCGACATCCGCGAGTTCCTTCGTCTGTCGGCCAATGCTCAAAACATGCTGAGCAAGGGTATCGGGGCGGACTACGCGAGCCAACCGAAGGGCTTTCTGTTCGGCATGGCGGTATCGGGAGCCTTTGACGCAGGGAACAGCGATATCGATGATCTTCAGGCGATCGATTTCGCGGACTTCGAGCGGGCGGTCCCGATCGGGGTCGGCGCCCAGGCGAGCCTGATGCTGGGCTACAATTTCACCGAGCAGGGAGCCCCGTGGCTGACGCTCTACTTGAGCGGCCTCGGCTTCCCGCTCGAGATCGACGAGTACAACGGCACCTTCTACAACGTTGGATTTCATTCTCAGTTCAAGCTCGTGAAGGGCGCGGGGACGTCCAGCTTGCGCTGGGGGGGCTTCGATTTCACGACCGGCGTCGAGTTCTCGGAGATGATCCTCCGGGCCCGACGCGCCATCGAGACCTCGACGCCGTTGGGAGGTGGCGTAGACCTGGTGACTCGATCGGCCCCCGACCAGACGGAACTTCGCCTCCGACAGACCGCTCTCAGCTTCCCCTTCGAGGTCACGACCAGCACCCGCCTCGCTTATTTCCTAGGGCTGTACGGCGGGATCGGGGTGGATCTTCAGGCCGGAGGCGCCGAGCTGAGCGGTACCGTCGACACGGCCCTCTTCGCCGACGGCGGCGACTTCGACGACCAAGAGATCGGAACCGTCGACATCGCCGCCAACGACCAAAACGAGCCCACCACCGCCCTCTTCCGAATCATCACGGGCGTCCAGGTCCACCTCGGCCCCGTCAAAGCCTTCGGCCAACTGAACTTCCTCACCGAGGACCTAACCATAGGCGGCACAGCCGGCCTCCGCTACATCCCCGAATAACTCTCTAGAGCAGAGTAACTCTCTCAGAGTAACTCTCCACCCTTTGTGCAGTTTAGCTTGCAC
>CAYZFR010000096.1:0-14491 GCA_964477875.1 uncultured Myxococcales bacterium
GGACAGCACGACCGACTCCGCCCGGGGGTCGGCCAGCATTCGGGCCGCCTGGGCGGCCAGAGTCTCGGTCCGCAGCAGCGAGCCGTCGGCGGCTGCCGCCCGCAGCGCCGCGTCGGGCCCCGTGTTCCACAAGAAAAAGGATAGCCGCGACGCGAGCTCCCAGGCGTCCAGGTAGGTGACGCCGTCCTCCTGCAGGCCCTCGGTCTCGATCCGGTACAGGAACAGGGGCGACTGCAGCATGGCGCTCAGCACCAGCTCGGCGCCGGACTCGAAGCCCTCGCCGGCCCCCTCCTGAAAGACGTCCATGTAGGCCTGGATCTGGGCCTGGTCGAGGGGGCGGCGGTGCAGGCGGAGGCCGGCCTCTTCGATCAGCGCCTGGGCCCGGGCCACGTCGGTCTGGTCGGCGGCGCCGGCGGTCAGCTCGGTCATGGTGGCGGCGTTGGCGAGCACGTCGCCGGCAAGCTGGCCTGCGGCCCGGCGATAGCCGTCCCACAGCGCGTCGTCGACCTGAAGATCCACCGGGTTGTCGAACAAGAAGCCGCCGCCCCCCGAGTCGCTGCGAAAGCCCGCTGCCGCCGCCGAGGCGTCGACGCCCAAGGCGTCCTCAACCGAGGCGACGTACTGGTCGTGGCTCAATCGGGCCAGCTGGGGCCGGGGCGCCGGGAACTCGGGCTCGGCCACTGCGGGCAGGTCGGGAGGGACGACGGGGTTCGAGGGCTCGGGATCGCCGTTTGGGTCGCCGTTTGGGGCCACCACCGCATCACCGGTGGGGCTCGGCGCCGAGAGCTCCCCCGAGCACGCCGGCAAGACCAGCAGACACGCCGCCCATCGCTTCATGCCCCGCAAGCTAACCAAGACGCGTGTAGGTGTTCTACCGCCGCCGCTCCGCCCTCTCACTGCGGGATGCTTTTTCCCGCGCAAGTCCCTTGGGGGCTCCCGACCACGCTGGGGGGTCTAGACCGCGCCGCGGTCAGGCCGCGGGCGCTTCTTGGGCGGCCTTCAAGGCCGAGAAAGCCTGTTTGGCGTCCTCCAGCCAGCTCTTGCTTTCGGGCTCGTGGTCGGCGGCGAGGCCGTGGACGAAGCCGGGCCGCTCGACCTTCGAGAACTCGGCCGCCACCCCGAAGATGGTCCGCAGTCGCTCCCGCTGCGGGCGCTGCACGTCCGGCAGCTGCCCGATGTGACGAGACCAGGCAGCGGTGAGCTTGAGCCACGCGCGCTGGTCCTCGGGGTCGAGCTTGCGCACCTTCTCGAGTCGGTCCTCGTCGACCAGGGCCTCGAGCTGCTCCAGCTCGTCGAAGAGGTCGGCGAAATCCCGCGGCGTTCGGGGTTCCCGGACTTCCGCCATCAAGGTTGCCACCCGCGCGTGGCGCGGCACTTTCGGTGAAGGGCGGGGGGCCGCCGGCTCGGGCCGAGGCGAGGGATCTTCGGGTTGATCGGCGGGCTCGGCATCGACGGCCTCGCCTTCGGGCTGGGGCGAGATCTCGGGGGAGGGCTGCGCCGAGGCCTCGGTCGAGGGCCGCGCCGAGGTCTCGGGGAAGGACTGCGCCGAGGTTTCCGTCGAAGGCTGCGCCGAGACCTCGGGCGAGGGCGCCGGGTCGGCCGCCGGTCCCTCGGTCCGCGGCGCGCCGGAGGGGATGGCCTCGTCGAGGAGTTGCAGGCGCCGGCCAGCCTGGGACAACGCGTCGCTGAGAGCGTCGATACGAGGCGCGAGCTCCGCGAAACGAGGCGGCCTCGGGTCCTCCAGGAAGGCTTGTAGAAGACCCTCGTACTCGGCCTGCAGCCTGGCCTTCTCGTCGAGCCACCGAACCATCAGCCCTTCCAGTGGGTGTCTGCGAACAGTTTCGGTTTGGAATTTCATGGACCGAGTCTAACGCAAGAGCCGAGTCCGATGGGGGCCATTCGCCGAGCAGCAGGGAGCAGGTGAGCGAGTAGCCCCAGGTGCGCCGTGGCGATGAGGGAGAGCCGGGAGAAGGGCCCTACTTTCAATCACTTCGGTCGTTCGGCGCTTGCCCTCGGGTTCATCTCGGAAAAAGCCCTGCACCATGCAAACGCGTCTTCGGGGCCCCGTGGCTGCGGCCCTCCTCTTCGCCGCCTGCGCCGGACCCAAGGCCTCCTCGCCCGAGCCTGAAGCAACTCAGCCTGCGGTTCAGACCGTGGCTCTGGAGGACGTGGGCCTGTCGTCTTCGGCCATCGACGACTCTGTCGATCCCTGCCAGGACTTCTACGCCTTCGCCTGTGGCAGCTGGATCGAAAACACCGAGATCCCCTCGGACCGCTCGCGCTGGGTGCGCTCCTTCAACGTGATCAACGACGAGAACCAGGAGTACCTGAAGACGGTGCTCGAGAAGTTCATGAGCGAGCCCGGCGACGACCCCGTGGCCCGGCGCCTCGGGGCCTTCTACGGCGCCTGCATGGACGAACAGACCGCCAACGCCCAGGACCTGAAGCCGGTCGAGCCGCTCCTTCAGAGGGCGGCGGGGCTGCGCACGCGCCAGCAGGTGGTGGATCTGGTGGCCGAGCTCCACAGTCACGGGATCTGGACCTTGTGGGACCTATCCTCGAGCCAGGACTTCAAGGACGCCACCCAGGTCATCGGCTACCTCGACCAGAACGGTCTCGGGTTGCCGGACCGGGACTACTACTTCGACGAGGACAAGGCCGAGATCCGAGAGGCGTACGTAGCCCATGTGGCCAAGATGTTCGAGCTGGCCGGCGCCAGCCCCAAACGGGCCGCCGCGGACGCCAAGCGGGTGATGCAGCTCGAGACCAAGCTCGCAGAAGCGAGCCTCGACCGAACCTCCCGCCGCAACCCCAACAAGCTCTACCACCGCCTGGACCGAGAGGGCGTCGAGGAGAGCTTCGATCGTATCGACTGGGATCGCTACTTCGCCGCCCTCGGTCAGGCCGAGCTGCAGGACATCAACGTCACCCACATCCCCTTCTTCGAGCGGGTGAACGACATCATCGCGAAGGCCAAGCCGAGCCGGCTGCGCCCCTACTTCCGGTGGCACGTGCTCCGGGCGACGGCGCCCACCCTGTCCGCCAAGTTCGACGAGGAAGCCTTCGCGTTCAAAAAGGTCCTCACCGGCGCCGAGGAGCAGCTTCCCCGCTGGAAGCGATGCATCGACGCCACCGACTCCGCTCTCGGCGAGCTGCTCGGTCAGCCCTACGTCGAGGCCCGCTTTGCCGGCGACAGCCGGGAGGCCGCCCTTCGCTACGTGAAGGCGATCGGGGAGGCTTTCGGGCGCAATCTGGACGGCCTGGAGTGGATGGACGAGGCGACCCGGGCCCGGGCCGAAGAGAAGCTCGACAAGGTCGCCTACCTCATCGGCTACCCGAGCGAGTGGGAGACCTACGACTTCGAGATCGGCGAGGTCTACGCGAGCAACGCGCTGGCCGCGCGCCGCTGGTCGATCGACGACGACCTGGCCAAGATCGGCAAGCCCGTCGATCGGCAGGAGTGGTTCATCAGCCCGCCGACCGTCAACGCCTACTACTCGCCGCTGCGAAACCAGATGGTCTTTCCGGCCGGGATCCTCCAGCACCCCTTCTACGACGTGGCGTCGGGGGTGGCCGCGAACCTGGGCGCGATGGGCATGGTGGTGGGGCACGAGCTGACCCACGGCTTCGACGATCAGGGCTCTCGCTTCGACGCCAACGGCAACCTCGAGATGTGGTACGAGCCCGAGGCCCGGGCCGCCTTCGAAAAGCGAACGCAGTGCGTGGCCGAGCAGTACGCGAGCTACGAGCCGCTTCCCGGCCTGAACCTCAACGGCAAGCTGACCCTGGGCGAGAACATCGCCGACATGGGCGGCGTCAAGCTGGCCTTCCAGGCCTACCGCGCGTTGCGCGAGGGCGAGCCCCCCATCGTCGCCGGCGGCTTCTCCGAAGATCAGCAGTTCTTCATCTCGACCGCCCAGATCTGGTGCTCCAAGGTCCGGGACGAAGAGGCCAAGATGCGGGTCAAGACCGACCCCCACAGCCCCCCCAAGTTCAGGGTCAACGGGAGCCTGCAAAACCTCCCCGAGTTCGCCGAGGCCTTCCAGTGCAAACCGGGCACCCCCATGGCTCCCCAGCAACGCTGCAGCGTCTGGTAACTCTACTCCAGCCCTGGGGACCCCACGGCCCAGCTCTACACGCTGCCGAATCGCGTCGTGTGTCCCCCGAGCTTTTGAACGAGGCGGGGGAGGACTTGGCTGACGGAGGCGTCCAGGCGGAGCTCGGCCAGCGGGTCGCCCCGGGTGGGGCCGAGGTTGAGGATCGCGACCGGGAGCTGCCGTAGCGGGGCCTTTTTGACGAAGCGGTAGCCGCTGAACACGGTCAGGGAGCTGCCGACCACCAAAAGCGCGTCGGCCCGCTGCCAGCGGCTCCAGGCCTCATCGACCACCTCCTTGGGGACGTTCTCTCCGAAGAAGACCACCCGCGGCTTCAGAACGCCGTCGCAGGCAGGGCAGGGCGCGACCCTGAACGTCTCGATGACCGCGTCCGACAGCTCGGCGTCGCCGTCGGGGGCGGAGTCGGCAGCGTGGGCCCCGTAGCCCGGGTTCAAGTGCAGCATGCGCTCCTGGACTTCGTCGCGGCACCAGAGCTGGCGGCAGTTCAAGCACACGACTTCAGCGAGCGTGCCGTGGAGCTCGAGCGGATCCGTGGAGCCGGCCTTGTGGTGCAAACGGTCGACGTTTTGGGTGATGAGACCGCCGACGACGCCCGCCGCTTCGAGCTGGGCCAGGGCCTCGTGCGCCGGGTTCGGCGCCACGGCCCGAAAGCGGGGCCAGCCGATCACGGCTCGAGCCCAATAGCGCTGCCGCACGTGGGCGTGGTCCACGAAGGGCCTGAACTGGACCGGATTTCGCTTTCGGTGACGGGTCTGGGGACCCCGGTAGTCGGGGATGCCGGAGTCGGTCGACGTTCCGGCCCCGGTCAATACGCACACCCGCCGTCCACGGAGGAAGGCAGCGAGCCGCTCCGCCGCCTCGTCGGGGTCGCGGACCGCTCCCTCGGCGGGCGCGGCTTCGATGAATCGTCCGACCGGAAGCGTCATCTCAGCGGCCGAAGAGGCCTTTCAAGGCTTCCTTGGCCTTGTCTTTGGCTTTGTCGACGGCCTCTTTGGTCTCGTCGGGGAGGCGCTTTTCGATCTCCTCCTTGGCCTTGGTGGTGGCCTTTTCGGCCGCACCCTTGGCGAGGGCCGCCGTCAGCCGACCGGCGACGCCTTTGACGTCGACGTTCTCGATGCAGGGCTTGGTCAGGGAGCAGCCGACGCCGAACCCCATCGGAATGGCCTGGTCGACCTTCACCTTGCCGCGGGTGAGCTGGCGGATCATGTCCGGCGTCAGCATCAGATCGCCCTTCAGATTCAGCTTTTGGTCGAGGCCGATCCCGCCCCCGAACTCGATGAGGCCGGCCTTGGTCTCCAGCTTCAGCTTTCGGGCCAGCTTCAGCTGCCCCTGCTCCAGCTGAAACTCCCCGGCCAATCGCCGGAAGTCGGTGCTCAGCTTGTTTCCCAGGTCCACCGAGCGTGGCGACACGAAGCTCACCGCCTTCGACAGCGGCATCAGCGTCTCCTGAAAGACGTTGACGCCGGTGAAGCTCCCGTTCGCGAACTCGGCCGAGATCCCGCCGGCCAGGCTCTTGGCCATCTGCTCCCATTCCAGCCCCGAGCCCGACAGGGACATCTGGGTGTTCAGCTCTCCGCTCAGCGTCGAGCCCAGCCTCGTCCACTTCGAAAGCAGCTGCCCCGCGTTCATGCTTCGCAACCGAGCCTTCAGCTCGTACTTCAACGGAACCGCCGTCAGATCGACCACCGTTCCGTCCGCGTCCAGGCTCCCGCCGTAGGCCTCGAAGTCGAAGCGACGGATCTTCAGCTTACCGTCTTCGAGCACGGCCAAAAGGTCCGCGTTCTGCATCGCCACCCCGCTGTAGATCAGCCGCTTGAAGTCGCCTTTCACCGAGAAGCGGACCTCCTTCATCGACGGCGGCAGCAGCGGCTCGTCGGAGGTAGACGGAGAGTCCTCGGTGCCATCGCCCGTCAGTCCGAGCAGCTGGTCGGCGTTCAAGGCGGGGCTCGACACCGACAGCTCCCCCTCCAGGGGGTCGAAGCGACCGATCCGAGTGCTTCCCTGCAGCCGGTTGTCGCCCGCCTCGAAGGTGAAGCTGGGCACTTCGAGCTGTCCTGTGGCCGGATCGGCGGACGGCGCAGCGTACGTACCCTTTGCCGACAGCGAGGCCCCTTTCGCCATGATCCCCAGGTCGAGCCCCAGCTCGGAGCTCAGCTTCTCGAGGTCCAGCCGTCCGGTGTCGAAGCTCGCCGTCAGCTTGCCGGCGCCGAGCGGATAGAACACCGAGCCGGTCACCCGACTGCCCCCGGCCTGCACGGCCAGGCTCTTCACTTTGATCGCATCGGCGCCGGCTTGGCCCTGAGCCTCCACCCGAAGCTTGGTCCCGGCTTTTTTGCCCAAGCCCTCGCCTTGGATCGTCGCCCCGTCGGCGGCCAGAGTGACCTCGAAGTCCAGGTCGCTCGGCGCCCCCGACACCGAATAGGTGATCGAAGCCGGCCCTTTCAGGCGGGCGCCCCCGGCGTCGTAGTCCAGACCATCGGCCACCAGCTTCCCTTGGGCGGCGAGGGACTTCATGCTTCCGCTGCTGGTCAGGTTGAACTGCATCGTCCCCTCCGGGTCGGGGCCGCCGCCGGGAAGCAGGTCCAGTAGCGCGCCGGGTGCGAAGGGGGCCCGGGTGTCCACCTGCACCTGCGACCACGACAGGGTCGCCGTTCTTACAAGGCCCTGGGCCCGCAGCCTGGCGGGCCCGAAGCGGACTTCGGTGGGGTCGAAGCGAAGCTCGGCAAAGTCATAGCCCGTCGCCAGCGCGAGGGTCAGACCGGCGTCGAAGGGCGCGCCCAGCGAGGTCCCCTCCCCGAGCCGAAGATTCCGGAGGTCGATGGGGCCCTCGGCCCGGATGCCGGTGGCCGAAGGCTTCACAACCACGTCGGCGGTCAAGAGCGCCTCGGATAGGTCGGCCCCAGACACCTCGGCCAGCTTCGCGATCTGGGCCAGGGGAAAGTCGGTGGCCACGAGCTCCGCCGACTTCACGACGGGGACTGCGAAGGCCGACAGCTTTTCGGCCAAGGGGCCGGTCTGGACCTTCAGCCGCAGGTTCTGCTCCTGGGCGAACAGCGCCAGGGCCAGCTCGAGGGAGACCGGCTGTCCGAGCTCGACCTCCCGCGCCTCGAAGTCGAGCTGCTGCACCCGCAGCTCGTCCTGCTCGGGCGCGACGTAGACCAGCTCCCCGCCTTCGATCGCGATCCGGCGCGCGTGGGCCGACTGCACGTAGTCAGCGATCTGATCCTCCTCCGTCTTCATCGAGGAGTCCGGCGCGCCGCCCGCGCCGATGTCCGAAAAGTTGAAGCTGCCGTCCTCCAGCTGCACCACCCGAACCACCGGGCTGCTCAGCACCACCCGGTCCACCCGGAGGTTTTTCCCCATCGAGACGAGGGCCGGCCACACCTCGATGCCGACCGCCAGGGCCTCCGCTCGGACGAAGGGCTCGGCGCCTTGCAAGCGCTTCGACTCGGCCAGCTCCACCCCGGTCGCCTCCACGCCGAGGATCGGAAACCAGGTCACGTGCACATCCTCGACCTCGACCTCCCGGCCGAGAGCGGCCGAGGCGGCGTCCAAGGCGGGCTCGGTGTACCGGTCGATGAGCCCGCTCAGATCGACGAGAAAGACCAGGGCCAGGACGGCCAGCACCAACACGGTGAGGAGCGCCGCCACCACCCCCGAGACAATCTTCAGAACTCTCATGGTGCGCGTCGCAGCCTCGCCCGAAGCCCGCCGACTGTCTTCCACGATCCGCCCTCAGGGATGGACGGTGATCATCAGCGGCTGGGTGTCGTTCCGATTGCTGCGGGCCGGGTCGATGGCCACGACCTGGAACTCGTAGGTGCCCGCCTCGGTCGGCGTCCCGAAGAGCATTCCGTCGGGCGAAGAGTTGGAGCGGAGCTGAAGGCCGGGCGGCATGTCGCCGTCGCCCGAATACCAGGTGAGCCCGAAGTCGGGCCCGTTCCGAGTCAGGATGTCGGCCTCGTAGGGCTCGCCGACGTCGGCGTCGGGAAGGACGTCGGAGATGATGTCCAGTCTCGCCGGACCTATCTCCAGCCGCACCGTCCGAGGGGAGGACAGGCCGAGGGTGTCACGGACCCGGATGATGACGTCGACGCTCGCCTCGCGCTGCGGGGTGCCGACGATCCGATCGCCCATCAAGCTCAGTCCTGGCGGCAGCTCGTTCTCGACGGTCCATTCGTAGGGCGGCGTTCCGCCGGAGGCCCGTAGCATTTCATCGTAGGGCGTCATGACGGCGGCGGGGCTCAGGTCCGCCGTGAGCACCTTGAGGGAGGGTCGGCCGTCCGAGACTTCGATGGTGAAGGCGCGTTCCGCCTGGCCGCCGGACACCGGGTCGTAGGCGATGAGGTCGAAGTTCGTCATGCCCTCGTCGGTCGGTGTGCCCGTCATGTTGATGCTCGTGCCCGGGGTACCCAGGTCGAACCGGAGGCCGTTGGGCGGCGCGCGGCCCAACGCCCACTGAATGCCCTCGCCGGCGCCGCCCTCGACCCGGATCGTGGTCAGATAGGGCTCGCCCTTGACCCCGTCCGGGACCCCTTGGGTCACGAAGTCGAGCTCGGGATAGCGGATGTCCAGATCGCCCCGAACGGTGTCGAATCCGGTGCCTGTTTGGAGCTGGACCTCGAAGGCGAAGGTCCCGCCCTGCTGGGGCTCGCCCCGGATCTCGGCCAGCTCGGGCGAGGGCGAGTTGGGCTGGAAGGTCAGCCCCGCCGGAAGCGCATCTTCGCCCGAGAGCAGTCGCCAGGTGTAGCTGGGCGCCACCACGCCGGTGGCTTCGAAGCGGGCGACGAAGAACTCCCCGATCCGACCGGGCGCCAGCTCGACCTCGACCACCGGGTTCGGTGCGTCGGCAAGGACGTTCAACGTGAAGCGGGCGAAGTCGATGGTCGTGCTCGCGTCGGTGGCCAGAACCGTGAACTCGAAGGTGCCCTGCTCGAGCGGGACGCCGAAGATCCTCGCTTGGTTCCGCGAAATGCCGGCGCCGTCTATCCGGAGGCCTTTGGGCAGCTTGCCGCCCCGGATTCGCCAGTCGATTACGGGCTGCGTGCCGCCTTCGGCGGTGAGGGTCACGCCGTACTGCGTCCCGAACTGGGCGTTGGGCAAGGTCGTCTTGATGATTCGGAACGGCCTCTCACCTGGCGAAGCGCCGTCGTTGCCCCCCGCCGGCCCGCCACACGCCACACCGAGAAGGCAAGTTCCGAGAAGGGCACGCACGGTCCGAAGACTGGGTGAGCCCGCGAGGACGGGTCAAGACATGGATCACAGGGGACGACCTGATCGGCGATCGTTCGCAATCCATCGGTAGCCTGACCCGGCCCCGACCCGTACAGCTGGGGCTGTGATGTTCTTCGTGCCCAAGCACAAAACCCACCTGCCGGACCCCGCCGAGGCGCTCCCCGGGCGCTCGGAGGCCATGCCGGTCCCGGCGAAGCATGACGTGACGGGAAATCCGATGAAGGAGCCTTTTCCGGACGGGATGCAAAAAGCGCTGTTCGGTCTCGGCTGCTTCTGGGGAGCGGAGCGCAAATTCTGGCAGGCCGAGGGCGTCTTCTCGACCGCGGTCGGCTACGCAGCGGGCTACACCCCGAACCCCACATACGAGGAGGTCTGCTCCGGAAAGACGGGCCACAACGAAGTGGTGCGGGTGGTCTACGATCCCACCCGGATCAGCTACGAAGACCTGCTGAAGATCTTTTGGGAGAGCCACGACCCGACCCAGGGGATGCGGCAGGGCAACGACGTCGGCACCCAGTATCGGTCCGGCATCTACGTCTACGACCAGAACCAGCGTAAGGCGGCCGAGGGCTCCAAGGCGGCCTTCCAGAAGGCGCTGTTCGAGGCCGGACAAGGCGAGATCACCACCGAGATCAAGGACGCCCCCGAATTCTACTTCGCCGAGCGCTATCACCAGCAGTACCTGGCCAAGAACCCGGGTGGCTATTGTGGCCTGGGCGGCACCGGCGTCACCTGCCCCATCGGCACCGGCGTCCGCAGCAGCCAGGAGGTGAGCAAGTAGTCTCTAGCAGCGGGCGTCGAAGCAGTCGTTTTCCCGGGCTTCGATGAGGCGGTCCGCGATCCGCCTCGTGAGGGGCTCGAGCCTGCCGATCAGGTCACCGCCGGCCGGCAAGCTCAGCTCTGGCTCGTAGGCGAAGCGGCTGTCTTCGCCGCAGCCCGACCAGAGCGAGAAGCCGAACACGGCATCCTCGTTCTCCCAGAAGTCCACGTAGATCTGTCGGCCGCCGCAAGCTCGATGGTGGGTGGGGTCGGCGACCTCGGGCGTGAAGGCGGCGTGGGAAGCCGCCCCCTTCAAGGATAGGGCCCAGGCCAAGGACTCGGCCAGGGTCTCGAAGACCTGGGTGCGGTCGTCGGCGCCGCGAAAGGAGCCGACCTGCTTGAAGGAGATGCGCGTGAAGGGCCCCTCCTTCACCTCCACCACGAAGGGGCTGTACAGCGGCACCTGAGCGTCCTCCGCTTCGGCCGCCGTCCTGTCCGCCGTCACTTCGGCATCCGCCCGGGGGGGCGAAGCTCGGCAGGCGCCCAGCCCGAGCAGGGCCACGAGTAGCAAGGTCCGCGCCATCTCGAACATCATGTCGGTCGTCCGGCCGGTGGATCAAGCTCGTTTCGCTGGCTGGGCGGCGTGAGCTCGCCCCGCAGGTCTTCCGTCATGCGGCGGCGCATGGCCTCGGCGGACAAATCCTGACTTGCGAGCCACGAGAGCTTGGTGAGCGCGGCCTCGGCCGTCATGTCTCGCCCGGACACCACCCCGGCCTCGGTGAGGGCTTGCCCAGCCGCGTAGCTCGGCTTGACGGTGGCCCGTGCACACTGGCTGACGTTCACGATCACGACGCCGGTGTCCGAGGCCTCCCGGAGCGCTCGCAGGAGGTCCGGTCGGTCCGGGCCGTTGCCCGAGCCGTAGGTCTCGAGCACCAGACCCTGCATGCCTTCGCCGAGAAAGCGCGAAAGCAGGGCGCCGCTCATGCCGGGAAAGAGCCGGAGCGCCGCCACGTGGCGAGGCCGAAACGGCAAGACGTTGAGCGGCGCCTTCGGCTTGGGAAGCACCCGATGCCAGGCGACTTCGACGTCCACCCCCACCGTGGCCAGGGCCGGGAAGTTGGGCGAGCGGAAGGCGTCGAAGGATTGGGCGTCGACCTTGCGGCAGCGATTTCCACGAAAGAGCTGGTGATGAAAGAACACCGTCACCTCCGGGATCGCGAACAGGCCTGCGAACACCAGGGCGTCGAGGACGTTGTCGATGGCGTCGTTGCGCAGCTCGCTGAGGGGGATCTGGGAGCCGGTCAGCACCACCGGCTTGCCGAGGCTGCCGAGCATGAAGCTCAGGGCCGACGCGGTGTAGGCCATGGTGTCGGTCCCGTGGAGGACCACGAAGCCGTCGAAGTCGTCATAGTGGGCCTCGATGTCGAGCCCGATCCTCACCCAGTTTTCGACGCTCATGCTCGACGAGTCGAGGAGCGGGTCGTGTTCGATGATCTCGAAGTGGACGCGCCGATCGTAGCGCCCGCTCGGGGTCGTGAGCGGCGGCTGGAAGGGGTCGTGGAACTGCGGAAGTCGGGCGAGCTGTTCGCGCAGAAAGCCGGGGACCGGTTCGTAGCCTCGGGGGCCGGACCGCATGCCAATGGTGCCGCCGGTGTAGAGGACGAGCACTCGGCCGTTCGCTGCCTGCATGCTCAGCTGCCGTGGGAGCGCCGCTCGAGGAGGGCGCGGATCTCGGGGTGGCTGCTCTCGTCGATGGGCCGGCGCCCCCAGCGGTCCTTGGCCTCGGGATTGGCGCCCTGGCCCAACAGGAAGCGGACCACCCTCGTGTGGCCTTCGACCGCCGCGAGGTGCAGCGGTGTGCGCTCGTCGTAGTCGCCGCCGTTTGGGTCCAGGCCTCTCGACAGCATGTGGATGACGCCCATCATGTCGCCCTTGGCCGCCGCCCACAGCAGCTCGGCCTGGCTGGCTACCCGCGGCATGGAGTGCCGTGGATCGGTGCGAGGACCGAAGCCCATCAGGCTGTCGTAGTTGTGGAACTTGAAGGTCTCGACCAGCCGGCGCGAAAACGAGAGCCCGCGGACGCTGTTCCCCATGTCATCGAGGCGGGGCGACCAGGCGCAAAGCCCCATGACGTGGGGGACGACGATCATCAGCGCGCCCGACACGCCGCTCTTGGCCGGCAGACCGATGGTGAAGGCGTACTCGCCGCTGAAGTCGTACATGCCGCAGCTGGACATCATCGAGAGCACGTCTCGAACGGTGTGGTGTGAGATGACGCGCTCTTGGCTCAGCGGGCAGATCCCCCCGCTCGCCAGGGTGCCTGCGACGACGGACATGACGTCACAGGTCGTCTCGACCGAGCAGCACTGGAGGTAGAAGTCGAGGTTGGCGAGGATGTCGGTGCCTTCGGGGAAGGCGTCGTTCTCCCGCATGAAGTAGGCGAGCGCGAAGTTGCGATCGGCGGTGGCGCGCTCTGAGAGGTAGGTCGGGTTGCTGTAGCCGGCTTTGGTGCCTCCCGAGAAGCGGCGCCATGCGCTCATCACGAAGTCGAAGCGGTCCGCTACGCTGAGCTCGGGCTGGAGCAGAGCGCAGGCCACGATGGCGCCGGCGTTGATCATCGGGTTGTGAGGGCGGCGATTGCGGTCGAGCTTGAGCTCGTTGAATCCGTGGCCGCTGGGCTCTCGGCCGATGTACCGGTGGACGCGTTCTTCGCCGTGCTGCTCCAGGGCGAGGGCGTAGTTCAGGACCTTGCAAGTCGACTGGACGCAGAAGTCCGTCCGGGCGTTGCCGAGGGCGAGGCGCTGGCCGTCGACGGTGCACGCCGCCAGGCCCCACTGCTCTGGATCGACCCGCGCCAGCTGAGGGATGTAGGAGGCGACCTCACCGGTGTCCTCGGCCCGGCAGGCTTCGAAGATCTCTTCGATTTTCCGCCGGAACTTGGGGAAGTCGGGGATGACCAGCTCGCCTTGGAGCGCGCGCTCCAGCAGGAGGAAATTTGGATTCAGGCCGGTGCAGAAGCTCTCGAAGTCTAGCTCCGGCTGGCAGTCCTCCAGGATCTGGTGGGTTTCGGCCAGGCGAGGGTCGTCGCGGCGGAGGCCCGCGGCCTCGAGGCTCTTCTGCAGAGCCGCCCGGTCGACGGTTTGACCGTGCTCGCTCAGGCCAGTGAACAGCGCACGGGCGCGCTCGCTCTCTCGGGCGATGCTCAGGGTCACGCCAGGACTGTGGCTGGCCGGGGCGAGAGGTTCAACTTTCTCCCCTAGAATCGACGCCCTCCAGTACCTGTCTCGGCAAGGTCCGCAGCGATCAGAGGAGGTTGTGCCGTTCTTCACGAAGCTCGGTTTCGGAGGCGGAACGAGTCCCATGCCGACAGGGGCCTCGATCGTGTCCCCCGCCTCGGGCAGCATACCGTCAAGACGAAGACCATCGGGTTCATCGGGCTCGGCGCCATGGGCCAGCGAATGGCGGGACATACAAGTTCTGGGCTCTGAGGCCCAGGAAGCGTAACCATGGGTTTAGGTTTGTGCTGGATCCGGGGCTCCGCCCGGGAGGCTGTCAAGTCGACCTCGACCCCCGCAGAACAACCCTGTCCAGCTGCAGCGGGCCCGTCCCCAACGGCCGAACTCAGCGCTTTGCCTCCGACCCATCTCCAGGAGGGGCACGCCGATGTCCGTCATCGGGAGGTTGAGTGACGTGGGTGGCGGGCAGGGGCCGGGCATTTTCGTGAGGACGGACCCGCGCTCCGCCTTCTTCGGCGAGGAGCCCTCCATCGATGCCCCGGTGTGCAGCATCTCCGGGGGAGACATCGGCGGTGCTCGGGTCGACGTGCGAGGTGACTTCATGGAGGTGGACCTCCGAGATTCCGAGATCAACACCAATGTGGTGTGTATCGTCTTGGAGATGGCCTCCCTTCGAGCCAAGAATGCCGTGGTCCCCTCGAGGCTCGGGCGCTGAGAAAACCGACCCCTCTCCGAATCACGCCTGCTCAGTTTGACTAGGGGATGTGTTCTCCAGTCGCCATGAAGCTTTCTCATCTGGCCGCGATTTTCGCGGCCCTCGTTGTACTCAGCACCGCCGGCCCCGCGTTGGCCAAGGACACCAAAGGGAAGTGGGGCTTCGGCGCCTCGGTTCAGACCCCTCAGGGCGGGATCGCCCGGGCGCCCCGAACCACCATCGACGGGATCTTTTGGGAGGGACGGGTCGGACTCATCGGCCGCCTGGGCTTCGCCGCCGATTCGCCGGACAATGGCGACACCTCCATCGGCGCCGTGGGTGGCGTGGGCGTCATCTACAACTTTTTCGAGGAAGAGCGGGTCAACGTCGGCACGGGCCTAGAGGTAGACGGCCAGTTTTTCTACGGTGGAGGTGATGCCGACAACGCCCTC
>CAYZFR010000097.1:0-14446 GCA_964477875.1 uncultured Myxococcales bacterium
CCAGAACGACCCATTCGACCCCCGGCCAGGCCACCGCGCCGCCCACGTAGGCGGCGGCGCGGTCCCGGGCCGACAGCACCCCCGCGCCGTGCGGATGAACATGAAGCCAGGCCCGCAGCTCGAGCGGTCCTTCGGCCGCTGGGACTTCGAAGGCGTCGTCTCCCGGGGCGACGTTGCGCAGCTCCACCCAGCACGAGATGGCTGCCGTCCCCGGCAGGCCGAGGCCCGCCCACACCGGCTCCCGGGCCCGCCCTTGCAGCCGAGCCCACAGTCGGCGCCGCATCGCCGACGAGCCCAGGGATGCCCACCCCTCCGCGCTCACCGAAGGACCACCTCCAGCAAAGCCGCCGCCTCGGCCGCGCCATCGGCGACCGGATCGCCGCTGTCGGCGCGTTCGATCTCGACCTCTCCCAGCTGCAGCCTCTCGGACGCCGAATCGATCGCCTCCAGCCGCGTCCGGGCGTCGAGGCGCCGGCAGACCGCCGCCACCTCCGGCTCGGAGACGAGGGTGCCGACCCCCGCCCCGACCAGGTAGAGCGCGCACACCTCGCTGCGCGGGCCCACGCCCGGAACCACCGCCTTCAGCTCGGCCAGCCGGGCCTGAAATTCGAGCGTCCAGCCCGATAGGACGAGCTGCCGTGCGTGCCGATCGCTCACGTGCCCCGCTCCAGAAGCACCCGATGAAAGCCCCCTTCGCTCTGCTCGGCCAGTACCCGATGCCCCGCCGCCAGCGCGCTGCGAGGGACCGTGCGGGCGGACTCGTCGCTGTCGAAGACGATCCACAGCCGGCCCCCGACCGGCATCCGCTCCAGCCGCCGGCGGGTCTCGACGTAGGTCGCCGGGCAGCGCAGCCCCCGAAGATCGATCTCCGCGGCGGCGGCGGTCGCAGCCAGGCGCTCGGCGCCCCGGTCCTGCATCCCAGCCACGGCACCGGCCCCGCATACGGAGCAGCCGGCCGAGCGATCTACGCCAAGCACCATCCGCTCACCGCGCTCGAAAAAGACCATGCCTTCGGTCTCTTCGCCGGCGAGCAAGGCCAAGCCGGCCCCGACCTGGGCGGCCGCCACTCGTCCCAGCAGGGGACCGAAGGCCCCGACGTCGGCGCAGGTGGCGAAGGCCGCGGGGCGAAGCTCGGCGCCAAAGGCGCAGGCCACGCAGGCCGTCTGCCCCGGACGAACCGCCAAGACCTGGCCGCTCCAGCTCGAGCAGGCCGCGAACACGAAGGGCAGGTCCGCCCGTACGCAAGTCTCATTGACGACGAGCTTGGTCTCGAAGCCGTCGCTGCCGTCGAGCACCAAATCCAGGTCACGAACGTCGCTCGACCCGTCGAAGGCTCCGGCACGAGCGTCCACCTCGGCGCCGTCGAAGCGGGCCTCGAACCAGGCCGCCGCCAGCTCGGCCTTGGGCCGACCGACCTCGGCCTCGGCGTAGATGATCTGCCGGTGCAGGTTTGGGAGCTCGAGCCGGTCCGGGTCCCAGATCCGCAGCGAACGCACGCCGCTCAGCCCCAACTTCCAAAGAGCCGGGCACCCCAGCCCGCCCACACCCACGAGTCCGACACGCACCCCCTCAGAGTCTAGGGGTGTGCTGAGCGCGTGGTCATCCCGGAAGCGTCCAAGCCGGAGCCCATCCCAGCATCACCTCGGGTGAATCAGCGGGAGAGCCGGCGGAGCTGCTCGGTCTTTTCTTGGAGCTCGCGGCGGAGCTGCTCGACCCGGCGCTGGTGGTCGTCGAGGCTGGCCTCGAGCTGGGCGACCCGACGCTCCAGCCGAAGCTGCTCGCCCTCCGAGTCCTGGATCCCGCCCCGCAGGCGGTCCCGCTCGGCGCTGAGACCCTCGAGCTCCGAGCGAAGTCGGCCGATCTCTTGGTCCCGAAGCTCGATGGCCCGGCGCATGCCCTGAGGCGGCGCCGACGGCGTCACGCGCTCGGCCTGGGCCACGCGCTGCTCCGCCTGCTCCCGTTTGTCCTGCTCGCTCTCCAGCGCTCGACGGGCGGTCTTGAGCTCGGTGAGTCGACGCCCCAGCTCGCCCCGGGCTTCGTCGAGCTGGCGCTGGAGATCCGCTGATTCCTTCACCGCATCCATCGACAGGGGGTCCTCGGGGCGGCTGCGCTCCAAGCGCTCCAGCCGCTGGGCCAGCTCCAGCGCCTGCCGGCGCTGCTGCTCTTCTTCTTGGGCGAGCTGCTGGGCCCGGGCCTTTTCCCGCTCCAGGGCCGAGACCAGCTCTTCCTTTTCGCCCGCGATGCGATCGATCTGGGCCTCCAGCTCTTCGGCTCGGGTCCGAGCCCGGCTCTCGGCCTGGTTCCGCGCCGCCTTCGCTTCCTGAAGCTCCTGGCTCAGCGTGGAGAGCTGTCCTTGGACCTGGGCCTCGTCCTGCCGGGCCTTGCGCAAGGCCTCGTTCAATCGGCTCGTCTCACCTTCGGCCCGCTGCAGCTCGGATTCGGCGCGCTCGGCCCGCTCGCGAAGCCGACCTTCTTCGTCGCGAAGACTCTCCACGTCCCGGCCGAGCCGCTCCAGACGAGCTTTCGCCTCTCCCAGATCGCTCATCGTCTTGGCGAGGCGCTCGCCGCCCTGCGCCGACTCGAGATCCCGAGAGCGCTGCGCCTCTTGCTCCAGCTGCTCGGCGATCTGCTCGCGGCTGTGCTTCTCTTCCGCCGCCGTACGCTCGGCCTCGACGAGCTCGGCGTCCAGCTGCGCCACTCGCCGCTGCAGCCGCTCGACCTCGGCGTTGCGCTCGGCCAGGCTCGTCTGGGCCTCTTCCAGCGCCATGACCGCCGAGCTCAGCTCTTGGTCCGCGGCCTCGGCCTTGGCTCGCATCTCCTCCAGCGTCGCCAGATCCCGGCTGCGCTCGTCCGAGGCCGCCTCGAGCCGTGCGCTCAGCTCATCGGCCCGTTCCCGGGCCGCTTGCGCCTCCGCCTCCGCCTGGCTCCTGACGCGCGCCAGCTCGTCGTCCTGTTCGGCGGCCCTCGCCTGGGCCGCCTGCTCCAGACGGGAGGCCTCGGCTTCCGCCTCCGAGAGTTGGTTCCGAAGCTCATCGACCACGGACTGGGCGCTTTCGGCCGCCTCTTCGGCCTCGCTTCGTCGCTGCCAGGCAGACTCGAGCTCCGAACGCAGCTGGGCCGACTCCTCTCGGCTCACCTCTAGGGCGCCCTCGAGCTCGTCCCGAAGCCGCTCGAGCTCGACCTTCTCCTGCTGGGCCTGGGTCCGCTCGTCGAAGGCCTGACCGACGTCCCTGCGGAGGACCGACAGCTCCTCCTCTCGGGCGGTGGTCGCCGCTTCCAGCTGTTGAGCCAGACTCTCCCAAGCGCCTCGCTGGCGCTCGCTGGCCTCCAGCTCGCCTTGCAGGCTCCGCAGCCCCTCCTCGAGCTCGGGGTCCGGCGCCGGCGGCGCCCCCTCGGCCGCCGCCGAGACCGCGAAGAAGCTCCGAGCCCGTAGCGCCTCCACTTCCTCTTCTAGGGCCCAGCGGGCCTCGACCTGTCGGTCCAGGGCCGCGGCGACCCGGTCCCGGGCCTGCTCCGCCATCGCGCGCGCCTCGCGCTCGGTCTCGAGGGCGGCCTGGACCGCGTCGAAGCGCGCGCGGAGGCGCTCCAAACGCAAGCCCGGCAGCGGGTCGGCGTCTTCGGGGCCCGCGGAGGGGACCGGCGGCAGCAGGGACAGCCGAGCCGCCTCGCCCTGCGCCACGTCCCGGCCTGCGATCGCCTCGTCGCGTTCGGCTCGAAGCTGCCGCACCTGGGCTAGCCGCCGGCCCAGCTCAGCCCGCAGCCGCACCAGCTCGGCGTCGCTGCGCAGGCCTTCGGTGGCCCGGACCTGACGGTCCGTCCGAGCCTGGACGGCATCGGCCTCGGCTCTCGCCTTCTCGGACAGGGCCGAGGCGAGCTGCTGCTCCAGATCGAAGCGGCTTTGCTCGATCACCGCCAGCCGCTCCTCGATCGTTTGCCGCTCCTGCTGGGCCTCCGCCGTGGCCCGCAGCGCGTCGACGACCTGGGCCTCCAGAGCTCGGACCAGGGCCTCGGCCTCTTCCCGGGCCTGCGCCACCTCGGCCTCGTAACCGGCCTTGGCGTCGAGCTCCCGGAGCTGCTGGGCCGCCGTCTCCAGCTCGCCTTCGAGCTTCGTCAGACGCGCCTTCAGCTCGGCCTCGGCACGCTCGGCCCGCTCTCGCTCCTCGGACCGGGCGGCAGCCTCGGCCGCCCTCGCCTCTTCGGCCTTGGCCAAGGCGGCCTCGCTCTCCCGACGGGCGGCCTCGGACTGCTCGAGGCTATGGGCCTGTAGCTCCATCCGGCGCTCCAGATCGCCGGCGGCGGCCCTCGCCTCGTGGGCGCTCGTGGTCGCTTGGTCTCGCTCCTCGAGCAGAAGCTCCGAAGTTCGGGCGAGGGCATCCCGCTCCTCCCGCAGGGCCTGATTTCTGCCCCGGAGCGTCTCGACCTCCTGAGCGAGGTGGCTCGCCGTCAGCTCCAGAGCCAGCCGATCGCCGTCCCGGCTTCGCTCGCTCTCTTCGGAGGCCTTCGAGGCCTCGACCAAGGACAGGTTCTTGGCGCTCAGCATCTGGATCTCGGCGTGGGCCTCCTCCAGCGCTCTTTGCAGGCGAGCTTGCTCCCACCGGTACGACTCGGCCATCTGGCGCAGCTGCTGCTCGGTCTCCGGCCGGTCCTCTTGTTCGTCGAGAGCCTGTTGAAGCGCGTCCCGCTCCCGCTCCGCTCTGCCGAGCCGCTCCACCAGCTTCTCTCGCTCGGCCCGCTCGCCAGCGAGCCGCAGTTCGTGGGCGCTGGACTGCTCGACCAGACGCTCTTCGAGCTGCTGGGCGCGACGATGGGCGTCGGACCACTCTGTACGCAGCTGCTCCAGCTCCTGGCGCATGGCCTCGCCGTTCGGCCCCCTCTCCCGAGCGTCCGGCTCTGCGCTGGGCGCCTCCTCCCAGCGGGTGGATTCGATCGAGCTCCCGTACCAGCTCGATGGCGGCGCCGAGCGCGCCTCCTCCAGCTCCGCCTCCAGGCTTCGGATCCGAGCCCGCAGCGGCTCGGCTTCGTCGACCTCTCGCTCCAGGATGGTCGGGGCCGGCAAGGCGCTCCGCTCGTGGAGAGCGGCGCGGATCCGGGGCAGGCGGCGCTGGATCTCCTCCAGGGTGGCGTCGCGCTTGGACAGGGCCCTCTGGACCCGGCCCAGGGCGCCGGCGAGGCGCTCTCGGTCGGCGTCGGCCCGAGCCTTGATGCGGTCGTTCTGCTCCCGAACTTGGGCGAAGCCGACTTCGACCAGCGTGTGCTCCCGCCCCTCTGGCGCGACCTGTCCGACCAGCGCGAGCAGGTGGCTGGGCGGGTCCGGCTCCCGACGGGGATCGAGGCTGATGCCCCCGGAGAACGGCGCCTCGTCCTGGGGCCGGATCGCGATGCCGGCGAAGGGCGTCTGAGCGAAGATCCGCGGCTGCGGAAAGGCCTGCTCGATCTGCCGGATGAGCTTCTCGGGGGACGAGAGCCTCGCCGGGTCGTCGACGAGCCCGGACCAGCTCGCCCCTTCGGCCTCGAAGACCAGCAACCCCAGGCCATCCGGCGCCAGGATCCGACGCAGCTCCCGGAGAAAGCGACCATTGGTGCTCTGGGCCCGGGCGAGGTCGGCCACCACCACGGCGTCGAAGCGGTCGTCCTCGAAGTCGAGGCGACCGGTATCCATGCTCAGCAGATCGACGCTGCGGGGCAGCGCGTCCTTGTGCCCGACCTTGGCTGGCTCGGGGTGGGTCCCGACGACCGAGGACGCACCGAGCTCGACGAGGCGGAGAAGGCTGCGGGCGTCTTGGGTACCCACCTCCAAGACCCGCCGCCCTTGCAAGAGGCCCTGCAAGAGCCCGAGCCGGGGCTCGAATTCACTCCAGACGAGCGCACCCACGGGGTCTGATTGAGCCCTCAGCCGGCCGAAATGTCGAATTTTGGCGCGTCGCTGGCCCGCTTTAGCGGGCCCCGAGCCGCCGGATGTATCGCTCTGCCAGCTTCCGCTGCCGATTGTCGGTCGTCTGATGCTCGCCTCGTATGAGGACCAGCTTCGCATGGGTGGCGGGCTGGAAGGGATCGCCGGACCACAGGACGAGGTCGGCCCGGGCGCCGGCCTGGACCACCCCGACGTCGTCCCGGCCGTAGGCTCGGGCAACCCGAGCCGTCACCGCCTCTAGCGCCCGCGCCCGCGGGAAACCCGCACGGATCGCGTTGCCCACCACGAAGCGCAGGTTGCCCGTGTTGTGGGCGGAGCGGGTGGCCAGAAGCACCGATACGCCGGCCGCCTCCATGCGGGCCGCGTTGTCGGTCCGGACCTGCCGCTGCTCGAACTGGCTGGGCAGGTTCTCGAAGGCGTGGACGACCACCGGAACCTTGCCGAGCGCGATCTCGTTCGCGACCAGGTGGCCCTCGCTCGCCCCGACCAGGATGAGCTCGATGTCGTTGGCCTTGGCCCAGGCGAGGACCCGGGTGATGTCGGCCGCTCGGTGGGCTTCGACCAACAGGGGACGATCGCCGGACGCCACCTCCACCGCCGCCTGCAGGTCCGGTCGAGTGACCACGGTCTCGTAGACGTCGTTTCGAAGGAACGCGGTGCGGTTGCGGAGGTAATGGTTCACGTCCTCGAAGAAGGTCCGCAGAACGCCGAACGAGGTCAGTCTGGACATTCCGTAGGCCTGCGCGCCCAGCTGGCCCGCGTGGGCCGACAGGGCGATCGGCGCGCCGTAGGCCGCGTCGATGAAGCGAGAGCGCTCGTCCACCAGATCCATCCAGACCGCTTGCCCTTCGACGACACCGCCTTCGGGCATGGTCACGACAGAGGTGACGCCGTGACTGCGCGCCACGCCGACCAAGGTGGAGCGAGGGTCGAGGGCGTCCCCAGGATCCAAGTGGGCCCGAATCGGCTCGAGGAGGATGGGCGCCGCATCGTTGGAGCTGGGCTCGAGCAAGATCTCGGATAGTCCGAGGGTAGAGTCCGCTTCGATGAGACCTGGGGTGAGCACGTCACCCTCCCGGCAGCGGATGACCTCTGCTCCCGAGGGGACGGCTACGTCGCCGACCGCCTGGATCTGGCCGTCGGAAACGACGACGTTACCCCGGGGGATGTCGGCGCAGCAGACGGTGCGGACCTGGCAATCCACGAAGGCCAGGTCGGCGGCGGGCACGAGGGCGAAGAGCAGCTCGATGATCATGGCGTCGTTCCTTCGACCTCGGAGCCGACGAGGAAGTCGCTCCAGCGAGGGTCGCGTCGCCCGCGGTCGAAGACGAGCTCACCGTCTATGAACACCCGGGTCGTCTGAGCGTAGATGGAGAAGGGGTCGGCGTCCCAGGTCACCAGATCTGCCATCTTGCCCGGCTCCAGGGTGCCGGTCTGATCCAAGACCCCGAGGGCCTCGGCTGGGTTCTTGGTGATCCACTGAATGGCCTCTTGGGGGCTCGTGCCGAGCTCGTGATATCGGCCAGCAGCCATCGCCTTGGCCGCCTCCTGATTGAGACGCTGTACGCCGATGGGGCTGTCGCTGTGGATGTTGGGCTTGGCCCCCAGCTTGGATAGAATGGCGGCGTTGGCTTCGCTGCTGTCGAATGCCTCGACCTTGAAGCCCCACCAGTCCGCCCACACCGCAGCGTGGATGCCGCGCTCGGCGAGGATGTCGGCGATCTTGTAGGCCTCCACCGCGTGGTGAAAGGCGGTCACTTCGTAGCCGAGCTCGTCGGCGAGGGCGATCATCTGGAGCATCTCGTCGGCTCGGTAGCAGTGAATGTGGACCCGAATGTCGCCGTCGAGGACGCCGGCCAGGGTCTCCTTCCCGAGGTCACGCTTGGGCGCCTTCGGCTCCTTGCCCGGGCGCGGAGCCTCGGGATCGGCCTTCGCCGCGTCATACGTCTCCTTCCACTCGTCGAACTTCTCTTGGTACACGTCCCAGGCCCGCCGGTAGGCCTGGGCCTCGATGAACGCCTGGCGAAGGAGGAAGATGCTGCCCATGCGGCTGCCGGGCTGACGTCCCTTCTCGCCGTAGACCCGCTTTGGGTTCTCGCCGCAAGCCATCTTCAGTCCGTAAGGCGCACCGGGAAAGCGCATCGCCCGGGCCGAGCGACGGGGTCGAAGCTTGAGCACCACCGCCCGTCCACCGATCACGTTGCCGCTCCCGGGGAGCACCTGGATCGTGGTCACGCCGCCGACGACGGCGGCCTGCAGCGCAGGGTCCTGAGGCCAGAAGGCGTGCTCCGAGAAGACGTAGGGCGTGGTGGGGTCGGTGAGCTCGTTGCCGTCGGCGTGGGCGGCCACGAAAGGAACTGGATAGACCCCCATGTGGGAGTGGGTGTCGATGATGCCCGGCGTCACGAACTGGCCGCGCGCATCGTAGACCTGGGTGCCGTCAGGGATGTCGACGTCGGTCCCCACCGCCGTGATGCGTCCGTCGTCCACGAGGACGATGCCGTCTTCGATGCGGTTGCCCTGGCCGTCCAGGATCGTCCCGCCACGCACCGCGAAGCGCCCCGAAACCGGCTCGGAGGGCGGGAGCACGCCCCGTTCCTCGACGACGGGCTGGGCCGGACCCCGAACCGGCGGCAGCGATTCCGGCGCTTGGGATGCGCAGCCCGCCAAGGCGACGCAAACGAGGAGGCGCTTCATGGGGCGCTCTTAGCAGCATCCCAGGGCGCGGGAAACGACGTCGTGCTTGGCGAAGGACCGCGAATTCGCTAGCGTGCCAGGGCTTTGAACCGCGTCCTCGTGGTGGACGACGAGCCGCTCTCGGCGACGGTCGTCGAGATGTTCCTCAGTGACCGAGGCCATCCCGTCCTTGCCGCACACTCCGGCAGCGAAGCGCAAGATCGGGCTGCCGACTTTGGACCCGACGTCGTGCTGACCGACTATCGGCTCGGCGACATGAGCGCGGCCGAGCTGATCCGCCGGCTCAGGGTCGAACGCCCCGCTTTGCGAGCCATCGTCCTCACCGGCCTGCCCCCCGAAGAGGTCGCCAATGGTCTAGGGGATCTGGGGCAGGTCCAGGTCTTCATCAAGCCCACCGAGCTGGAAGAAATCGCGGCCGCCATCGCCGATTCGACCCCCGCCTGATCCGAGCTCAGCCCCGGATCATGCCCGCCGCGACGGTATCGTGGGTGAAGGGATCGATCATGATGATGGCGCCGGTGGTCCGATTGCGTCGATAAGGATCGTAGGCGAGAGGCTGACTGACCCGTAGCTTCGCCCGAGCCACGTCGTTCATGGCGAGATTCTCCACGCCCTCTTCTCGGTGAAGCGTGTTGACGTCCACCCGATACTCGATGGAGCTGACGATGCACTGCGCCTCGCGGGAGGTGTGCCGGATCAGATACTTTCCGCCCTGCTTCATCTTCGACTGGCTCGAGAACCAGCACAGCATGACGTCCAGATCCTGTCCCAGGATCGGCTTGTTGCCGGGCTTGCAGATCATGTCGCCTCGGCTGATGTCGATGTCGTCGGCGAGGGTCAGCGTGACCGACATCGGAGCGAAGCACTCCTCGAGGGGCTCGGCGCCCAAGTAGACGCGCTCGACCGTGCTCTCGAAGCCCGAAGGAAGAACCAAGACCTCGTCTCCAGGCCGAAAGGCTCCGCCCATCACCGAGCCGGCATAGCCGCGAAAGTCGTGGTGCTCGGTGGTCTGGGGCCGAACGACGTACTGAACGGCGCAGCGGGCATCGACGGTGTTCGCGGTGCCGGTCACCCGGACCGTCTCCAGCTGATGAAGCAAGGTCGGGCCGCGGTACCAGGGCATCTTGTTCGAGCGCTCGGCGACGTTGTCGCCGTCGAGAGCCGAGATCGGGATATAGTCGATCTGCGCCACGTCGAGGCGGGAAGCGAAGGCCTCGAACTCCTCGACGATCGCCTCGAAGCGGCCCTCGTCGTAGTCGACGAGGTCCATCTTGTTCACGGCCAAGATGACGTGCTGGATGCCGAGAAGGGACGAAATGAAGGCGTGGCGGCAAGTCTGCTCCACCACCCCGTTCCGGGCGTCGACCAGCACCACGGCGAGGCTGGCCGTCGAGGCCCCGGTGACCATGTTTCGGGTGTACTGAATGTGCCCCGGGGTGTCGGCGATGATGAACTTGCGCTTGGGGGTCGCGAAGTAGCGGTAAGCCACGTCGATCGTGATCCCCTGCTCCCGTTCCGCCTTGAGCCCATCGGTGAGCAGAGCGAGGTCGGTCGCCTCTTGCCCCCGGCGCCGGCTGGCTTTCTCGACCGCCTCCAGCTGGTCCTCGAAGAGGTTCTTGGTGTCCATCAGCAGGCGGCCGATCAGCGTGCTCTTGCCGTCGTCGACGCTGCCCGCGGTGGAGAATCGAAGAAGATCCATCAGAAGTAGCCCTCGCGCTTTCGGTCTTCCATCGCCGTCTCGCTGCGCCGATCGTCGGCGCGGCCGCCCCGCTCGGTGACGCGGGCGACCGAGACCTCTTCGATCACGGCATCGATGTCGGCGGCCGAGGACTCGACGGCGCCGGTGCAGCTGGCGTCGCCCACGGTGCGAAAACGCACCTTCTTGCGGTGGGCCGTCTCACCAGGCTGAACCTGAAGGAACTCGGTCACCGCGTAGAGCAGGCCCTTGCGCTCCACCACTTCGCGGTCGTGGGCGAAGTACAAGGAAGGAAGCGGGATCTCTTCCTGCTTGACGTACATCCACACGTCCATCTCCGTCCAGTTGCTCAGCGGGAAGACGCGGAAGTGCTCTCCTTGGCCCTTGCGGCCGTTGAAGAGATTCCAAAGCTCGGGCCGCTGGTTCTTGGGCTCCCACTGACCGAAGGCATCGCGGTGCGAAAAGAAGCGCTCCTTCGCCCGGGCCTTCTCTTCGTCGCGACGGGCGCCGCCGATGGCGCAGTCGACCTCGTGGGCCTCGATGGTGTCGAGGAGGGTCACCGACTGCAGCCAGTTCCGGCTGGCGAGGGGGCCCTCCTCTTCCTTGACGCGGCCCTCGTCGATGGACTTCTGGACGCTCCCGATGATCAGCTCGGCGCCCATGTCCTTCACCAGCTGGTCCCGGAAGGCGATGGTCTCGTCGAAGTTGTGGCCGGTGTCGACGTGGACGAGCGGGAAGGGGAGCTTGGCCGGCCAAAAGGCTTTGCGGGCCAGGTGCACCACCACCATCGAGTCCTTACCCCCAGAGAAGAGGATCGCGGGGCGTTCGAACTGCGCAGCCACCTCCCGAAGAACGTAGATGCCCTCGGCCTCGAGCTGCGCGAGATGGTCGAGACGGAACGAAGCGCGCTTCACGGCGGAGGGAGGCTACCAGGTGCCGCCGCTTTGTCCACGCCCGATGCTGCCGTCGCTTCCAGCCGTGGGTCCATCAGATGGAACCAAAGCGGCGGTACCAGCGCCACCAGGACCATGGTGGCGTAGCCGGCCGGGAGCTGCGGCCCCGCCGGTTCGTGTCGGAGGAGATGGTAAGGGCGGCTCGCCACCGCGTGGTGGTCGGCGTGCCGCGGCAGGTGGAACAGATAGGCGTTGGTCAGTCGATGGCTGCTGTTCCAGGAGTGCTCGGGACGGACGCGCTCCCATCGATCGCCTTCCATCGGCGCGCGCCGCAGACCGTAGTGCTCGACGTAGTTGATGACCTCCAACAAAACCACGGCGATCGCGCTCTGGACCACGAAGGCCACGAGGCCGAGCCAGCCGAAGGCGACCGCCACCGCGAGCAGGGTGAGGCCGACGAGGAGCGGGCCGCGAAGCCGGGCATCCGAGAAGCCCCGGCGCCCATGCTTTCGAACCCGCTGGGTCTCGATGTGCCAAAAACTCCGAACGCCTCCCAGGAGCGTCCGGGGCAGGAAGCGAAACACGCTCTCCCCCGCCCGCGCGGTGGCGGGATCCAAGGGCGTCGCCACCCAGCGGTGATGACCGAAGACGTGTTCGACGCAAAAATGAGGGTAGCACACCAGCGTCATCAAGAGCTCGGCTAGGGCTCGCTCCCCCGCCCGGGGCCGGTGCATCAGCTCGTGGGCGACGGTGATCCCGACCGCGCCCGAGACCAGACCCATGGAGGTGATCCAGCCCGCCTGCTCTAGCCCCGTGCCCGTCCCCGCCGTCACCTGGCCCAGGGTCCACACCAGAAGGACGACCTGCACCGGCACCCAGCTCCATAGGCACAGATCGAAAAAGAGCCGACCGCCGGGCTCCGGATCGTGCTCGTCCCGGCCGAGCATCCCGTCCAGCACCGGCGTGATGACGAAGATGAAGACGGCCGGGACCCAGGCCCACCCGCCCCCGGCCACGAGACCGAGCAGGTGGCTGGCCGGCAGGAGGTAGGCCAGGACGACCATGGCCTTCAGTCTGCCGTGTCCGGAGGCGGTTCGCCAAGCCCCGGCCCTGCCCTGGGTCGGCCGAGGGGCGCCCCTGACGAGGTCAGAGGTCGCTTTCGATGCGGTAAAGCTCGGTGCGGCGGTCGAGCCAGGTTCGGGCCGAGCCGGTGGCCACCGAGCGGCGCAAGAGCGCGGTGTCGATGTCCTGGAACAGCACGTCCTCGGTGTTCGGGGACGACTCGGCGGCGATTCCGTCCCGAGCGAAGGCGAAGTCCGAAGGCGTGTAGATCCCAGACTGGGCGTAGTGGACGTCGGCGTTGTCCACGAAAGGGAGGGTCCCGGTGGAGCCGACGATGGCTACGTACTGGTGGTTCTCGATCGCCCGGGCCTGGGCGCAGTTTCGGATGGCCAGGAAGCTGTGCCGCTCGTCGGCGGCGTAGGGGCAGAAGATCATCTGGGCCCCGCGCTCTCTAGCCACCCGAGCCAGCTCGGGGAACTGGATGTCGTAGCCGATCAGCAGGGCGACCTTGCCCCGGTCGGTCCGAAGCGCCCGCACCTGGTCGCCGCCGACCACGCCCCACCACTTCCGCTCCGAGGGGGTCGGATGGATCTTGTATTGCTTGTCGATCGTCCCGTCGCGGCGGAACAGGTAGGCAACGTTGTAGAGATCGCCGTCCTCCACCGTGAACTGGCTGCCGCCCACGATGTTGACGTCGTAGCGCACCGCCAGGTCCCGCATCGTCTCCAGGTACTTGGGCGTGTAGGAGGCCAGCTTGCGGACCGCCTCCGCCGGCCGGTCACCCCGGAAGGTGGCGAGGAGCTGGGTGGTCATCAGCTCCGGAAACACGACGAAGTCCGACTTGTAGTCGCTGGCGCTGTCCACGAAGTATTCGACCTGAGCCCGGAAGTTCTCGAAGTAGTCGATGGGCCTCATCATGTACTGCACCAGACAGAGCCTGGTGTTGGACACCGCCTGAAAACGACGAGCTTGGGGTCGCTCGTAGTCGAGATTTTCCCAGGCGCAGAAGGTTGCATAACCTCGGGACTCGCTGTCGCTCGGGAGATAGTTCGGGATCAGGCGCCGGAGGACGAAGCCGTTGGCGAGCTGCGCGGTCAGCACCGGGTCGAAGAGCTTCTTGTCCATGACCTTCTCCACGTACTCGCGGGCGCTCATCTCGTCGGCGTACTTGCCGTAGCCCGGAATACGGCCACCGATGATGATCGAACGCAGGTTACGTTCCCGCACCAGAGCCTTGCGCGCGTCGTAGAGGCGGCGTGCCAGCTTGAGGCCCCGCATCTGCGGATCGACCATGATCTCGATCCCGTACAAGGCGTCGCCGTCCTCGTCGTGGTTGCGAATGTAGCCGTTGTCCGAGATCTCTTTCCAGTCCTGCCAGTCCTCGTAGTGGTCGGTGTCCACGATGAGGCTGCTGCTGGAGGCGACGATGCGGTCGTCGACGGTGACGAGCAGCTGGCCCTCCGGAAAGTGGGCCTGCTGGCTCTCGATGTGGCCTCGGGTCCACGGCTCCATGCCCGGGAAGCACTTCAACTGAAGGGCGACGAGCTCTTCGAAGTCGTCCAGGGTCATCGGGCGCAGCTCGACCTGCGTTTCGAACGCCTCGAGCTCCAACTCGCTCATGGCGGCATCATGGGACCCGAAGCCCGCCGGCACCACGTCAATCGGGCCTATCGGGGGTTCGCGCAACCGTGCATACTTTCTCGGCATGACCAGCGTGCAACTCGCCAAAGATCTCACGTCGGCGCTGAAGGGCGCCGACCAGCTCCTCGTCGTCGTCCCCGAAGACCTGCTCCGCTCGGGAAAGCTGAAGGCCCTCCCGGCCGGCCTGGGAGCGGTAGCCGACGCCCTCGGGGCTCGGGTCGAGGCCGGGCCCCTGGGCGCGCTCGCGTGGACCCTGACGCAGGTCGAAAAGCCCAGCCTCCTCGGCCTGCTCGTGCTCCCCAGCGAAGCCGGCCGGCACAACCACCCTGCCCGACCAGAGGCGGTGACCCGGTGGGCGGCCAAGCACCCCGGCTCGCCCAAGAAGCTGGCCGTTGCCTTGGTCTGCCGCGAGACCGAGCACCAGCTGCCCCTGGTCAACGCGGTCTCCCGAGCCTTCCCCGGCCTCGACCTGCGCAGCGACGCCGAAGCCCTCACGGTAGCCGTCGCCACCCTCGACCGAAGCGGCCGCGCGCTGAGCATCGACCC
>CAYZFR010000098.1:0-1435 GCA_964477875.1 uncultured Myxococcales bacterium
ACCACCGAGATCTACACTCTTTCCCTACACGACGCTCTTCCGATCTGGGGCCGGCACGGTCGCCATCGGTTTGCCCTTTCTCGAAGAGATGACCCGAGCTCGACCGGCACGGGCCCAGCCGGCCGGCACGCCGGAGCGATTGGTCACCGTGTTCTTCGGGCTCGGCCTCGACCCGGCCTGGCAGCGGGACTTCTCGGGGGCCCTGGAGCCCTATGCGGGACTCGCCGCCAAGATGGCCATGTGCTCGGTCGAGGTCGGGCAGGGCAGGACCGGAGGGGCGCACTGCAACACGTCGACCGTCGTGTTCGTGGGCGAGGAGCAGTCCAGCGTGAACATCGCCGGCGGGCCCTCCATCGATCAACGCCTCCGCCGAGAGAAGGATCCAACCGCGGCCACCCTCGTCTCGGGGATCTGGTGGCGGCGGGGAGCCTGTGACGCGCAGGCCCAGCGCGTCTACAACCCCGATGGCTCGCCCCGGCCACCGGTCAAGCGGCCCTCCGACGTCTTCGACCAGGTCTTTGGCCGGGTCGGTGGAGGGTCTGGCGAGCAGGAGGCGGAGCGCAGGGCGCTTCGACTGCGGCGCTCGGTCCTCGACACGGTCATGGACCAGATCCGGGACCTGAAGGGCGGCGCCTCCCCCCTCGGGCCGGCGAGCAAGACGAAGCTCGATCAGCACCTGCAGTCGATTCGAGAGATCGAGACTCAGCTCGCACCCGCCGACGAGATCTCGAGTCCGGTCGACGAGCCCACCGGGCCGGCGCAGTGCTCGATGATGGCGCCTTCGGATCCCGACGTCGGCGCCGATTACGACCGTTTCACCTATGGCACGGGAGGCGCGGCGCCCGAGATTCACTGGCAGGACTACCAGAAGGTCTTTCGCCTCCACGCCGACCTGTGGGTGGCGGCGCTTCGCTGCGACGCGGTCCGCTTCGGCAACCTGATGTTCGAGTCGGCCGGCGGCCATACGAACCTTCGCGGGCGCTACCAGGCCCTCGGGCGCAGCACCGAGTTTCCGGGTAGCTCCCAGCACGACAGCTACTTCCACGGCAACCAGCGTGACGAGGCGGAGCTGTACCAGCACTTCGCTCAATCGAACATCGCCTACTTCCTAAAGCAGCTCGACGACCCCAATCATCTGGAGTCGAATGGGAAGACGGTCCTCGACAACACCACCGTCGTGATCGGAACCGAATACGGCTGGAATCACAGCAAGAGCAACGCCTTCCACGCCGTGGCGGGCGGCGGCCGGAAATTCGCTTCCGGCTTCTTCACCGATCGCAAGATGAACTGCATCGACTTCTACAACGCCGTCCTTCTTGGTCACGGAGTGGTCGCCGACATCGGCGCCGCCACCAACGTCGAGTCCGAAGGAGACGGGACGATCATCTTGGCCTGAGGCTGGACCTGGGGTCCCGGTCCGGGCTGAGCCCGGCCC